>DATGIH010000357.1:0-23899 GCA_035295865.1 Bryobacteraceae bacterium
TTTGACCACGCGCCGATTTTTGGTGCGCGGCGACGGATCCACTGCGCATGAAGGCATCTTTGATCTGGAGACTGGTGAGTTTTTGCGCCAAGCGACGCAACAGGGGTACCGGGGCGACTCCTGCTGGTCGCGCGGACTGGCGTGGTCGCTTTATGGCTTCAGCATCTCCTACGAATACGCTCGCGATCCGCGTTTCTTAGAAACAGCAGAAGCGTGCGCCGATTACTACATCACGCACTCGAATTACGACGGTGTTCCGCCGTGGGACTACAATGCGCCCCCGGAAAGCCGCAAATTACTCGACACTTCTTCGGCCGCTATCGCCGCATCCGGGCTCCTGCGTCTTTGCCGTTTGCTGCAGGATCCGGTCAAGGGCCATTTTTATTGGTCCACCGGAATCATGATCCTGCGGACCCTTTGCGAGAAACATCTGGCAAAGAAGGACAAGAAGTGGGAAGGGATTCTCAAGGGCGGCGTTTATCATTTACACAAGGAACTGGGTGTGGATGAATCGGTGATGTGGGGCGAGTATTATTTTGTCGAAGCGCTGGAGCAGGCGCTGACTCAGTTATAGAAATAGTTACTCCGAACGCAGCGACGTCATCGGATCCGCCTTTGAAGCGCGATTCGCCGGAATATAGCAGGCAAAGATCGCGGTAGCAAGAGCCAGAATTGCTACTGCACCGAACGTGACGGGATCGAGAGCGCTCACTCCGTAGAGGAGTGTTGACAACAATCGGCCGAGCGCGAGGGCGCACAGCAGACCGATCCCCGCTCCGGCGATCGAAAGCGTCAACCCCTGCCCGAGGATCATCCGTTGCAAGTCCCACGGACCCGCACCGAGCGCGATTCGCATCCCGAATTCAGGCATTCGCTGGCTGACGGAATAGGAAATTACGCCGTACATTCCCATGGTCGCCAGCACCAGCGCGAGGCCGGCGAACAGACCGATCAGGAACAGCGTGAAGCGCTGGCTGGAAACGGAAGCATCGGCGATCTGCTTCATCGATCGCACATCGGCCAGCGCAATCCCGGGATCAAGCTGCCGCAGCGCCTCGCGCAAACGAGCGGCGAGCTGCGCCGGGTTTGAATTCGAACGGATCGCGATCGACATATCCGTGTTATCGAACGGCATTTGTTCGATCGGCCACCAGAAGGCGGCCTTTGCAGCTGCGTTGGCCGGTTGATCTTTGATATCGCCAACTACGCCGACGATCCGGAACCAATCCTTCTCGGCCGGCTTGTCATTGAAAGAGATTCTTTTGCCGACGGCGTCCTCGCCCGGCCAATACGCTTTCGCCATCGCGTCGTTGATGACGATCACGGTTGGAGAATCCTTCACATCGTGATCGCTAAAAAATCGGCCATGCATTAGCGGGATTCCTAGCGAGCGGAAGTAGTCAACGGAAGCCACGTGATAGCGAGCCGTGGTCTTGTCGTTGTATTCGGCCGAACGTCCCTCGACTGTGAAGCCGCCGGCGTTTTCATCGTAGCCGGTCCAGGGCAAGTCGGATCCAACGCCCACCGATTGCACACCTGGCAGCGCGGCAAGATTCGCGGTGAGTTGGCTGTAGAAGCGGCGGACTTGCGGCGCGGTCTTGTAATTCTCGTACGGCAGCGAGATGCCCGCCGTTAAGACTTGCTGCGGACGGAATCCTGGATCCGAACGGAGCAGATTCACGAAGCTGTGCAGGATAAGACCCGCGGCAATGAGGAGCACACAGGCCAATCCGGTTTCGCCCACCACCAGAACATTCCGCAGCCGCAGCTGGCGAGAGCTTCCTGTTGCGCTCCGTCCACCTTCTCGCAGGCTTTGCTGCAAATCAGCGCGCGAGGCGGTGAGCGCTGGCACCAGGCCGAACAACAAACCGGTAACAAGCGAAACAGCCAGAGTGAACAGGAACACCCAGGGATCCAAATGGATTTCCGTAGCGCGCGGGAATCCGGCGGGCAGAAGAGCGACTAATGCGCGGACTCCGCCGATGGCCAACAGCGTCCCCAGCGCGCCGCCCGCGAACGAGATCACCAGGCTCTCGGTGAGCAATTGGCGGATGATCCGGCCGCGCGCGGCTCCCAGAGCGGAGCGGACGGCAATTTCGCGGACGCGGGCGCTCGATCGCGCCAGCAGCAGATTCGCGGCGTTCACGCAGGCGATCAGCAAAAGCAATCCGACGGCGGCGAGCAGCACCAGCAGCATGCGCTCGGTGCGCCCTACCAGCTCGCGATAAAGCGGAACCAGGTATATCTTCCAGCCTTCTCCCGTGACGTGTTCGCCGATGAGCTGATGCAGAATCGTCGTGAGATCCGCGTTCGCTTGCTGCGCTGTAACGCCCGGCTTCATCCGTCCGATGCCTTCCATAAAATGCGATCCGCGCCTGGTGGGATTGCCTTCAAAAGGAAAGGGAAGCCAGAGATCGACGGTGTCGCCGTCGGCAATCGCATGATAATCGTTGCCCGGATGCCGGACGCCCGGAGGCATCACGCCGGCTACGGTGTGGGCTTGCGCGTTCAGCATGATGGTCTTGCCGACGATTGCAGGGTCGGATTGAAAGCGCGTGCGCCAGAGGCGGTCGCTCAAAATTGCGAGCTTGCTCGCGGCGGGTACTTCATCGGCGGTGGTGAATTCGCGGCCGCGCGCGGGCGAAAATCCGAGAACGCGGAAATATCCGGCGGTCACGCGGAACGCACGCAGCATCACCGGCTCGCCAGCGCCCGAGAGTTGTGTGTCGGAGCGTGTGATTCCAGCAACGCTGTCGAAGGTCCGGTTGCGCGCACGGATATCGCGCAGGTCGAAAGGATTCAGCGGGAACTTTGGATAGGATGCGCTGTTGAAGAAGATGCGGACGATACGGTCGGGCTGGGAATAGGGAAGGGGGCGAAGGAGCACGCCTTCAATGACGCTGAAGATCGCACTATTGGCGCCGATAGAGAGCGCGAGGGTGAGCACCATCACCACAATGAATCCGGGCGTGCGGCCCAGCGATCGCACGGCGTAGCGGAAATCGTTCCAGACGGTTTCGAATTTAGTCATAGCGCGGACGCACCTCGCTCCTCTAGTTAGTTACGGCTGACCGGCCGAAAGGTTACCGATTCTCGCCAATTTGGCCGCTGCGATGGCCTGTCCGGCGTGGCGCTGGGTGTGTTCGGCGATGTGGGCCAATAGGCCAATCACTGTGGTAGGCAACTGTTTACGGCCCACAGTGCGCGGGCCGGCGAGATCGTCAGGATGCAGCGCCCGGACAATCGATTCGGCTTTTTGGAAACTCGAGTCTAATTCGGCCAGAAGTTGTTCGAGCGGTGCGCCGGGTTCGTGCTCGCCTTTGAGCGCGGCCAGCTGAGTGCCCGAAAGCTGGTTTCCTTCGAGATAAGTCATCAGGCGATCCGTGCTGCCGCCGATGTGTCGAATGTGAAAGCCAAGTGAGCCGAAGCCGTGAGGAGTGGCCCACACTTGTTCGGTGGTCAGTCCCGCGGTGTGGAGCACAAGATCCTCGCGAGCTTGCTGGAAGGCGTAGAGGACGGGTGCAATGAGCGGGTGGACGTCAGGGATGGGTCCGCGCAGCCAAGGTTCGGGCAGTGTGGGCATGGTCCGATCGTAGCGCTTGGATGACCTTAAAATTCCGGACGAGCGTATCGGTCAGTGTTTATCGGCTCGTGTGTTAACATTTTGATCCATTGGTTCAACATCGATATATCCGCGAGCGTGTACTAGGGACAGTTCTTCAGCATTGGCCGGTGATTAGTCTACTTCTCCTGTTCGGGATCCTCTACAGCCTAGCCATAGACTCTTACGGGATGTTCATGTGGGATGAGGCCGAGTACGCCTCCATTGGCCGTTCCGTTTTGCAAGGCCAAGGATTCTCGATTGCGGGCGAGCCGAACTCGCTGCGTCCGCCGTTTCTTCCTCTGGCGGGCGCCGCGGCCATGTGGATCTTCGGAGGAGACTCGGACGACATCATCCTTCGCGGAACGGAAGGCGTGCTGGCTCTTTTGGCATTGCTTTGCGTGTACGCTTTTGGCGCGGCGCACTTTGACCGAACCACCGGCTGGGTAGCCGCTTTTCTGCTCGGAATAACGCCCTTTTTCTGGACACGGGTTCCCATGTTCCTGTGTGAGATTCCTTTCCTGGCGTTTTTCGCCGCGGCCGTTTGGCTGTTTTACTCGGGACTTTATCTTGACCAGCGGTACTTTCTCTGGAGCTGGATCGCCTGCGCACTTGCATTCCTGACGCGGCACACAGCCGTGTTATTTTTCCCGATCCTTGTTTTGTTTGTCGCAATCGCCTGGTGGCAGGGAGGAGCGGAAGTGCGCGCCAGAATCCTCAGCCGCTCTTTTTTCTTGAGCCCGCTCGCGGGCGTGCTTGTGTTTCTGCCGTGGCTCGCGCGCGAACAACTCGCGTTCGGAGATCCTTTAGCCGGTCTCAAAAAATCCGCGCACCAGTTGCAGGATTATATGCCGGGCGTGGCGATGCCTTGGGATTTTTATATTCGCCGGCTTCCGTTCCTGCTGTCGGCGGAAATCGCTCTCTTTGTTTTCGTGGCGATCGGATGGTCTCTCTGGAAACGCCACCGCTTCACGCTACACAATCTCCTGGCAGCCGCATTTATCGTGACATGGTTCAGTTTCTACCGCTATAAAGAGGATCGGATCGTCAGCTCGGCGCTTCCATTTCTGACGATGATCGCCGCGGCCGGCCTAGTTAAACTAACCGCCAACCTACGCCCGGCTGTCCGCGGATTGGTTCTCGGCGGACTGCTGGCGGGCTCTTTCGCTTTAAATTTTCGAGTTACTCGCCACGTGTTCGAAAACGAAAACACCCTGGGCTATCCGGTGTTCTTGGACGCCATGACATTTCTACGGGAGCATGCCACTTCCGGCGCGACCGTTCTGGGCGCCAACTTCCCCCAAATCTTTTGGTACACGGGCCTGCACGCGATAAATATTCCCGGCGAGCGCGAGCTTCCCGAAGCGCTGCGGAAATCGCAGTGGATGGTGATCTCGAATTTCGAGCCCGTCCAGAAGCCGTATGTCTTTCCGATGTTAAAACTGATCCCGGCCTCTCCCTCCAACGACAGCGCGGTCTTTTCGGACAAAAGATGCGTCACTGCGGTGATCCGTTCGGAGAAAATGCTGCAGGCGCTCAAATAGCCACCGATGGAGACGGATAGGAAAAGGGTTTGTCCGTGGCTATTCCGTGGCTATGATGATGCGGCGAAAAATTTCCGGCTCTCCACCAGCTTCTCCGCCAAGCGGGCGCTCCGTTCCATATAATCCGCCAAGTCAGGGTTCGTTGCGGCGAGCGCGCGGACGTGGCCGGAAAGTTCGCTCGAATCCGGCAGAGCTTTGCCTCCCGTTCGAACGAAGGAGCGGACCGTCCGGGAGACCTGCCTCTGCAAGATGGTGGAGGAGTCTGCCGATGCAACGCCCGCCATGCGGAGCGCTTGATCGGCCGCCATCAGCACCGAAAACAGCACACTCCCGGTACAGGCGAGCGCCGCCAGATAAAACGGCTTGAGCGATCGCTCGATCGTCACAGCACGGCGCTCGCGGTGTTCCACCAGACGGCGGCAATGCCACACGGCGAGACGATCCCCTTCCACCAGATAACGGAGATCGTCGAACCCTGGAATCATGCAAATGGACCCGATCGCCGCCCCGAGCGCCGAGAATCGGCGTAACTCGCCGCTGTCGCCCCATAAGCTGCTCAATACCACCGCTTTGCCGTTAAAATCGATCGGCGCCGAGGCGAGATCCTCCAGAACCTCGGGCAGCATGGGCTCCGGCACGCACACCAGGATCAGCTCCGAGGATTGAAACTCCTCGTAATCCTTCACCGGATAACCTGCGCGCAGTCGATTTGCAATCCGGCTGGCCAGCCGGAAGGACGATGACTTAACCGGCCCCAACCGGTCGGAAAGCCAATAAAATCTGGACAAGGACGAGTCGGTGAGCTTACCCGCCCCGATCAGGGCTACCGACTTGGCTTTCTTCATAGACTGTGATCGCCTTCAAACTTTTGATGCGATCGCGGAGCTGGGCCGCCTTTTCAAACTCGAATTTCTTCGCGGCGGCTCGCATGCTCTCTTCCAGCTCGTGGATGAACTTGTCCCGTTGTTCAGGCGTCATCTCTTCGGCTGGATCTTCCGGTTCCATGGGAACCGTGACGTAATCCCCTTCAGCGATTCGCACCAGGCTCATGTCGATCGGTTTGATGATGGACTGGGGCGTGATGTGGTTATCGATGTTGTACTGCTCTTGAATGGCTCGACGGCGATTGGTTTCGTCGATGGCGCGCTTCATGCTGTCGGTATACACGTCGGCATAAAGCACGGCTTTGCCGTCCAAGTGGCGAGCCGCGCGCCCGATGGTCTGGATCAATGATCCAGCGGACCGCAGGAAGCCTTCTTTATCGGCATCCAGGATGGCAACCAGCGATACTTCGGGAAGATCCAAGCCTTCGCGCAAGAGATTTACGCCCACCAGCACGTCGTATTCGCCGCGGCGCAAGTCGCGCAGGATCTTCATCCGGTCGAGCGCGGCCACTTCCGAATGCAGATACGCGCACTTCACCCCGACTTCCGTGTAGTATTCCGAAAGATCCTCCGCCATGCGTTTGGTCAAAGTGGTTACCAGCACGCGCTGATTTTGTTCGGTGCGTTTGCGGATTTCGTTGAGTAGATCATCCACCTGGCCTTTGATGGGACGCACCTCGATCTGAGGATCCACCAAGCCCGTGGGACGAATGATTTGCTCGACTACCACCCCGGCGGACTTCGTAAGCTCATATGGGCCAGGTGTCGCGGAAACGTAGACCACTTGGTGTGCGCGATTCTCGAACTCCTCGAAAGTCAGCGGTCGATTGTCAAGAGCGCTGGGAAGCCGGAATCCGTAGTTCACCAGGATGTTCTTGCGCGAACGGTCCCCATGAAACATGCCGGAAAGCTGGGGAACGGTCTGATGGCTCTCGTCAATAAAAATCAAATGGTCGTGGGGTAGGTAGTCGAGCAGAGTTGGAGGCGCTTCGCCGGGCAGCCTTCCGGAAAAGTGCCGCGAATAGTTTTCTATGCCATGGCAGTAGCCGATCTGGCGGATCATTTCCAGATCGAACATGGTGCGCTGATAAAGCCGCTGCGCTTCCACCAGCTTCCCGCCCTTCTCGAGCTCTTTTTGCCAGGATTCCAGCTCGCGCTCGATGCTTTGCAGCGCCGACTCGCGCGTTTCGGGAGTCATCACATAGTGCGTTTTCGGATAGATCGGCAGGCGGAGATAAGTTTGCCGGACTTGCCCCAGGAGCGGATCGATCTGGCTGAGGCTTTCGATTTCGTCGCCCCATAGTTCGATGCGATAAGCGTAGTCATCGTACGTTGGGAAAACTTCGATCACGTCGCCGCGCACGCGGAACGTTCCCCGCACGAAGCTCGAGTCGTTTCGTTCATACAGAATGTCCACCAGGCGGGAAGTGATCTGCTGGCGCGAGATTTTCTCGCCCTTCTCCAGCATGAGCAGCATGCCGTAATAAGCTTCGGGTGAACCGAGGCCGTAAATGCAGCTGACGCTCGCGACAATCACACAGTCGCGTCGCTCAAACAGGGAGCGGGTGGCGGAGAGCCGCAGCTTGTCCAGCTCGTCGTTAATGGTCGCTTCCTTCTCGATATAGATGTCGCCGGACGGCAGGTACGCTTCCGGCTGATAGTAATCGTAATAGCTGACAAAATACTCGACGGCATTGGATGGAAAAAACGATTTGAATTCGTGATAGAGCTGCGCGGCCAGCGTCTTGTTGTGCGCCAGTACCAGAGCCGGACGTCCGGTCTTTTCGATGATCTGGGCCATGGTGTAGGTCTTGCCCGATCCTGTCACGCCCAGCAGAACCTGGTGTTGTTCCCCATCCAGTACGCCACGGAAGAGTTGATCGATAGCTGCAGCCTGATCGCCACGCGGCTGATAATCGACGCCCAGGTGGAATCCCATAACTCTTAAAGGATAACAGCCAAATAGTGGGTGTCTTGACGCTAACCTCGTCTCGATGCGCAATCTAGCGCACCGCGGGCTTCTTGTAAGTGACTGGGAAAAAAGCGAATCTTGCAGCGGTTCGCCAATTGCCCTACGCCAGCCAAGGAGGATTGCTATGTCCAGATTCGTCAAAGTAGTAATGCCTTCCGTCATCTTGATTGCCGGATTTCTGGCGTCCTCGCCGTTTTCCTTCGCCAAGCCCGACTACATGAAGAAGGAACAAAAGGCGTGCACTTACTGCCACAACGCGCCCAACAGGAGGGATCTGAATGCGATGGGCAAATGTTACGCCGAGCACGGGCATACGCTCGACAAGTGCGATCCGAAACGAATCTCCGCCGGCAATCGGTAGGCGGGTGACCTTCGGCCGCAAGTTGGTACAATTACAACTCGTGCGAAACGCTCTCTGGTGGTTGCTCCGCGTCTACGCTTATGGATTCCACTTGGTGTTGGCGCTCTTTTTGATTGGGATTTCCAGCATCGCGATGACAAGCGGTAAGGACTTGCAACTTGGGATGATGCCTTGGCAGGGTTCCATCCTGACGAGCGCGACGCTGCTGTTGGGAATTGTGTCGATCGTTACCATCCTCATGGCAGTCACCGGGTTCGTCCGCTGGCTCTTTCCGCTTTGGGCGCTGATCGCCCTGATTTTGATGCTGCGCGGATTCTTTCTGTCGCCGTACACGTTTCCGAGCGCGGGAGATTTTCGCAACGCCATCTGGCTGAGTATCGCGGCTTTTGTGGCCTTCCTCGGTAGCCTGAGTTTATTCGCACGGCGCGTACGGCGGTAGCGCCGCGTGCTGCGCATCCTCAAAATCGTTGTATTATTCGCGCTGGTTGTTCTCCTGCTGCGCCAGGTGCGTAAGCCCTCGCGATGGTTTGGAAGATTTTTCTTATGGATCATGAACCATTCCCACTCCAGCCTGACCGATTGGGGCTTGCGGCACGTTACCGTGGGGAAATCTTCCAGGGTTCTGGATGTCGGTTGCGGTGGGGGCAGAACCATCCAGAAACTGTCGGCGATGGCGAGCGAAGGCTCGGTGTATGGCGTGGATTACGCCGAGGGAAGCGTTCGAGCGTCGCACTCCAAGAATGCCGCGTTGATCCGTGCCGGACGCGGCGGCATCGCGCAGGGGACGGTTTCTCAGCTTCCGTTTCCCGATGCGAGCTTCGATCTCGTCACCGCCGTTGAAACCCAATACTATTGGCCGGATATGCCGCGAGCCATGCAGGAAGTCCTGCGCGTGCTCAAGCCCGGTGGAACCCTCATCGTTATTGCGGAAAGCTACAAGAGAAAACAGCCGAACAAGCTGGTGCAGCCTCTGATGAAGGTGATCAGCGCTGCCTACTTAAGCGTTGAAGAAGAGCGCGCTCTCTTTGCGGGTGCGGGTTTTGTGAACGTGGAGATTTTCGAAGAGCGCGGCAGCGGCTGGCTGTGCGCCGCCGGCCAAAAATCCAGCTTGCCTGGTGGTGCAGCTTAGCCGTGAAGCTTCTTGTATTCCGCCAGGCACTTTTCGGCGGTTTCCGGCGCTGAAAATCGGCTGCCTTCCTGCTCGACCAGGTAAAACTCCGCGCCTCCGGTTTTTTCCGCCGCTTCGAACACCTGCTTCCACGGTACGACGCCTTCGCCCAGCAGCGCTTTGAATCCCACCGCCGGATCGCGCGACCAATCTTTCAAATGCAGCGACTGAATGCGGCCGGGGTTTTGATTGATCCATGCCACTGGATCGGCCCCTGTCTCGATGCAGTGCCCGACGTCGAGCTGCAGCATCACGTCTTTGCCGGTGTTAGCGGCCAGCACTTCCATGGGACGCTTGCCGTCGACCGCCGTGAACTCGGCTTGATGATTGTGATATCCGGTCTTGATGCCGGTGGGCTTTAACTTCTCCGCAGCCGTGCTCAACGTATCGGCGACCTTTTTCCAATCGTCGAGGGTGGTGACGCGGCCGGCGCTCGCCATCACAATGTATTTGCTTCCCAGGATTTGATTCAGCTCGGTCGCTTTTTCGAGACCAGCGCCCGAGAACGAATTCGGTCCGTTGTGCGTCGAGGAGCAGCGGATTCCAAGCTCATCCAAGAGCGCGCGAATGTCCTTGGCTTGCTGCGTGGACCAAGCCATGTAAGGCGAGAAGAATTCCACGCACTGGTAGCCCATTTTCGCGACGGCACGAACGGTTCCAGGAAGATCTTTATGGAGCTCGTCGCGCACCGAGTACAGTTCGAGGCCGACCGGAAGTTGCTTGTTGGCTGCCGATACTTTTGCGAACGGTGCGGCTGCTGCAAGAGCAAGAAGCGTACGGCGTGAGAGGGTGACAGGCTCCGTCATGGTAGGTAGTGTATCAACTCAGAATCGTGCGTACTACTTAGGCCTGAAAATACTGGCGCAGCTCTTCCAATCGGGAACAATGCGCGAGCGCGGTATCGCGGTTGATCTTGCCTGAGTTCACTAACTCGGCGAGCGACTGTTCCATAGTGATCATGCCATCGGCGCGGCCGGTTCCGATCGCGGTGTGCAGTTGATGATCCTCGCCGCGCCGGATCAAGTTGCGGACCGCGTGCGAAGCGATCATGATTTCGACCGCCGGATACCGTTCGCGATCGTTAGCCGCCGGCACCAGTTGCTGCGCCACCACCGCCAACAGCGCAAGCGAAAGTTGCTGGCGGATCTGCGGTTGATTGCCCGACGGGAACGAATCCAAAATGCGCGAGACGGATTGCGCGGCGTCGTTGGTGTGCAGCGTCGAAAGGACCAGGTGTCCGGTTTCCGCGGCAGTGAGCACCGTCGCGATGGTTTCCGGATCGCGCATCTCGCCCACCAGAATTACATCCGGCGTTTGGCGCAGAATAGAGCGTACGGAACTCGCGAAATCGGGCGTGTCGGGGCCGACCTCGATCTGCTCCACGATGGAGCTGCGGTTGGCGTGCACGAACTCGATGGGATCTTCAATCGTGACGATATGGCTGCGCCGCTGCGCGTTGATTAAATCGACCAGCGCCGCCAAAGTTGAACTTTTGCCGCTTCCAGTCGGTCCGGTGATCAGG
The DNA here is from genome assembly GCA_035295865.1 of Bryobacteraceae bacterium. GTDB lineage: Bacteria > Acidobacteriota > Terriglobia > Bryobacterales > Bryobacteraceae > Palsa-89. Next base: position 11,053 of record DATGIH010000357.1, read on the forward strand.
ATCAATCCCTGCCGCGCTTCCGCCAGCTTGCGCAGCGTCGCCGGAAGATGCAGCGATTCGATGCTCGGAATCTTATCCGGCAATAGCCGAATGCTTCCCGCCAGCGTGCCGCGCTGGTGATGGATGTTCGCGCGAAATCGTCCGATGCCGTCGCGGCTGAAACACAAGTCCACCGATTTGAGCTGCTGCAGATCCTGATACTGTTTCGGCGCGAGCAAAGGCAGCAGCAGATTGCGTGTGTCGTCTCCATTCAACGCCGGACCTGCTGAGGCCGTCAGCGCTCCATTCACTCTCAGCGAAACCGAAACTCCCGCGATCAGCAAAACGTCGGACGCGCCTTGCTGCGCCGCCAACTGGAGCAAATGATCCAGCGATCCCGTGTCTGGCGTACTCGCCGTTTGGGCGGGACGCGATCCCGTCGCGACTCGGTTTAAATCGGCGACAATCTGGGCGAGTTCGTTATCGTAGACGGCCACAAGAAGTAAGTATGACGCCTCGGCGCACGTATCCGTTGCCGCGCGCTACACTAAAGAAACACTCGCTCGGTTCCCGAGCCGGACTCCCAAGGAAAACAGTATGAACGCTACAGAAACACGTGTTCCCGGATTCTGGCAATCGCTGCGCGAAGCAGTGATGGGCACCAGCCAGGATTTCACCGAAGGCAGTATCGGCCGCGCCATTGTATTGCTCGCGGTTCCCATGGTGCTCGAAATGATCATGGAATCGCTGTTCGGCGTGGTGGACGTTTTTTGGGTGTCGCACCTGGGCGCGGATGCGATCACCACCGTCGGACTCACGGAAACGTGCCTCACGCTGGTGTTCGTGGTCGCTCTGGGACTGAGCATGGGCGCCACCGCCGTGGTCGCGCGCCGCATCGGCGAGAAACATGAAGATGCCGCCGGGTTGGTGGCCGTGCAGGTGATCGTGGTGGGCGTGGTCGTGTCTGCCATCATCTCTTTGCTCGGCTACTTCTATGCGCCGCACATCCTGCGGCTGATGGGCGCAACCGACGGCGTCATCGCGCTTGGCACAAATTACACCCGGACCATTTTCGGCGGCTGCGCCACCATCTTTCTGCTCTTTCTGATCAACGCCGTGTTTCGCGGCGCGGGCGATGCCGCCATCGCCATGCGCGTGCTGTGGCTCGCCAACATCGTGAACATTTGTCTGAATCCGTGTTTGATCTTCGGCATCGGCCCTTTTCCTAAGCTGGGCGTTACCGGCTCCGCAGTCGGAACCACCATCGGCCGCGGCATCGGCGTGCTTTTTCAAATCTGGATTCTCACATCGGGCCGCGGCCGCTTCGTGATCCACAAAAAGCAAGTGCGCTTGGACTTTCCCGTGATGCTGCGGATGATCCGGCTTTCGCTGAACGCGATTTTTCAATACATGGTGCAGATGGCGAGCTGGGTGGGCGTGGTTCGCATCATGGCGACTTTCGGAAGCGCGGCCGCGGCGGCGAATACGCTCGCCATCAAGATCATCATCTTCGCCATCCTGCCTTCCTGGGGCATGAGCAACGCCGCCGCTACCCTGGTCGGGCAGAATCTTGGAGCAGGGAAGCCCGATCGCGCTGAACGCTCCGTCTGGATTACCTGCTTCTACAACATGCTGTTTCTCGGCGCGGTGGGATTATTCTTCATCGTCTTCGCCGAAACGATCATCGGCTGGTTCACTAACGATCCGGCCGTTTTTCCGCTGGCGGTTAGCGGACTGCGGCTCTTGAGTTACGGCTACATTTCCTACGCCTACGGCATGGTGATTACGGCGGCGTTCAACGGCGCCGGCGATACGTTTACCCCAACGGTGCTGAACTTGATCTGCTTCTGGGCTTGCCAGATTCCTGTTGCCTGGTTCCTCGCCTATCGCACCAGCCTGGGCCCGCGCGGCGTATTTGTCGCGGTGGTGATCGGCGATTCGCTGCTGGCGCTGCTCGGGATCATCTGGTTCCGGCGCGGGGCTTGGAAGCGCACGGTCGTCTAACTGCGGGTAAAACCGCGCGACCGAACCGCGACCGCTAGGGAGCGCTACCCCGACCGTCTCAACTTGACAAACCCGCCTCCTGTTATGTACATTGTCTATGTACATTAGACAATGTCCGAACGAGCGCTCCGCCTCCGCATCGATCTCTCAAATCCCGTGCCGGCTTACCGCCAAATCGTGGATGGCCTGCGGACCTTGCTGGTCGATGGCGCCCTTCGCCCTGGAGATTTGCTGCCTCCGGTCCGCGAACTGGCATTCGATCTCGGCGTCCACTTTAACACCGTGGCCGAAGCGTATCGCATTCTGGCCGAAGAAGGTTGGCTCGATTTGAAGCGCCGGCGCGGCGCGCAGGTGCTGGCGCGATCCAAACGGGCGGCCGATCCGCAAAAGCGGGCGCAGTTTGCACGGCGCATCCGCGAAATGATCGCGGAGTTGAAGGCGGATGGTGTGCGCCTGGAAGACATTCGCCGCGAGTTGAATTTGGTTATGAAAGGTTTAGATGTATGACGTGGATTGGAATCGGAATTTTATTCTTACTTGTCATGGCGAGCTGGTTTGCTCCTCACCTGATGCGCCGGGACCTTCTGTTTGGTGCGACAGTCGCGCCGGAGTTTCGTGAGCGGCGCGAGGCTCGCGCCATCATCCGTGCGTATCAGCGCAAGATTCTGTTGGCAGCGATCGCGCTCATGAATACGGGTATCTTTGTTTCGTCAATGAAAGTCCCTCCGTCTGGCATTTGGCTGTTCGCGATTGGTTTTTTTGTTCTAGCCGGATCGATCGCGTTCGCGCAAGCCAACCGAGCCATGACCCGGCATGCACTCCCGGCCAGCGGTGTACGGGAAGCTAGCTTTCTCGTGACGCCTCCGGCGATCGTCGAGAATTCTCTTACCTTGCTCATCGGACCCGCAGTGCTTCTGCTCGGCATTTCGGCAGCCTTGCTCCAGGCGCGTTGGGGCGCCATCGAATCGATCGTGGACAAGCCGCTTTCATTCGCCCTCGGAGCTTGGGCCGGATCGTTCCTGGTGTTGCTCGCGTTCCGCTTCGGCACGCGCCGCAACCCGGCAGGATTGACCAATTACCGCCGCGTCATCCTACGCACCAGCATTCTGTTCAACATCACGTTCGCAGTGTTGACTGGCTTGGTTGCCAATCTCGGCGCATGCGGGCACGCCATCGGCGAAATGGAAATGCGCTCGGCCATCGTGGTTATTGGCGTTGGCTTGGCGGCGCACATCGTTTACCTCCTGATCCTTCGCCGGAAAGAAAACCTTGCGTTGAGCACCGCGACAGGAAAACCGTTCGGCGACCGCACTCCGGATGAATCGTGGCTGTGGGGCCTCTTTTACCACAACGCGGAGGATCCAGCCCTGTTCGTTGAGCGGCGCAGTGGAATTGGTTACACCGTAAATCTCGGCCACCTTCGCGCCTGGCTAATGCTGGCAGTGTTCCTGACGTTCATCGTTTTGCCGTTCCTGCTCAAGTAGTTCCGGCCTGCAACCCATTGGAATCCGCCCTCATCTAACCAGTAGGGGAGCATGTCCCCGGAGGTAGTGAGATGAAGAAGTTGTTTCTATCATTGGCGGCTGCGTTGATGTTGCTGGTTCCATCGAGCGCACCAGCGGCGGTCAGGTTTGGAGGCCGAGTTTTCGTAGGCGGTGGATACTGGGGTGCACCGTATTGGGGCGGCTACTGGGGCCCGTATTACGGCTATGGCCCTTATTGGGGCGGTTACTATGCGTATCCGAATTCCGGTCAGATTAAGCTGGACACCAAGGTGAAAGACGCCCAGGTGTTCATCAACGGCGCATTCGCCGGTACCACGCACGAGAACAAAACCATGCACCTGCGCCCCGGCAGCTACAACTTGGAAATCCGCGAAGGCGGACGCACGCAGTTCGCTGAAAAGGTTTATGTAGCGGCGGGCAAGACTTTGCACCTGCATCCGGAGTTGTAAAGCGCACGCAGTGGCGCAGGTCTCCGGCTTGCGATTTCGGCAAGCCGGAGGCTCGCCTTACTGGCACGATAAAATATCTGAATGACAGGCGCCGTACTCTGGGACATGGATGGCACGCTCGTGGATTCGGAAGAATACCACTGGCTCTCCTGGCGCGACACCATGCAACTCGAAGGCGTCGCCATTACCCACGATCAATTTCTCAAAACTTTCGGCCAGCGTAACGACTCCATTCTTCCGCAGTGGCTCAATTCCGCGGCAACGCCGGAAAGCATCATCCGCATCGGCGATTCCAAGGAGGAGTTGTACCGAAAGCTGGTGCACGACGGTCGCATTGAGCCGCTCCCTGGCGTGCTCGATTGGATCCAGCGGCTCAAGCAACAAGGATGGCTGCAAGCCGTGGCGTCCTCCGCGCCTCGAAAAAACATCGAAGTCGTGCTCGAAGCGATGGGCCTTGCCGGATTCTTCGACGCGCTCGTTTCCGCCGAAGATGTAACTGCCGGAAAGCCGGATCCGCAGGTTTTTCAGAAGGGCGCCGAGCGTTTGGGTGTGCCAGCCGAGCGCTGCATCGTAGTCGAAGACGCGATTCCGGGCGTGGAAGCCGCCCGCCGCGCCGGAATGCGGTGCATTGGCGTGTCCCGAAAAGCCGTCCTCGACGGCGCCGACATCACGGTTCAATCGTTGATCGACCTTCCGCCGAGCGCTTTCGAAGATTTGATTGCAGTCCGGCGCTGAATTTCGCCCGAACCCATATACAATTAAGGAAGGGAAGCCGATGGAACCATGGAAAGGCTTGCACGCTTTTCGGGTTTTCACGTCAGCCTGTTATAGGCATGGCATCGGCGGTTTACAGTTTTGAGCAAGCGATGAGCGACCGGGGTGCTCCCTCCCAACTCGACGCCAGTTTGCAGTCCACGCAGGAGCTGCAAAACCGCTTTGTTTCCGATAACTTACGTCGCATTTTCCTGCTGATCTACCGGATCGTCGGCAACGTCGCCGACGCGCAGGATCTGACCCAGGAAGCCTTCATTAAGGCGTTACAGCGCCAGGACCAGCTTAAAGATATCGACAAGGCAGCTCATTGGTTGTCCCGGATCGCCAGCAACACCGCCATCGATTTCCTGCGCCGCAACGGAAAAGTCAATTTTTGCGAGATCGACTCTCTGGTCGATCCGCTCAGCGAACCCTCTGAGAGTCCGGAACAAGCCGTCCTGCGGTCCGAGCACCGCGAATATCTGGAGCAAGGCCTCACCTGCCTCACCGAGCGCGAGCGAACCGCTCTGCTGCTGCGCGATGTGGAAGGTCTGCCGGCCGACGAAGTTGCCGAGCAGATGGCCTGTTCGAAAGCCACCGTGCGATCGCACATCGCCAACGCGCGCATCAAATTCCGCCGCTACATGGACCGCGGACGCCGTCCACTCGGGAAGAAGGCATAGATGACGCATCCGAGCGAAATCCAGTTAGCGCTGATGGCGGGTAACGATCTTTCCTTTTGGGATCGCTGGCGCGTCCGCCGGCATGTTTCCACGTGCGCGGTTTGCTCTCGCGAGGTGCAAGCTTTGCGAACGGCCAGCGAACAGGTCCGCGAAGTCACCGGCGATCTTCCGCAGAATCTGAATTGGAATCAACTGGCCGGAGAAATGTCTGCCAATATCCGGCTCGGCCTGGCAGCAGGCGAAGCGATCGCTCGTTTCGATAAGCCTTCGCTAACCGGGCATCCCCGGCGCTTGGGATGGAACGCCGCGATGGTGGTGGCCTGCGCGACCGTCGTGTTCGGGGCCGCGTTTTGGATCAATCTCCCGCGTCCGCAGATGGATCATCTGCTTTCCGCTTTTACCCGCGTCCGGACCGAGCGCATCGGAAAGCTGGTGCAGCATCCCGTGACGGCCGCCGAAGATGTCATGTTGTCGGCCTCTTCTTTGTCGCTCGATCTCAGCCAGAATGGCCGCACGCTGTCGCTGATGCATCCGCGTTCGGATGCCGTGACGGTTTCAGCCAGCATGCGTGGTTCCGTCAGCGTGCGTTACGTCGATGCCGATACCGGCCAGGTGACGACGAACAAGGTGTACGATGCGGAGCAGTAAGCTTTTCGCCGCCCTGCTGTGCGTGAGCGGCGCCTTTGCAGGCGTACTGCCGCGCATCGATCTGCCGAAAGATTCGCCGGTAGCAGTGATTTCATCCGACTACGGCGAATCGAACGAAACCGCGCGTGGCGGCGCGATGCTGCTCGACCTGCATGCCGCGCTTACCTTGCGCAATTCCTCGCAACGCCGGATTCGCGGAATTACGTTCCTCGTTACGGCGCAAGATGTCACTCCCGGCGGAAAAGGCTCCGTCACGGTCACCAGCCTCGACGTGGCGCCTTTCGAGACATTCCCGCTGCATATCGACCTGCGCCTTTTGCGGCCGCTGCCTGCTATGTCCGGCGCTCCGGTTCAGATTGGCCTCGATGGCGTGCTGTTCGACGATCTCAGTTTTTACGGCACGGACAAGTTGGGTTCTCGCCGCACGCTCACGTTGAGCGAATTCGAAGCGCGGCGCGACCGGAAATATTTCAAATCGCTCGTAGCGGAAGGCGGTCCGGAACGGCTGCGTCGCGAAATTCTGGAAAGCATGACGCACTCGTTAGACCGTCCAACGCTCGACGTCCAGATGGTCCGGGGTGGACGCGCCACCAATTTCGAGCCCGAGAAACAGGTCCAGTTCGCATTCTTACGCCTGCCCGATTCGCCGATCGATCCCATGGGCGGCATGGCTCGCATCGCCGGCAACGAAGCCCGCGCGCCGCGTCTCGAAGTGAAGAATAAGTCGGATCGCCCGATCCGCTATCTCGAAATCGGCTGGATTTTGGAAGACCACGGCGGGCGCCAGTTTCTCGCGGGATCGGTCCCCGCGGAGTTGAATCTCGCGCCCGGACAAAAAAGCCAGATCCTGGAAAACGCCACGCTGAAATTCCCCACGCGCGGCGGACAGCCGCTCACAATCGATGGGATGACCGGTTTTGTATCGAGCGTGGAATTCGCCGACGGCACTCTCTGGATTCCGAGTCGCGCCGATTTAGGTACGCCGCAGCTCCAGCGCGTGATGGCGCCGTCCGATGAAGAGCAGCGCCTGATTCAGATTTACCGCAAGAAGGGCTTGCAGGCCTTGATCGCGGAACTGAACAAGTTCTGAACCGCGACCGCCAGGGAGCGCCACCACGAAGGTACAGACCGGTGACATGGGTAACAAAATAGACCGGCGACATGGGTGACACTTTCGAAATCTGAAGAGACCTCAGAAACTGGGCATGTGCCCTGGAAAAAGAGGACTGCTTTGGACGAACGAAATGAATTCGTGGATGAATGGCTGAAACAGGAGCTATCGGTCACCGATCTCTGTGAGCTGTATGGAATTTCGCGAAAGACGGGATACAAATGGGTGCAGCGATTCCGAGAAGGTGGCCGATCTGGGTTAGAAGATCGGAGCCGAGCGCCGCATACGCACCCGCAAGCGATGTCAGAAAAGGTAGCAGAGGCAGTGATAGAGCTGCGGGAACTGCATCCGAGTTGGGGGCCGCGCAAACTTCGGGAAAAGCTGCAACGACAGAATCGGGACCAGAAGTGGCCAGCGACGAGCAGCATCGGAGAGTTGCTGGAACGGCAAGGCCTGGTGGTGAAACGGCGGCCGCGCCGGAGAACCCCACCTTACAGTCAGCCGCTGGCGCATGCGGAAGCGCCGAATGCGGTTTGGTGCGCGGATTTCAAAGGGCATTTTTGGTGCGGCGATGGGATGCGTTGTGACCCGCTGACGATCACCGATTCGTTCAGCCGATATCTGCTGCGCTGCCGGGCGGTGGAGAAGACCGATGGACCGCATGTGCGAGCGATCTTTGAAGCCGTCTTTCGAGAATGTGGTCTGCCAGCAGCCATTCGGACCGACAATGGACCGCCCTTCGCCAGCAAAGCTCCCGGCGGGTTGAGCCGCCTATCGATGTGGTGGCTGCGGCTGGGAATCGAGCACGAGCGGATCGATCCGGGATGTCCGCAGCAAAACGGCCGGCATGAGCGCATGCACCGGACGTTGAAAGCCGAAACTGCCCAGCCACCTCGAGCCAATTTAGGCCAGCAGCAACGGGCCTTCGAACAGTTCACCGAACAGTTCAATCAGGACCGGCCCCACGAGGCGTTGCACTATGGCACGCCGTCGGAATTTTACACGCCATCGAATCGGATTTATCGGCCAAGCCAAGAGCAACTGGTGTATCCGGCTGACGTGATCTTTCGCCGCATCTCACAGCAGGGTAGCTTGAAATGGAAATGCGAACGTACCTTTCTCAGCCAGGTGCTGGCCCGAGAAGTTGTGGGATTGTTGGAGGTAGACGATCAGTTTTTCGAAGTTTACTACGGCCCCAAACTACTGGGATGGTTTGATGGCATCGGCCATCTGTTCGCGCCCGAAAAACGACCGCCACGCTATCGCGGCAAACAGCCAAAACCGAATACGCAATAGGAAAACTCTCTGACTGAATCGGGGGCTCTGCCCCCGCGCCCCCGAGATTTAACGCTTTCGGCCAGGATTGCTGGAGGCCGGGACGAACTGCGCTCAGTCCCAGCCAATCCCGGCCGCCGAGTCGGCGCTCAGGTTGCGTCTCCGCAGAGCCTTATCCTCAGCCCGGGTTTCATCAGTGTACCAATCGACCTGCCGTGTTCTAATAAATCCGAGGTCACTTTGGACCACAGAGTGTTACCTATGTCGCCGGTTTAAAGTGTTACCCATGTCCCCGGCCGGTCACGAAGGTTCAGGGTCGCGGTTCGGTCACGCTTTCGCTTCCAACAACCGCAGCATCAACCGCACCGGTACGCCCACCCACGCCGGACGCTCCATCAATTCGCGCCCCACTTCTTCCAACGCTCGCTCCATCAGGAACACATCCAGCAACAGCCGGACATCCGCGTCGTTCTGCAGCAGCAGCCCCGCGCGGTCGACGTGGCCGCAATAGCTCTTCAGGAACATCGCGCTTACCCAATCGCGCCAGTAGTTCTTCCAGAATTCGAGCGACGCCATGATCTCCGGACGCCGCGTCACGCCTGGAACCTGATCGAACAGCACCGCGTTCGCGGCATATTCGAACGACAGCAGGATGCTCGCGACGTCGCGCAGCGGCGAACGCTTGATCCGCCTCTCGCTCAAGGGACGATCCGCGCGCCCGCCCAATCCGACGAACACAAAATCCTTGCCGGTGTACAAAATCTGTTCGAGCCGTAGATCGTCGTGCAACCGGATTCGCAGCGCGGGAACCCGCCGCTCCGGAATCGGCCGGAAGAACCGCCGGATCTGCTCTTCCTTCTCGATCAGCTTGCGCGCATCCTCTTGCACCTCGGCCGGCAAGGTGTCCAATTGCATCCGCAAGAGCGGAAGAGTCTGCGCCGTGAGTCCGAGCATGCCGTGATAGAAGGCCTGTCGCGAATGATCGGTGAACGCTTCCGGAGCAAATGCCGGATCGATTTTCTCCGAAGCCAGCACGCCATGCAACTCCGCGGTGCGCCGCCCGAGCAGCTGCGCCGAATCCCCGTACGTGCCGATCAGCTCATGCACCCGGTGCGGAAAATCGGTGCGCAGAAGATCCAGCGGATGCGGATTCTCCTCCGGACTGGCGTGCTCTTTCTCATGCCGTGCGAACGCAGCTTCAAAGAACTGGCCCAGCGCATCCAGCGTGTAACGCCAGGCATTGCCCTGATTCTGCACGAATCCATGGAGCACGGCCACGCTCATGGAATCGTCCTGTTGATTGCGATATTCCAGGCTCCCGGTGAGCGGCGCGACCGACGGAAAGTTGCGTTCGGTCAAGAAGGCGCCCAGTTCGATTTCCGGATGAATTCCGGTCTCGATACGCCGGTACATCTTCAAAATGAACCGGTCCCCAAACACAATCGAAGTATTGGTCTGCTCGGAACTGAGCACGGTCGGCGCAAGATCCGGATGCCGTTCGCCCCACACTCTGCGGAACGCGCGCGTGTGCGATCCCACCAATTCTCCCAAGCGTCCGCGGAAGCGCCGCCGCCGCGCGATCGCGCCCAAAAGCGCATCGCCAAATGCCGGATTCCAGACTGCGCTGTAGAGAATTCCTTCCTTGCCACCCGGTTCGCGCAAATGCATCACCGCGACATCGGATAACTTCGCTTTCACCTGGTCCATTGCTTCGCCCACCGCGACCGATCCCGGCAAAACATAAATCTCCGGATCGCCTTCGGTGTACTCAATCTGTCCCAGCAGAATCTGCGACGCCGTGTCGGTAATCGTAATGGTGTCGAGGATGTCGATGTCCCGAACGATTCGATTTTTCCCCAGGAACCAGCGCCGCGTCTTCAGGAAATCCGGCAGCATGCGCAGCAGCACCGCGAGGCTGCGTCCTTCGAAAACTTCATCGAACGCATTCACCGCGACTGACGGCAGGGTCGACGGTAGGGATTCGCTCGGCACCGATTCCTGGCGTACTTGCCGCGCTTCGAGCGACAGCCAGTAGAAACTCAATGCGCCCAAGGTCAGGAGATAGGGCTGATCGCCAATCACCGGGAACGTGGTCCGGCCGAAAATTTCAACCGGCGTCATTCCCTTGGATGACGCGAGATCCAATTCCACGTGCTGCGGAAAGCGCGAAAGATTGGCCACCACCAGGATGGTCTCGCTCTGATATCGCCGGTAGAACGCCAGCACTTTTCGATTCGCGGGCCGCAGGAACTCGAGTGTTCCCTGTCCGAATGCCTTGAACTGCTTGCGCTGCTCGATCAGGTGCTTCATCCACCACAGCAGCGAATGCGGATTGTCGCGTTGCGCCTCGACGTTCACGGATTCGTAGTGATATTGCGGATCGATGGTAATGGGCAAGTAAAGCTTTTGCGGATTGGCGCGCGAGAACCCCGCGTTGCGGTCGGCGCTCCATTGCATCGGTGTCCGGACGCCGTTGCGGTCGCCGAGATAAATGTTGTCGCCCATCCCGATCTCGTCGCCGTAATAAATCACCGGCGTGCCCGGCAGCGAAAAGAGCAGCCCGTTCATCAGTTCGATCTTGCGCCGGTCGTTTTCGAGCAGCGGCGCCAGCCTTCGCCGGATCCCGAGGTTGATCCGCATCCGCCGTTCCTGCGCGTAAACGCGATACATGTAGTCGCGCTCTTCGTCCGTCACCATTTCGAGCGTCAGCTCGTCATGATTGCGCAAAAACAGCGCCCACTGGCATGCCGTCGGAATGGCGGGCGTCTCCTGCAGAATCTCGATGACCGGGAAACGATCCTCCATGCGCAGCGCCATGAACATGCGCGGCATCAGCGGAAAATGAAACGCCATGTGGCACTCATCGCTCGCGCCGAAATAAGCGATGGCGTCTTCCGGCCACTGATTCGCCTCGGCCAATAGCACGCGATCCTTGTACTTGGAATCGATGTGCGCGCGCAGCTCCCTCAAATAGTCGTGCGTTTCTGGCAGATTCTCGCAGTTGGTTCCCTGGCGCTCGAAAAGATACGGCACCGCGTCCAGACGGAAGCCATCCACCCCAAGATCGAACCAGAAATCGATGACTTCGAGCACAGCTTCTCGGACATATGGACTGTCGTAGTTCAAATCCGGCTGATGCGAATAGAAACGATGCCAGAAATAGGCCTTGGCTACCGGATCCCAGGTCCAGTTCGACGTTTCGAAATCCTTGAAAATGATGCGCGCGTCCTGATACTTGTCCGGAGTATCGCTCCACACATAAAAATCGCGCCAGCGGCTTCCAGGCGGAGCGTGGCGCGCGCGTTGGAACCAGGGATGCTGATCGGAAGTGTGATTGAGAACCACTTCCGTGATCACGCGAATCCCCCGCCGGTGCGCCTGCTTCAGAAACGTTTGAAAATCGCGCAGCGTCCCGTACGCTGGATGAACGTCGTTGTAACTTGAGATATCGTAGCCGTCATCGCGCCACGGAGAAGGGAAGAAGGGCAGCAGCCAGATGCAGTTGACGCCCAGGTCTTGCAGATAATCCAGTTTCCGCGTGAGGCCGCGGAAATCGCCCATGCCGTCGTCCTCGCTGTCATAGAACGCGCGCACGTGGACCTCATAAATAATCGCGTCCTTGTACCAGAGAGAGTCGGGATCCAGGCCCGTGTTCAACGTGCTGGTTTCGTCCAGAGGAAGTGGGCTCCTAAATATATTGTGCGACACCCGGTGAGATTACCGGGCTACTTTTTGAGACTTCCCTGCGACGAACAAGTTTCATCGCGCATCCAAAGATCATGAAAACAAGCCAGAATCGCGATACAGAATTCGTCATCGGGGGCGATCTTCCGGTCCGCCGCCTGGGATTTGGCGCCATGCGCATCACCGGCCAGGGAATCTGGGGCCCTCCGCCGGATCGCGCGCAAGCGGTCAAAGTTTTGCGGCGCGTCGTGGAACTGGGCGTCAATTTCATCGACACCGCGGATTCCTATGGTCCAGCCGTCAGCGAAGAGATCATCGAGGAAGCGCTGCATCCGTATCCCGCGGGACTTGTCATCGCGACGAAGGGCGGATTTGAGCGTCCAGGTCCGAATCGCTGGACCGAGAATGGCAAACCCGAACATCTGAGATCCGCGTTGGACGGCAGTTTGCGCCGCCTGCGCCTGGATCGCATCGATCTTTACCAGCTCCACCGCATCGATCCGAAAGTTCCGGCTGAGGATCAGCTCGGCACTCTCAAAGATCTTCAGTCGCAAGGCAAGATCCGGCATATCGGATTGTCCGAAGTGAGCGTCCAGCAGATCCAACATGCCCGCAAGATCGTGCCGATTGTCAGCGTGCAGAATCGCTACAGCGTGTCGGATCGCGGTTCCGAAGACGTGCTGAACTATTCCGAGCGCGAACAAATCGGATTCATTCCCTGGTTTCCGCTCGCGGCCGGAAAACTTTCAGGCGCAG
>DATGIH010000358.1:0-28320 GCA_035295865.1 Bryobacteraceae bacterium
ATGGAAAATCTGCAAAACGGCGCAAGGCGCGAGCGAGTTGATTTTTCCCGGATCAAAACTTCGATCCCGATTCCGAATCTCATCGAAGTCCAAAAGAAATCTTACGAGCGGTTCCTCCAAATGGACCTGCTGCCTGGAGAACGCGAGGACACCGGACTCCAGAGCGTCTTTAACTCGGTGTTCCCGATCTCCGACTTCCGGGGATTGAGCCAGCTCGAGTTTGTCGATTACGCCATCGGCAACTGGGAGTGCAAATGCGGCAACTTGAAAGGCCTGCATCACCTCCGCTCTACCTGCCGCAATCCGAGCTGCGGCGGCACCATCAAGACCGATCCGTTTCATGTCGGCGATGTGCTCTGCCACCGCTGCGGTACGTTCAACAAGAACATCGTCACCTTCTGCAACCGCTGCGGAGATCCTGTGGGACTGCAGTTGAAATACGACGTCGCCGAGTGCGAAGAGCGCGGCATGACCTACGCCGCCCCGCTCAAAGTCACCATCCGGCTCACGGTGTTCGACAAGGATCCGGAAACGAACGTCAAAACCGTTCGCGACATCAAGGAACAGGAAGTTTTCTTCGGCGAAATCCCGCTGATGACCGAAAACGGAACGTTCATCATCAACGGAACCGAGCGCGTCATCGTTTCGCAGCTTCATCGCTCGCCCGGCGTCTTCTTCGAACGTGTTCCGGCGCAGGGCTACTTCCTCGGCAAAATCATTCCGTATCGCGGAAGCTGGGTGGAGTTCGAGTACGACAATAAGAGCCTGCTGTATGTCCGCATCGATCGCAAGCGCAAATTCTACGGCACCGTATTTCTGCGCGCGCTGGGCCTCAAGACCGATTCCGAAATTCTCAAGGCGTTCTACAACGTCAGCGAAATTCACGTCAAGGACAAAAAGCTGTTCTGGAAGGTTTCCGACAGCCTGCTTGGCTTGAAGCTTTCGAAAGCCATCAGCACTAAGAACGAAACCATCGTTCCGCAGGGCCGCAAGATCACCAAGAGCCTGTTTGAAGCCATCCAGAAAGCCAAGATCGAACAGGTCGAGGTGGATCGCACCGATCTGCAAGGCGCGTTCATCGCCGCCGACGCGATCGACATGTCCACCGGCGAAGTGCTGGTAGAAGCAAACCATGAGCTCACCAACGTCGACAAGCTGATGGACAACGGCATCACGACGTTTGAGGTGTTCTTCCCCGAACGCGACGATGCCGGCAACGTGATTTCGGTCACGCTCAAGAAAGATCCGGTGAAGTCTCAAAACGATGCGCTGCTTGAGATTTACCGCAAGCTGCGCCCGGGTGATCCGCCGACGCTCGACACCGCGACTCAGCTCTTCCAAGGCATGTTCTTCGACCCGCGCAAGTACGACTTTTCGCGCGTGGGCCGCATGAAGTTCAATATCAAGCTGTACGACAAGATCGACGAGTCGCCTCTCGATAAACGCACGCTCGACCAGCGCGACTTCATCGATACCATCAAGTACCTGCTGAAGCTGCGCCGCGGTATTGGCGCCGTGGACGACATCGATCACCTGGGCAACCGCCGCGTTCGCGCGGTCGGCGAACTGCTCGAAAACCAGTTCCGCATCGGATTGGTGCGCATGGAACGCGCCATCAAGGAAAAGATGTCGGTGTACCAGGAAATGTCGACGGCCATGCCGCACGACCTGGTGAACGCCAAGCCTGTGATGGCGGCCATCCGCGAATTTTTCGGATCCAGCCAGCTTTCGCAGTTCATGGATCAGACCAATCCGCTCTCGGAAATCACCCACAAGCGCCGTCTGTCGGCTCTTGGACCAGGTGGTCTTTCCCGCGAGCGCGCCGGATTCGAAGTGCGCGACGTGCATCCCACGCACTACGGCCGCATCTGCCCCATCGAGACGCCAGAAGGTCCGAACATCGGTCTTATTTCCTCGCTCTCTTGCTTCGCGCGGATCAACGAATACGGGTTCATTGAGAGTCCGTATCGCCGCGTGGTTAAGGGCGTGGTGGTGGACGAAGTCCGCGTTCTCAATCCGGGGGACAGCTCTTACAAAGTCGGCGATGTATTGATGCGCGGCGAAGTGGAGAAAGCCAATCGCGATCTCGCCGCCAAAAAGCAGGGTATCGAAATAGAAGCCCATTGCGACTACCTGTCGGCTTGGGAGGAAGACAAGTACATCATCGCCCAGGCCAACATCGAGCTCGATGAAAAAGGCCGGATCGTCAACGATCTGGTGAACGCCCGCCAGGCGGGCAACTTCGTGCTCAAGCACCGGGACGAAGTAGAGTACATGGACGTCAGTCCGAAACAGCTCGTATCCGTCGCCGCCAGTTTGATTCCGTTCCTCGAGAACGACGACGCGAACCGCGCGTTGATGGGATCGAACATGCAGAGGCAAGCTGTACCACTTTTGCGCGCCGAAACCCCATTCGTTGGAACCGGCATGGAACACGTCACCGCGCGCGACTCAGGCGCGGTGGTGATCTGCAAGCGCTCCGGCGTGGTGGATTCGGTCGACTCCGAACGGATCATCGTCCGGGTGGACGGCAGCGCTCACGAAGGACAGCTTTCGCGCGAAGTGGGCGCCGACATTTATCAGCTCACCAAGTTCAAGCGGTCGAACCAAAACACCTGCATCAGCCAGAAGCCGATTGTTTTCCAGGGACAGCGCGTGAAGAAGGGCGCCGTGCTGGCCGACGGTCCTTGCACCGATCTGGGCGAATTGGCGCTCGGCCGAAACGTTCTGGTCGCGTTCATGCCCTGGCGCGGCTACAACTTCGAAGACGCGATCGTCGTGTCCGAAAAGTTGGTCAAGGAAGACTACTACACTTCGATTCACATTGAAGAGTTCGAAATCGAAGGCCGCGATACCAAGTTGGGCCCCGAAGAAATCACGCGCGACATTCCGAACATCGCCGAAGGATTCTTGCGGAACCTGGACGAAAGCGGAATCATCCGCATCGGCGCCACGGTGAAGCCGGGGGACATTCTGGTCGGCAAGGTAACACCAAAGGGCGAAACGCAACTGACGCCGGAAGAAAAACTGCTCCGAGCCATCTTCGGTGAAAAAGCCGGAGACGTGAAGGATGCCTCGCTCTACTGCCCGCCCGGTATCGAAGGCACGGTGGTAGATTGCAAAGTCTTCTCGCGCAAAGGCGCCGATTTAGACGAGCGATCCAAGGCGATTCTCGAAAACCAGGTAGAGCGGCTGCACCGCAACCTGGAAGATGAGAAGCGAATTTTGAATGATGAACGCGCTAAGCGCCTCACCGATCTGCTGGGCGATAAAGAATCGCTGGCCGATCTTCACGACGAAAAGACCAATAAGAAGCTGGTTTCGAAGGGCACGCCGCTCACGCGCGACCTCATCGAAAAACTCCGTGCGCGCGATTTGAAGCGCGTCAAGCTGGCGAACAAAGACGTCCGGCTGAACGAGCAGATCGACGAAATCGAAGAGATGACGTCGCGGCAGATTGCCGTGCTCGAAAAGATCACGGACGAAAAGATCGCTAAGCTCCGCAAAGGCGACGAACTGCCTCCTGGCGTTATCAAGCTGGTGAAGTGCTACATCGCGATGAAGCGCAAGCTTTCGGTCGGCGACAAGATGGCCGGCCGGCACGGAAACAAGGGAGTCATCGCGCGTATCGTTCCCGAAGAGGATATGCCGTATCTGCCGGATGGAACTCCGGTGGAAATCGTTCTGAATCCGCTGGGCGTTCCGTCTCGTATGAACGTGGGTCAGATTTTGGAAACTCACTTGGGATGGGCCGCGCACGCTCTGGGCCTGCATTTCGCGACGCCGGTATTTGACGGCGCGACGGAAAAAGACATCAAGGCTCAGCTCAAGGCGGCCGAGCTGCCGAGTTCCGGAAAAGTCCAGCTGTGGGATGGAATTTCCGGCCAGCAGTTCGAACAGCCGGTGACGGTGGGCTACATCTACATGCTGAAGTTGTCGCACCTGGTGGACGACAAGATCCACGCCCGCTCCATCGGGCCGTACTCGCTCATTACCCAACAGCCGCTGGGCGGCAAGGCCCAGTTCGGCGGTCAGCGCTTCGGAGAAATGGAAGTCTGGGCGCTCGAAGCCTACGGCGCAGCCTACGTGCTGCAGGAACTGTTAACCGCCAAGTCCGACGACGTATACGGACGCGCCAAGATTTACGAAGCTATTGTCAAAGGGGAAGCGGCCGCCGAACCGGGCGTGCCGGAATCCTTCAACGTCCTCATCCGCGAATTGCAGTCGCTATGCCTGGACGTAGAGTTGATGAAAAAGCCGCGTGAAGCGCTGGAGACTGCGCTCGCGGCCGACTAAATTGTTTAGCCGCGGATGGACGCAGATAAACGCGGATACAGAAATCCGCGTTCATCGGCGTTTATCCGCGGCCTAGAAAAGTTCTTATAGGAGATTGCATGTATCGTTCCTCTCCGTACGACAGAGCTAATTTGATCGCCGACTTCGATTCCATCCGGATCTCGCTCGCCTCTCCGGAAAAGATTCGAAGCTGGTCTCATGGGGAAGTAACCAAGCCCGAAACGATCAACTACCGGACCTTCAAGCCGGAGCGCGACGGACTATTCTGCGCCCGCATTTTCGGTCCCATCGCCGACTGGGAATGCTTGTGCGGAAAGTACAAGCGCATGAAGCATCGCGGCGTGATTTGCGATAAGTGCGGCGTCGAAGTCACCTTGTCGCGTGTGCGCCGTGAACGCCTCGGCCACATCGAGCTCGCGAGCCCCTGCTCTCACGTTTGGTTTTTCAAAGGACTGCCCAGCCGCATTGGCTACTTGCTCGACATCACGCTGCGTGAACTCGAGCGCGTGCTCTATTTCGAAGCTTTTGTTGTCGTGGATCCGGGCGAAGTCGCCGATCTGCGCCAGAGCGAAGTCATCACTGACGAGCGCAAGCGCCAACTCGACCAGGAGTTCCCGGGGAAATTTGTCGCCATGATGGGCGCCGAGGGCATCAAGGAACTGCTGAAGAAAGTCGACATCGAAGGTCTCAGCCTCGATATCCGCGAGCGGATGAAGACCGAGGTTTCGCAGCAAAAGAAACTCAAATTCGCCAAGCGCCTGCGCGTGGTGGAAAGCTTCCGCAAATCCGGTAACAAACCGGAGTGGATGATTCTCGACGTCATTCCGGTAATTCCGCCGGAGCTTCGTCCGCTGGTACCGCTGGATGGCGGACGCTTCGCGACCTCTGATCTCAACGATTTGTATCGCCGCGTGATCAACCGCAACAACCGGTTGAAGAAGCTGATCGAACTGCACGCGCCAGACGTCATCGTCCGAAACGAAAAGCGCATGCTGCAGGAAGCTGTTGACGCTCTGTTCGACAACGGCCGCCGAGGCCGCGTTCTGCGTGGCGCGAACAACCGCCCGCTCAAATCGCTGTCCGATACGCTCAAAGGCAAGCAGGGCCGCTTCCGCCAGAACCTGCTCGGCAAGCGCGTCGACTACTCTGGCCGATCCGTTATCGTGGTTGGCCCGGAACTCCGGCTGAATCAGTGCGGATTGCCCAAGAAAATGGCGCTCGAGCTGTTCAAGCCGTTCATCTATCATCGCCTCGAACAGCGCGGCCATTGCACCACCATCAAGCAAGCCAAGGAACTGGTGGAGCAGCAGGATCCGGTGGTTTGGGACATTCTCGAAGAAGTCATCAAAGATCATCCCATCTTGTTGAACCGCGCTCCTACGCTGCACCGCCTCGGGATTCAAGCGTTCGAGCCCGTGCTCGTCGAGGGCAAGGCGATCAAGCTGCACCCGCTGACTTGCACGGCATTTAACGCGGACTTTGACGGCGACCAGATGGCCGTTCACATTCCGCTGTCGCCCGAAGCGCAAATCGAAGCATCCACTTTGATGCTGGCGTCCAACAACATTCTTTCGCCGGCGCATGGCGCGCCCATCGCGGTTCCGACGCAAGATATGGTGCTGGGTCTCTATTACCTCACCAAAGCGCGCCCGGGTACCAAGGGCGAAGGCCGGACATTCGCGTCCACCGACGACGTTTTGATCGCGCTCGAAATGGGCGAGGTCGAAACTCTCACGCCCATCAAGCTGCGCTACACCGGAAAAGTGATCGACCTGATGAAGGCGTTCGACAATCAGAACGTCCTGCATACCGAGCCGATCGAGTTCAACAAGCAGTACATGGAAACCACTGTCGGCCGCGTCATCATGAACGACGTGCTGCCCGACGAAATGCCCTTCATCAATGGCCTGCTGAAGAAGAAGGGCCTCTCGCAACTGGTACAGCACTGCTACCTGAAGTTCGGGCTGCAGATCACGGTCACGATGCTCGACGAAGTCAAGAAACTCGGCTTCCTCTACGCAACGCGCGCCGGAATCTCCATCGGCATCGACGACATGGTGGTGCCGGAAGAAAAGCAAAAGCTTGTTAAGAACGCCGAAAAGGCGGTGATCGAAGTCACCCAGCAGTATCAGGAAGGCGCCATCACGCAAGGTGAGCGCTACAACAAGATCATCGAAATCTGGTCGAAAGTTACCGAGCGTGTCGCCGAAGAAATGTTCAAAACCATGGAAGAGGACGACACCACCGGCCGCTATCTCAACCCGATTTACATCATGGCCGACTCCGGCGCCCGCGGATCGAAACAGCAGATTCGCCAGCTTTCCGGAATGCGCGGCTTGATGGCCAAGCCGTCGGGCGAAATCATCGAAACGCCTATCACGGCCAACTTCCGCGAAGGCTTAAACGTGTTGCAGTACTTCATCTCCACGCACGGCGCCCGCAAGGGATTGGCCGACACGGCGTTGAAGACCGCGGACTCGGGCTATCTCACGCGCCGGCTGTGCGACGTGGCGCAGGATGTGATCGTCACCGAAGATGATTGCGGGACCGGCGACGGAATTTACGTCGAACCCATCATCGAATCGGGCGAGATCATCGAGCCGTTGCGCGACCGTATCGTCGGCCGCGTGGCTCTCGAAGATCAGTTCGATTACGAAGGCAACCTGATTGTCGGACTCAACCAGGAAATCACGGAGGACTTGGCTGCCGCGATTCAGGCCGCCGGTATCGAGCGCGTCAAGATCCGCTCGGTGCTGACCTGCGAATCCAAGCGCGGCGTCTGCCAGCTCTGCTACGGACGCAATCTCGCCACCGGCCGCATGGTGGAACGCGGCGAAGCGGTGGGTATCATTTCCGCGCAGTCCATTGGCGAACCCGGAACGCAGCTCACCATGCGAACGTTCCACGTCGGTGGAACCGCAACCGGATCGAGCGAACAATCGAAGCAGGACGCGAAGTCCGACGGGTACGTGAAGTTCCTGGGCGTTTCGACGGTTAAGAACGCCAAGGGCGAACTCATCGCGATGAACCGCAACGGTATCGTGGCCATCATCGACGAAAAGGGCCGCGAAAAGGAACGCTACCCGGTTGTCTACGGCGCGAAGATTCTGTTCACGGATGGCTCGAAGGTGAAGACCAACGACATTCTGCTGGAATGGGATCCGTACACGTTCTCGATTCTCACGGAAGTCAGCGGCAAGGTCCACTTCAAGGATCTCGGAGAAGGCGTCACGCTGCAGGAGCAGGTGGACGAAATCACCGGTATGTCGCAATGGGTGGTAACGGATTCACCGGACGAAAAGCGCATCCCCACCATCATCGTGCGGCCGGAAGGCGGAACGCGCTCGGAAGAAAAACGCTACCTCATGCCGACCCACGCGCACTTGATGGTGACTCACGACGAGACGGTCCACGCCGGCGACGTACTCGCCAAGATTCCGCGTGCGACCACCAAGACCAAAGACATCACCGGCGGTCTGCCGCGCGTGGTGGAACTGTTCGAAGCGCGCAAACCGCGCGAGACGGCCATTATCGCCGAGATCAACGGCGTCATTAAGTACGGCGAAGTAGCCAAGGGCATGCGCAAGATTTCCATCACCGCCGACGACGGCGAGCAGAAGGAATACTCCATCCCGCGAGGCGTTCACATCAACGTGCAGGAAGGCGAGCGCGTGCGAGCGGGCGATCCTTTGATGGATGGTCCGCGCAATCCGCACGACATCCTGGCCGTGCTCGGCGAAAAAGAACTGCAGAAATATCTGGTCAACGAAATCCAGGAAGTGTATCGTCTGCAGGGCGTCAATATCAACGACAAGCACCTGGAAGTGATCTCGCGTCAGATGATGCGCTGGGTGAAGGTGGACGATATCGGCGACACCGAGTTCCTGCCGGAGGAAGTTGTCGACAAGTTCAAGTTCCGCGAAGAGAACAATCGCGTGGAGGAAGCGGGCGGAAAGCCGGCGGGCGGTAAGCCGGTGCTACTTGGAATCACCAAAGCGTCGCTCTCTACTGACTCGTTCATCTCGGCGGCATCGTTCCAAGAGACCACGCGCGTGTTGACCGAAGCCGCCATCAACGGCAAGGTCGATTATCTGCGCGGCCTCAAGGAAAACGTCATCATGGGGCGGTTGATTCCGGCCGGAACCGGCATGGAATACTACCGCAACGTGAAGATCGCGGGCGAAGACGTGGTGGAAGAAGAGCCCATCGCGGAAGAAGTATCTCTCACCGGCGATCTCGGCGGATACGAAGACGAAGCCCGGACGGTTTATACGGGTGGATTGTCCGAAGAACCCGGACCGGTGGAAGATACGGTCGCCGAATAGCTTCGCTTCACAGAACAGTCACAGTACGGCGGCGGATCCGAAAGGGTCCGCCGTTCTTGTTAGAGTTGAGATAGCAGTATGAGTCCGGATAGCGAAGAGCTTGCAAAACTAATCTCCAGTGTCAGCGAAAGTCTGCACCGCGAGATGCACGAGGGCTTCACTCGTCTCACTGAACGTATCGACCTGATGGAAACCCGCCTGGATCGCCACGGCGCCCTGTTGCAAACAGGCGCGCGATGGAGCGTCCGAATGACCAACTGGTCCGAACAAATCGACCGGGAACAGTCGGACAGCGACAAGAAGATCGCAGATCTCGAACGGCGAATGCGCAATCTGGAACGGAAAAAGAATGGCCACAAGTAAAAAGGACAGGGCGCCCTCTGTCCGCTTCGTCGGCCGTGAGATGCGTGAATC
Organism: Bryobacteraceae bacterium; assembly: GCA_035295865.1. GTDB lineage: Bacteria > Acidobacteriota > Terriglobia > Bryobacterales > Bryobacteraceae > Palsa-89. The sequence continues at coordinate 9,036 of DATGIH010000358.1, forward strand.
CCACAAGTATTGGCAGGCTTATGAGCAGTGGAAGAAGCTGCACATCAAACTGAATGCCTCCGCAGCCACGCGATTTACGCGCGAAGAAGCGCACGAACGTCGCTGCTAAAACCCTTCCACCGGCTCCGTGCTCTGAATCCCGCGTCCCGGAATCGCGACGCTCACGCGGCACTCCACTCCTGGACAGCCCGGATTCCCAACCACCACTTCAGACTCCGCCAATCCCGCGAAAGGCAGCGATCCATCCGCTGGCTTCGCAGTTCCGTAAAGCACCAGATTCCGGATCGACGGCGCATCATAAGCGTTCACAGCTCCCCACCGCGCCGCATCTTGCGCCCGCTCTGCCAGTGCTTGCCGGACGAACAGCATCTGTCCGACGCTCACCATTCCGAAAATCAACGCCATGAAACCAGTCAAGATAAATGTCGTTTCCACCAACGATTGACCGCGTCTCATTTCGACCCTCCGGCCGTAAACGGAAAAGTCACAGTTGGCCGCCCGGCCAGCGAAACTTTGGTGAACAGCGCATCGATCGAAAACGCGCGCACGCTCACCGTTGCCGTTGCCGCCGAAAGTTTCAAATCCACATTGTCCGGCGTCAATCCACGAACCACTGGCTTCGCGCTCGGCGCAGGCCTCGGATCTCCGTACACCACCATATTGGCAACCGACTTGGCGAACTCCGGATCGGCGACATTCGAATTCGGGGCCTGCAGCGACGCGTAGCGCGCCCCGGCGCGGACCGCATTGACGAGCGACGTGTAAGTGAAGAACGTGTAGCCGATCTGGAAAATTCCAGTGAACATGCCCGATAACAAAATCAACGACGCGGCAAATTCGATCAGCACCGTCCCACGACGCCCTCTCACTGGATCAACCTCGCCGATTGCGCCGTCTTCATCGCGACGCTGGCCGCGGATACCGTTGCGGCATCGCTCTTCATCGGTTGAAACGCGCGCAAGAAAATCACGGGCGCTTGAACGCTCGCAACGATGCGCACAAAATGCAGATCGCCCGCCGACTTCGGCGCAGCTTGCCAGGATGCCGCATCGGGCGCGGCTTCGCCTTTCGCGAAATCGACGGAAATCCCGGTAATCGGCTTCGTTCCCATGTCCCACATCATCGGGTTGGCGCCGGTTGTGAGTTCTGCAGGAGCTTTTTGGGCGGCTTGGACTCCTTGACCCGATCCGTCTAACCGAAGCGCGGCGCCGAGTGCAGCGGAATCGGTGAATGCCTGCAACTCGCTCTTAATCAGGTACATACGGCCGATGTCAATCCCCAGCCCAGCCACCGCCATGAGAAAGATCAGCGCGATACAAGTTGCGATGAGGACAAAGCCCCGCCTCGAACGAAAGTCCGGCACAATCTACTATTCGGCGGTCCGCACGATTTTCGTTAATTCAGCGGAGGCTACGCACTAAGAACCAAGCCAGCCCGACCGTCAGCAACATCGTGGCGGCGACGGGAACCGCGCGTTTCATCCAGGACAATCGAGTGATTTGCCGCAGCGCCACCGCGAAGAGGGCAACCAACAGGACTTCCGCCACGGCAACTCCGCTCAGAAATGGAATGGCGTGATATCCACTTTCGGCCAGGAAAATGGAGAAGTAAGTTCCGTGGAAAAGCCCGAGCACTCCCACCACCAGCCAACGCATTCCGGATTTCGGCAACAGGATGATTTCGAACGCCAGGTATGCGATCGTCAGCGCGGCCGCCGCTTCGATAAAGCGCGGCGACAGTGGGAATGAAATCCGTGGCGCGATCGCGCAGGCGACACACTCGGCCACCAGAAACGAGCCCGTCAAAGTCACAAGTTCGCGCTTCGACCGCGCCGCCAGCACCAGGCTGGCCAAAAACAAAAGCGGCGCCAGGCCTGCTGCGGCACGCATGAATCCAGCCGAGATCTCTTGAAATGCGGTTTCCCAGGCCGTCGGCGGACGAAAACGCAACTCCGCCGTCGTGAACGATAAATCAAAAACGGCTTGATCCGTTTTGTCGCCTAAATAAGCCCGCAGCATATGCACGTGATTCGGAACCGTTACCAGGGCCAACGTGCATTCCACATCGAGCTTGTCAATCGGAGCAGGGAACTGATAATCGGCCGTGCATATATAGGTCCCCTGATCGTCCTTACACATTTGCGCGGACGGCGTTCCCCAGACGCCTCCGCTCTTGAAACGGATGTGATCCAGCAGCGTGTGTTCCGGCTCGCGGACATGCGCCACTTCGTATGACGGAATGCGCAATTCAAAGTGCGCGCGGCTTCCGTCCACCTTCAGCTCGCTGGTACTCATACTCACCATGTGAGCGGAAAGCGCGAAAGGACAGACAAGCCACCAGATCCACTTCATCGCCGGCCGGCTGGCGCCACCAGATCGCCGCCGCGCGCGCGCTGATAGCGGACGAATAAGACGCGCAGCGTCGCAATAACAGGCACCGAGAAGAACATTCCAGTGATGCCGGCGATCTGCTCGCCCGCCAGCACTCCAAACAGCACCAGCATCGGATTCAGCTCCACGCCTTTGCCCATGAGATACGGCGATACGGCATAATCCTGGAACATCCGGAAAACGATCCAAAAAATGACGAATGCCAGCAGATGCTCGTACCCCGCGAGCCCAGTCACAATCAGCGCGATCGCACCCGCCGCCGCCGGACCAACCACGGGAAGGAACTCGCCCATCGCCGCGATGCACGCGAGCAACACCGCGTAAGGCGCTCCTGTGACGGCGAAAAAAATGCTGTAGCAGATGAAGCTCGAAACCGCGAGCAGTACCAGCGCGCGAATATACTCACCCAGCAATCGATTGATATCTTCGAGAATTCCGTCCAGCACCAATCGATGCTTGCTTTCCTCCACTCCAGCCAGAAACTGCAGCCGCATTGTGCGCCCGTCTTTCAAAAAGAAGAACGCCAGGATCGGAATCAGCACCACGTACACCAGATACTTCGCGCCCGAAAGCAACTGTCCGCCGAGGCTTCGAACATACGGCAAGACGTCTTGCCCGCCATTGTCCAATTCATTTTGCAACAACTGGACCATTCGGGCGCGCACCGGCTCCAGCCATCCAGGCAGCGGAATCTGATTGATCCATCGGCGATTCTTCAACAAATCCGGCAGCCGCGTAGCCAGATTATTCGCCTCATCCACGATGCGCGAGCCAAGGGTCACCGCCAGCGCCACAATCGCTCCCGTCAACAACACGTAAACGATCACCAACGCCACCCTCGGCGAAACTCTTTTGGGAGTGAACCGCTGCACTAACTCCACGACCGGCGATAACAAATAGGCAAACAGCAGCGCGATCATGAAAACCACCAGAGTTACGCGAATGGTGTACGCCGCTGCAACGAGAAGCGCGATCAACAGCACGGTCCAAGCCGCGCGCGCCGCCCGTGGATCGATCCCCAGCATGCCATCAGAATAGCAGCGTACAGTGAAAGCATGAAGGCGCTACTCATCGGCGGCACCGGATTTATTGGTCCCCACGTAGCGCGTCTCCTCGTCGCGCAGGGCCATCAGGTCGCGGTCTTTCACCGAGACCGAGCGGACCCCGCGCTCCCGGAGGGCGTCAAACACCTCATCGGCGACCGTAATGCCCTGGCTGAATCGGCCAGCCAGTTCCGTGTTTTCGCACCGGATGTAACGATCGATTTCATCCTCTCCAGCGAACGTCAAGCTCGCGATCTGATGAACGCGATGCGCGGAACCGTCAGCCGAGTAGTGGCGCTCAGCAGCGGGGATGTTTATCGCGCCGCTGCTATCTTGCACCGGCTGGATGACGGGCCGCTTCAGCCCGTTCCGCTCACGGAAGAATCGGAATTGCGCCGCAACCGGAATCCGTATCCGCCGGAATCGCTCGCGACGCTACGCAATGTATTCAACTGGCTGGATGACGACTACGACAAAATTCCTGTGGAACAAGTCGTCATGAGCGACTCGGAAATTCGCGGAACGGTGCTCCGGCTTCCGATGATCTATGGTCCCGGCGACCCTCTGCATCGGCTGCATCCAATTCTAAAGCGAATCGACGACAGACGCCCCGCTATTCTCATGCAGGAGGAAGCGGCCCAATGGCGCGGATTGCGCGGCTATGTGGAAAACGTCGGCGCCGCCATCGCGCTCGCCGCTGCTTCTCCGCAGGCCACCGGACGTGTCTACAACGTTGCCGAGATCGAATCTTACTCAGAACTAGAATGGGCTCAACACATCGGACGAATTGCCGGATGGAAGGGCAGGGTAATCGCGCTGCCGAAAGAGCAGACGCCTCCGCATCTTCAGATTCACCACAACGCCGCCCAACACTGGACCGCGAGCAGCGCCCGCATCCGCCAAGAGTTGGGATATGCGGAATCAATCCCTCTCGATACGGCGCTCGAACGAACCATCGCCTGGGAGCGTGCCAATCCTCCGTCTGCAGACGATCCAAAGCAATTCGATTACGCAGCGGAAGACATTGCTTTGGCTTCAAAGTAGTACGATTGCTTTTGTGGACGACGAAATCGAGTGGCTGTCCGGCGCATTCCTGACATATACCAACAAAATCGTTTTGCCGATTCTTTGGTTCGCGATTTTACTCGGCGTCCCGCCTTGGGTGTTCGCCACCATGGGCCAAATCTCCATCGCCAGCGGATTCCGATTCATCGTTGCGTTGGTGTTGCTCGCCACCATCCCTGTAATATGGTTAACCTTGCACCTTCAGCGCGTTGGATATTCCGGCAGAAATCTCGTGATCAACAACTACCGGCGCCAGTCCGAAATCCCGTTTGAAGAAGTAGAGGCGGTCGAGCCAGTCTGGTGGTATCGCGGCCGCATGGTCCGCATCCGATTTAAGCGCCGCACGCCCTTTGGCTCGCTGGTTTACTACATTCCGAAATGGGCGCCGGCGCGCGCCCTGTGGGACGCACCGGAAAAAGAGCTGCAGCGTGTAATCTGGCCCGACGTTTCCTGACCTCCGCTACCGAACCGCGACCGCAAGGGAGCGCTACCACGAACCGTCGTTTCGCTCCCTGGCGGTCGCGGTTCGGAACGGACCGACGTTGTTCCGCGGGAACAAGCCACCCCCGCGCGGTGTCTAACGCCCAGGGAGGCGTGCGCCGCAATGCTCGAAGTCCGGGACCTCACCAAATACTACACCAGCATTCCCGCTGTCGAAGGCGTCAGCTTTGTCATCCGGCCGCATCAGGTCTTGGGCTGCCTCGGCCCCAACGGATCCGGTAAGACCACCACCGTCAACATGCTGATTGGCCTGCTGGAGCCGACTCGTGGGCACATCTATTTCGATGGCCGCGACATTCGAGACAATCTCATCGAATATAAACGAGCCATCGGCCACGTTCCCGAAGTCCCCTACATTTATCCTTATTTAACCGGCCGTGAATACCTGCAACTCATCGGCCGGCTCCGCTCGCTTGCGCAAAACGCCACCGACAAGAAGATCAATGAACTACTGCAACTGTTCGGCATGCACCCGCACCGGCATTCGCTCATTTCCTCTTATTCAAAAGGGATGAATCAGCGCATCCTCATCTGCGCCTCGCTGCTGCACAATCCGCAAATTCTTATCTTTGACGAACCGTTGTCCGGTCTCGACGTAACATCGGCGCTGGTCTTTAAAAATCTGGTCAAATCGCTTTCCGCGGCTGGAAAAATCGTTCTCTACAGCTCGCACGTACTCGAAGTCGTGGAGAAGGTCTGTTCCGGCGTGATCATCCTGCACAAGGGCAAAGTAGTCGCGCACGACTCCGTTGAAAGCCTGCGGAATCTGATGCAGCTTCCATCGCTCGAACAAATCTTTGCGCAGCTCGTGGTACAGGAAGACGCCGAGCAGGTGGCCAAAAACATCGTGGAAGTGATGCACGCTTATGCGTGATCTTTTCGCCGTATTGATCCGGCACTTTTTCGGACGGTTCTTCGATAACGAATTAGTTTCCGGGCAAAACGAATCCCACGCCACTCTCGCCAAGATCGTCGGATTGATCGCCTCGCCCGGCTTGATCTGCTTTTGGCTGATGCCGAAATATACGGAGCTGGCGTTTGGCCCACCCAAAATTGCCGAAGCCGCGTCGCTGCCCGACAAAATGTTTTTCATCACATTTTCCATGGCGGTGATGGGATTCGTCACTGTGCTGGAATGGGACGCTCTCTTTCCGGACCGGCGCGATTTTACCATCCTAATTCCGCTGCCCATTAACTTGCCGGCCGTGTTCGCGGCCAAAATCGTCTCCCTATGCGCGTTCGTGGTGATCTTCTTCGTGGCCACCAATGCGATTCACACGTTCTTCTATCCGTTTGTCTCCATGCAACGTGGCGCAACCTTGCTCGGCGTCTTAGGCCACATCGGAGTTCATGCCACCGTCATGCTCGCTGCCACCGTGACGGTATTCTTCTTTTTCGTAGCGCTCCAAGGCGTCCTGATGAACCTGCTCAGCTTCCGGATGTTTCGCCGGATGTCCACATACGTGCAGCTTCTCGCGGTATTGGCCATCCTGTTGATGTTCCTACTACTGCTGGACCTGTCCTTTTTGATGCACTCCGCCAAGAACCGCCAGCTTCTCTACTTCTTCCCGCCGATGTGGTTCCTCGGATTGTATGAATCCATGCTGGGACAGCCCGAACCGTTACCCGGATGCACCCAAATCGGTACGCGCGCGCTCGAAATCGTGTTGCTGGTCTCGGCCCTTTCCTACGCGATCAGCTATAAGCGTCACGTCAAGCGGTCGCTCGAATCGGAGGAAGTATTGGATGTCGTCCCCACGCGAGTATCCACCGCGCTCTGCGCATTCGCCAATCGATTTATTGTTGCAAGCCCGTTGGAGCAGGCCTCGTTCTATTTCACGGGCAAGACCATGGTGCGGAGCCGCAAACATTGGCTCTACCTGGCCGCTTACGTCGGAGTCGGATTCGCTTTGATGTTACAAGCTCTCGTCGGCGTGTTCTCTCGAACGAAAAATCCCGCGCTCGATGTGCCGAATGCTTCGCTGCTGTCGATTCCGCTCATCCTTTCGTTCTTTGTGCTGTCCGGAATGCGGGTGATTTTCGGGCTTCCAGCCGAACTCAAGGCCAATTGGGTCTTTCAGCTCTCGGAAGTGGATGGCCGGTTGGAATGTCTCTCCGGAGTCCGGAAAGCCATGTTCGTTTTCGGAGTGCTGCCGCTATTCGCCGCGCTCGCGCCTGTTTACGCTTTGCTGTGGGGCTGGCCGGTGGCGCTGTTTCACACTTTCTTCGATATTGCGCTGTCGCTGCTGTTGATTGAGCTGCTGCTGATGAAGTTCCACAAGATCCCGTTCACGTGCTCCTACATGCCTGGGAAATCGAACCTCACCGCGCTCTGGTTCGTCTACTGGATCGGATTCGCCACCTACGCCTACAGCATGGCGTCGCTCGAAGCGTCGATCCTGAAACGCCCCCTTCTGACGGCAGTATTCTACGTAGCCGGATGCGCCGCTGTCGTCGGCACATACTACTATCGGAATCGTTACCTCTCGGAAGGCTTCACCTTCACCTTTGAGGATCAAAGAGAGCCCGTTGTGCGCACTCTCAATTTGTCCGCGCCGGGAAGTTGGTAACCTTCCGGCCGGATTCAGGTACTCTTGAATTACCCGAAAATACGATGAATGGCCTTCTCTGGTTCGAACAGTTCTTCAGCGATCTTCGGTTCGGTGTCCGAAACCTGATCAAGAATCCCGGATTCGCCATCATCGCGGCCGGCTCACTCGCGCTGGGGATCGGCGCCAGCACCGCGATGTACAGCGTGATCTACGCGGTGATTCTTGATCCGTTCCCGTACAAAGACGTGGATCATCTCGCCACCATCGCGCTGCGGACGCCGGACAACCGCGTTCACGGAGGCTACTACACTACCGATCAATATTTGGAATTCGCGCAGCGAACCACGATCTTCGAAGGCCTCATGGCCTCTACCGTAAGCGATGTGGTGTGGACCGGAACCGGTGATCCGATTCGCCTGCGCGGTAATTACTGCTCCATGAACACGTTCTCGATCATGGGCGTTCCGCCTTTGGCCGGACGCACGATTCTTCCCTCCGATGCCGAACCAGGCGCCGAGCCCATTGCAATTCTCGGGTATAAATTCTGGCAGCGGCAGTTCGCCGGCGATCCAAGTGTGATTGGCCGCAAGCTGCGCCTCAATGACAATATCCGCACGGTAGTCGGCATCATGCCGCAGCGCTTTATGTGGCGCGGCGCTGACGTGTATCTGCCGATCATCTTCCATCGCGGTCAGGCGGTGGAACATGTGCAGGGGGTCCACGTGCTCGGCCGCTTGAAGCCGGGCGTTACCGAAGCCCGCGCCGAGACCGAATTGCGGCCGATTGTCGAGGATCTCGCGCGCCAAAATCCTGGCTCGATTTTCAAGCAGTGGCGAGTTCAGTTGCGATCGCTGAAGGATGAATTCCCGAGCGGGATTAGCGAAGCGTTGTGGATTCTGTTCGGTGCGGTTGGATTGCTGCTGCTGATCGCCTGCGTGAATGTGTCGAACCTCATGCTCGCTCGCGCAGCGGCGCGACAGCGGGAAATCGCGGTGCGAGCTTCACTCGGGGCCAGCCGCACCCGCTTGATCCGTCAATTTCTTGCCGAGAGTATGGTCCTGGCTGCCGCCGGCGGAATTCTTGGTCTCCTGGTTTCCTATGCCGGACTGAAGGGCATTATAGCGATGGTCCCCCCGAATACCATCCCCGACGAAGCCAAGATCGAAATGAATCTAGCCGTGCTGCTGTTCACCACGGCTGTCTCAGTGGCCGCCGCCATCGTCTCCGGACTCACTCCCGCTCTTCACGTCTCCGGCCGCGATGTCGCAACACCGTTGAAAGAAACCGGCCGCAGTTTGTCAGGCAGCAAGCGGCAGAGGATTCTGCGTGGCGGAATGGTGGTGGGTGAGGTCGCGCTTTCCCTGATGTTGCTGGTGGGCGCGACGCTCATGGTCCGGACGCTTTTCGCGATAGAGCATCTGGATTTGGGAATCCGGGCCGATCGGTTGCTGACCATGCGAATTCCGCGCAGCCAGGACCGATATCCCGACGAGCGTGTGAATACGTTCTTGGCCGAGCTGCTGCGCCGCGTCCGTGCGGTGCCGGGAGTCGCGAGCGCTTCGATTAACACCGGCCTGCATCCGCTGGGAAACTGGTGGCTCCCGGTGGAACTTCCCGAAAATTCGCAGCAAGACGAGCGGCCGGTGCAGATCGATCAGACGGATGAATACTACACACAAACCGTGGGAATTGGTTTGGCCGAGGGCCGCATGTTTACCAGATCGGAGGTGGCCAATCGGACGCATGTGGCGTTGGTGAATCGCGCTTTTGTACACAGGTACATCGCAGCCGGTAACGCGCTGGGACGCGTGGTCCGCATCCCTAATTTCGCACAGCCTCCGGCGAATATGGTGAACGATTCTTTCCTGATTGTCGGCGTGGTGAATGACGCGATCAACAATATCCGAAATCGCGAAACGATCCCCGAGTTGTATTTTCCCTACACGATTCTTGACGCGGCGGATAGTCTCGTGGTCGCCACCTCCGTCTCACCGGCCAGTCTCGCGAATGCTCTTCGGAATCAGGTGTATCAGTTGAACAAAGATCAACCTGTCACCGATGTCGGCACTGTGGAATCTTTGCTGCACGAATATGTCTATTCGCGGCCGCGCTTCAATCTATTGCTTTTCGGGATCTTCGGCGGACTTGGTTTGGTTCTGGCGCTGGCCGGTGTGTACGGATTGATCTCGAATCTGGTCGCTCAGCGCACGCAGGAGATCGGCATCCGGCTCGCGCTGGGCGCCCGTTTCTCACAAGTGGTCGGGATGATTCTGGCCTCGGGAGCGAAGCTGGTGGGCGCCGGGATTCTAGTGGGATTAATCGGCAGCTTGCTCTCGGTGAAAGTGCTGGCAAGCCAGTTGGCGAAGTTGTCTACCTTCGATCCAGTCTCCTTCATCGCCGTCGCGGCGCTACTTTTGTTCGCCGGTCTGTTTGCATCGTTCTGGCCGGCGCGCCGCGCAACCAAAGTGGATCCGATCACTGCGCTGCGCCACGAGTAATTCGTTCACCCACCCTCTTCCGAACCGCGACCCCGAACCTTCGTGGTTGCGCTTCCTTGCGGTCGCGGTTCGGTTTCGCTCTCCTGTATTCTGAAGTCGTGCCCCCAGCCGCTATCAGCCGCATGCGCCAACTCGTCGAAAGTGTCCAAGAGCTGGAGGACCGGCTGCGCCAGGGCGGCGGTGCTAAGAAGATCGAGAAGCAGCATCGCGACGGAAAACTGACCGCGCGCGAGCGGATAACGCAGCTGCTCGATCCAGGCGCGATGTTTCTCGAAATCGGATTGCTGATCGCCTACGATCAGTACGACGGACAAGCGCCCGCCGCGGGAGTGGTCACCGGAATCGGAAAAATTGAAGGACGTCCGGCTGTCATCGTCGCAAACGACGCGACAGTCAAAGCGGGCGCCTGGTGGCCAGAGACCATCACCAAGATTCTGCGGGCGCAGGAAATCGCGATGCGCAATCGCGTTCCAATCGTGTACCTTGTGGATTCCGCCGGCGTGAATCTTCCACTGCAGGACGGCATTTTTCCCGGCCAATACGGAGCAGCTCGGATCTTCTACTACAACTCCCTCATGCGCCGGCGGCTGCACGTTCCGCAGATCGCCGCTGTCATGGGTCCATGTATTGCTGGCGGCGCGTATCTACCGGCCTTGAGCGACGTCATCATCATGGTAGAGGGCACCAGCTTCATGGGACTCGGTGGTCCCAATCTGGTAAAAGGCGCAGTTGGGCAGGTGGTGGATGCCGAATCACTGGGCGGCGCCCGCATGCACACCAGTTCAAGCGGCGTGGCGCATTTCACCGCGAAAGACGATGCCGCGTGTCTCGAACTAATCCGCCAAAAGTTCCGATCGATGCCGGTTCCAGTGAGCCCCTTGAAGGGCGCGCCGCCGCCGAAACCCGCGGAAGGACTGTACGACTTGATGCCGCCCGATCATCGATTGCCATACAACATGGAGGACGCCATCGAGCGGATCTTCGACGGCGACGATTATCTGGAGTTTCAACCGCAATACGCGCCTGAGCTACTGTGCGCTGAAGCGAAGCTGTCTGGGCGTCCGGTGGGTTTGATCGCCAATCGCCGCGGATTTCTGAAGACCGAATCCGGTCCGCGCATCGGCGGAATCGTCTACACAGAATCTGCGCGAAAGGTCGCGTATTTTGTGGAAAACGCCCAGCGCAACAACCTTCCGTTGATCTATTTCCAGGACGTCTCGGGATTCATGGTGGGCGAAGAGCCGGAGCGCGAAGGCATCATCCGCGCGGGAGCCGAGATGGTGGAAACGATGGCGTGCGCAACGGTTCCAAAGATCATTTTGACCGTCAACCACGCGAGCGGCGCTGGCTACTACGCCATGGCCGGCCAAGGCTTCGATCCGAATTTCGCCTTTGGCTGGCCCACCGCGCGCATCGGCGTGATGGAAGGCGATTCCGCCGTGATGGCCGTGCATGGCCCAGAGTTGGAAAAACTGAAATCCGCAGGCCAGCCAATCCCGGACGATCTGAAAGAACGAATCGAAAAAACGCGCGCCGATTACGACCGCTGGCTGGACGCCCGCTACGCAGCCGCACGTGGGCACATGGACTCACTCATCGATCCTCTCGAAACCCGCCGCGTTCTCACCTTCGCTCTGGAGGTGGCATGTTCTAATCCACGCCCGGAGCACTTGATTCTCGAGACGATCTAAAAACTTTTTTCCGGCGCGAGGAACCGCGCGATAATCTCGCTAGTCTGTTCCCACTGCTGCGCTTCTTTCTCCACCTGCTTCTTGCCTGCGCGCGTGAGGCTGTAATACTTCGCGCGCCGATTGTTATCCGAAACTCCCCACTTGGCGGAAATGTAGCCTTCCTGCTCCAGTTTGAGCAGCGCCGGATACAGCGTTCCGTAATTCACGGCCAATGCGTCGCCGCTAGTCTGTTCGATGCGCCGCGCAATGCCGTAGCCGTGCAGCGGACCCATCGACTCCAGCGTCTTCAGCACCATCAGCGCTAGAGTCCCCTGCCAAACGTCGGTTTTCTCAGCCACCATACCAGCCTGACACAAGTCCTATTGGAATGCAATATGTGCCTGTGGCGCCAGCCTCCGCGCTTGGGTTCTGGTAATTTGGCTGAGTGGCGCAAATTCGCCTAGTCTCCTGGGATGCCGATGCGGCACGCGAACACGCCCGTGCGCTAAAGAAATCCGGATTCACGATCAACGCATCGCCGCTACGCACCAGCGGATTGATCGGCCAAATCCGCGACGATCCTCCGGCGGCGATTGTGATCGATCTGGATCGGCTCCCTTCGCACGGCCGCGCGGTCGCAGTCGTGATCCACAGCGGAAAATCGACGGCGCATATTCCGATTGTCTTCGCCGGCGGGGAGGATGCAAAGGTGAAAGTTGCTCGGGAACAGGCGCCCTGGGGCTTCTTCACCGATTGGCGCGGTGCTCCGTCGCAAATCAAGAAAGCCCTGAGGTCGTCCGCAACGAGGTCGCCCGGAAAACAGTACATGCAGCAGTACGCCGGATCCAGCCTGGTCAAAAAGCTCGGATTCAAACCCAACATGCGTACCGCATTATTAGGCGCACCGGAAGGATTTGAAGAAGAACTCGGGGAACTTCCCGAAGGCGTTGAATTCGAAACCAAAGTTTCGCCGCAAACCAAAATGGCGATCTGGTTCGTCCGCTCGTTGCGCGAACTGGCGACCGAAGCCGAATTTCTGAGCGCGCGTCTGCCAGTGGGCGCCTCGCTCTGGATTGTCTATCCGAAACAGACCAGCCGATTCAAAGTCGATTTCACGCAGCACGAAGTTCGCGGCGCCGGGCTCGAAGCCGGCCTCGTGGATTACAAAATCTGCGCGGTCGATTCCGATTGGACGGGTCTGAAATTCGCCAGAAAGAAGACGTAATGAAAACTTGGTTCGTTCTTTGTTTGGCCGCCGCGGCTCTTTTTGCGGATGCCACCAATCCGGCCGCAGCCGCGGCGCGGAGTTGGCGCGAGGCCCACGAGATCCCGATATTACGGGAGTTCGTGGATCTGCTCGCCATCCCCGATCTCGCGCGGGATGAAGTGAACATCCGGAAAAACGCGGCGGCAATCGAAACTCTGCTGGAAAAACGCGGCATCCGCGCGCAGTTGCTGGAAGTCGCGGGCGCGCCCCCAGTCGTCTTTGGCGAAATTGCAACGTCCGGTGCTACGCGCACGCTGGTATTCTACGCGCATTATGACGGACAGCCGCTCGATCCGAAGGAATGGGCCACGCCTCCCTGGCAGCCGGTTCTGCGCGATGGCCGCCTGGATCGCGATGCCCGGGTGGTTCCATTGCCTGCAAGCGGGCATATCAATCCGGAATGGCGAATCTACGCACGTGCGGCGTCCGACGACAAAGCGCCCGTGATCGCAATTCTCAGCGCGCTGGATGCGTTGACAGCCGCGCGCATTCCGCTCGGCTCGAACATCAAATTCGTCTTCGAAGGCGAGGAAGAAGCCGGATCCCCGCACCTGGCCGCGATCATTGAGAAATACAAGAGCCTGCTCGCCTCCGACGTCTGGCTAATTTGCGACGGCCCAGTGCACCAGAGCCGCCGGCAGCAGATCGTGTTCGGCGCGCGCGGGATTGCCACGGTCGACATCACGCTGTATGGTCCGAATCACGAACTGCACAGCGGCCACTACGGAAATTGGGCGCCGAATCCGGCGATGGCGCTGGCGCGGCTGCTGGCTTCGATGAAAGATGACGAAGGCCGCGTGTTGATCGATCACTTTTATGATGGCATCCAGCCTCTGAGCGACATCGAACGCCGCGCGATCGTCGAAGCTCCCGACGTGGATCAGGATTTGAAGAAAGAGTTGTGGCTGGGCCGCACCGAGGGAGGTGGGAAAAAACTGGTGGAATTGCTAAACGTTCCATCACTCAATATTCGCGGGATGAGCAGCGCCCGGACGGGTGCCGGCGCGAGCAACGTGATTCCGGCCTCAGCAACGGCGACCATCGATATGCGTTTGGTGAAAGGCATCGACCATTACGACGCGGAGCAGCGCGTGATTGAACACATCCGCAAGCAAGGCTACTTCATCGTGGACCATGAACCGGATGCCGCGACGCGGATGGCGCATGCGAAGCTGGCTTTCGTGAAAGTGGAAGCAGGCGGCTACAATGCCTCGCGAACGTCGATGGATTTGCCGATCTCGCAACTGGTATTGAAAGCCGCGGATTCGGCGCGCGGACCTGTGGTGAAGTTACCGACCATGGGCGGCAGCGTGCCGCTCTATATGATCGATGAGATTCTCCACGTCCCGACCATCACGGTGCCGATCGCAAATCATGACAACAATCAGCACAGCTTCAACGAGAATATCCGGATTCAGAATCTGTGGGACGGGATTGAGTTGATGGCCGCGCTGGTCGCGATGTAGGGCGGACCCCCGGGTCCGCGCGGGTCCCCCAGAACCCGCCGAGAGAACTGCCGACGAGGGCGTCGGCAGCGGACCTGGGGGTCCGCCCCACAGTACTTTCAGCCGGTGGTATTCACCGTAGTTCCACTCGTCGCTGTGGGAGCGGCGTAAGCCGAAATCAATTGCTCGAGCGAAGGCGATGTCGCCGCTGCCGAAGTGGACGGTGTCAATCCAAAAGCTGCTGCGGTCGCGGATTCGTCGATCGATTGGAAAAAATCGGGCGTCGACAATCCAAACAACCCATTCGCTTCCGATAGCGCCGTGGCTTCCGCGCTGAGACTTGCCAAATCCGTCGGACTGGCCGAGTTCAAAATCGACTGCGGAACAAGCGTGGAACCGCTGCTTGTCGCAAGCGGACCTCCTGGCGCTGTCAACACGGACAAAGGAGTAACCGGAGTGGTCGCAATTGTGCCCATACGATAAGTTTCCTTACGGCGCTTATCGGCCGGAGTCGAAAAATCTTTTTAAGAAATTTGTATCTGTGTCGCCGGCGACGAATCCCGGATCCGCCAGAATCCGCTGATGCAGTGGGATCGTTGTGTAAATCCCTTCCACCACAAACATTTCGAGCGCCCGCCGCATCCTCGCGATGGCTTCCGTGCGGGTCGCGCCATATGCGATCAGCTTGGCCACGAGCGAATCGTAGTAAGGCGGAATTACGTAGTCGGTATAAGCGGATGTGTCTACCCGGATGCCGATATCTCCAGGAAGATTGAGCCCCGTGATCCGGCCGGGCGAAGGCGCGAACGTTTCCGGATTTTCGGCATTGATCCGGCACTCGATGGCGTGCCCTCTAATTTGCACCGGACGCGAAATAATGTCGCTCAGCTTGTGGCCGGCCGCGATCAGAATCTGGCTGCGCACCAGATCGATGCCCGTGATCGCCTCCGTCACCGGATGTTCCACCTGGATGCGCGCGTTCACTTCGATGAAATACAGATTGCCTTTTTCATCCATCAGGAACTCAACCGTTCCAGCGTTGGTGTAGCCGATATGGCGCATCGCTTCGTGCAGCGCGGCCATGGTCTTCTTGCGCAACTCCGGACTCAATCCCGGCGACGGCGCTTCCTCGAGCAGTTTCTGATGCCGGCGCTGGATGGAACATTCGCGCTCGCCCAGGATCTCCACTTCGCCGTGCTCGTCGGCCAACACTTGAAACTCGATGTGGCGCGGCGCATCGATCAGCTTTTCCATGTAGACGTCCTGGTTTCCAAACGCCAGGCCGGCTTCCTGCTGCGCTTGCGAAAGAAGGCCGGGCAAATCCGCCGCTTCGCGCACCATGCGCATCCCGCGTCCGCCGCCGCCGGCGGATGCCTTTAGCATCACCGGATACCCGATCCGCTCCGCCGTCTCGATAGCGTCGTCCACATCTTTCAGGATGCCCTTCGATCCGGGCAGGATCGGCACACCCGATTGCGCCATCGCCGCGCGCGCGAGCTGCTTCAATCCCATGGAACGAATGACGGCCGGCTTCGGGCCGATGAAACTAATTTCCGACGTTTCACAAACCTCGGCGAAATCCGCGTTTTCGCTCAAGAATCCGTAGCCGGGATGAATCGCATCGACGTTCGTGATTTCGGCGGCGCTGATGACGGACGGAATATCCAGATAGCTGCGCGCGCTTTTTGCGGGACCGATGCAGATAGCTTCGTCGGCGAAGCGGACATGCAAACTGTGTCGATCGGCTTCCGAATAAACGGCTACGGTGCGGATGCCCAGATCCTTACAGGCGCAGATGATACGAATGGCGATTTCGCCACGATTGGCGATCAGAATTTTTTGAAACATGTTAGCGCGGGCGGATGGTGAACAACGCTTCTCCGTACTCTACTGCCCGGCCATTCTCCATCAATTTGGCGACCACCGTGCCCGCGATCTCGGCTTCAATCTCGTTCATCAATTTCATGGATTCGATGATGCAAAGCACGTGCCCCGGTTCCACTTGATCGCCGACCTTGACGAAGGGGGGATCGCCGGGCTTGGGTGCGTCATAATAGGTTCCGACAATCGGCGACTTCACAATGGTCTCGTTGCCGGTTGTTCCCGCGCTCGCGCTGGACGCAGGCGCCGGCGTGGTTTGCACGATCGCATCCGCCATGGGAGTGGGCGCGGGCCCCATCATCGAAGCCGGAATGGTGACTTCGTGACGGGCTCCCAGGGTGCGCCGGATGCGTACCCGATTTTCCCCACGCTGCACTTCGATCTCAGCTACGCCGCTTTCAATGACAAGCTGAACCAAATCTCTTATCTCTTCATTCGACATTCAGAGAAGCATTAGCTCCTTGGATGTGGCGGTTAGCACCTCGCATCCATTCTTGGTCACCAGCACCGTGTCTTCGATCCGAACGCCGCCGAAGTCCCGGATATAAGCGCCAGGTTCAATTGTAATCACCATCCCGGCCTCAAGTCTCGTCGGGTCCTTGCGGCCGATGCGCGGCAGCTCATGGATTTCGAGACCCAGCCCGTGTCCGGTGGAATGCACAAACTCCTTGCCAAGCCCTTCGGATTCCAGGACTTGCCTCGCCTTGCGATCCACCTGGCCGGCCGTTATACCGGCCCGGACACCGTCAATCGCGGCAAGTTGGGCTTTGAGCACGGCTTTGTACATGTGCGTCACTTTGCGATCCGGACGACCGAGGAAGAGCATTCGTGTCATGTCGCTCATGTAGCCGTTCTGACATGAACCCATATCTATTAATAATAGTTCATTAACAGCCGCTTTCTGTTGCGACGGCTGCGCGTGGGGCAGGGCAGTGCGAGTGCCGGTAGCGACAATCGTCTCGAAGGCGGCCTTTTCGGCGCCCAAGCGGCGCATCTTGAAGTCGAGCTCGGCCGCGATGGCCATCTCGGAAACTCCGGGCCGGATGGAGCGCACGGTGGATTCGAACGCTTCCGAATTCGTGAGGACGCTTTGGCGGATGCGAGCGATTTCTTCCGGCGATTTGATCATCCGCAGCTTTTCAATCACGGCACCGATGGGTTTGAGCCCCGCGCCCAGCGGCAAAGCTTCTTTGAGCCGGCGGTACGACTCGTAGATCATGCGCGTGGATTCAAAGCCGATGCGCTTCAGTTTCTTGCGCCGGATGAGTTCTACGGCAGCGGCTTCGAGCGGTCCCTTAGCGACGATTTTCACCTTCGCTTTGCTTTCTTGCGACGCCTGGATGGTGTAGCGCGGATCGGTGAACAGCGTTTGGGAATCGGGCGTTATGAGAAGAAGCCCGTTGCTACCGGTGAATCCGCTGAGATATCGGATGTTCGGCAGCGCCGAGACGAGAAGCGCGTCGATCTTGAGTTCGGAAAGTTGAATCACGGGATCAGCAACAACTTTCCGGTGGTGTGGCGTCCTTCCAGGTCGCGATGTGCCTGCGCGGCTTCTGAAAGCGGATAGGTTTTGTGGATGTGCAATTTCAACTTGCCCTCGCCCACCCATTTCAAAACGTCGCCCGCGCGCCACGCCAACTCCTCGGGAGTGGCGATATAGTTCCCAAGCGATGGCCGCGTGAGGAAAAGCGAACCCTTTTGAGTAAGCAAAAGGGGTAGGATTTCCGGTGCCGGTCCGCTGGCGTTTCCGTAGTTGACCATCATGCCGCGCGGGCGGAGACAATCGAGACTGGGAAGAAACGTGGTTTTGCCCACCGAATCGTAAACCACGTGCATGCCTTTGGCTTTGGCGACGAAATCTTCCTTGGTGTAAATTACCACTTCGTCGGCGCCGGCCGCCTTGGCTTGTTTGGCCTTCTCATCCGTGCTCACGGTTCCGACGACGCGCGCGCCCAGCATCTTGGCCATCTGGATCAGGAGCAGCCCCATGCCGCCCGCCGCAGCGTGAATCAGGCATGATTCGCCGGCCTTCAGCGGATACGTCGAGTGCGTGAGATAGTGCGCGGTCATGCCCTGCAGCATGGCCGCCGCTGCAGTTTGGAAATCCACCGAATCGGGGATCTTCACCAACTGCGCGGCAGGTACCGCTGCGTATTCCGCATAAGACCCGCGGGCCATTGCGTAGGCCACGCGGTCACCGGGCTTGAGGCTGGTGACATCCGGACCAACTGCTTCCACGGTGCCTGCACCTTCGCTCCCGAGAACGACCGGTGGCGGGGCTGGGTAAAGGCCACTGCGGAAATAAGTATCGATGAAATTCACGCCGGATGCGGCGATCTTCACCAGCGCCTGGCCGGCGCCAGGTGATGGCTTCGGCATGTCGGCGTACTTCAGATTTTCGGGACCGCCCGTTTGTTCGACAAAAACAGCTTTCATAGCGTGCGAATTCTCCTTCGGAGGTGAATGGTTGCAGCGTACAGAATTAGATAGAAGAGCGTGAATGGAAACAGCGCCAGCCGAACGATTGTGCGGACCGCGCCCGCGCCCGTGAGTCCGGCGCGAAAAAGGATAAAGTGGCGCAGGTTGGACAGATGGGCCCGATCCAGCCAGAAATAATCGCCATTTTCATTGAGGATGAAAACTTTGCCAGGCAACCGCGCCGCCAGCACCCATTTCCATTTGGCCATGATGGGCTCTGCGGAGCAGATGATCCCGACCACGGTATAGTGGTTGGCGGCCAACAGCCGGTAGAGCTTCTTTCGCGCGGCCGAGTTTGGATAATCGTTGACCCGATAGACGCTGCCTTGATCCGGCTGGAAACTTTTCGGCACTCCCGCGTAGCAAGTAATCAGGTCGGCCGTGACGCCAGGATGGTTGCGGTAGATGCCCGGCAGAAGATCCTCGAACAGATCGCGGTTGCCGCTTTCGACGAGCAGAATCCGGCTGAAGGGCGGTATGCGGCGGCGGATGAAG
>DATGIH010000359.1:0-3730 GCA_035295865.1 Bryobacteraceae bacterium
CGTACTTGCTCACTAGATATAACCCACGCGCTTTGCCGTAGATGCTCTTGAGCCGCCCGGAAAGGTCGGTGCACTTCACGGCGCGCGTTCCAAACACGGCGCTGAAGTTGCTACGCGCGATGGCGAGAACTACGGGGTAGATGTCCTTTTCCTGGTATTCGAGATCGGCCGGAAAAAATACGATGATGTCGCCGCGCGCTTTTTCGATGCCGGCGCGCAGGGCCGCGCCGCGGCCTTCGGGTTTGTCCAGCCGATAAGCTTTCACGTTGCGGACGGAACTCGCGATTTCGAAAGTGCGGTCACTCGAAGCGCCGTCTACAAAGATAATCTCCTTGCCCAGCTCGAACAGTTGAAAATCCAGCGCCAGCAGGCGCTTCAGCGTTTCTTCCACAGATCGCTCTTCATTGAGCGCGGGAACGACGATAGAAATCAGGTGCCGGAAGGGCTGGAGCGCAATGTCGATACGCGACTGCACGATCTGTTGCAGTTCATCCAGCACGAATCCGCCGGCGTGGCGGCCCTCCTGATCCTCCCAATCGCGCAGCATGACGGATTCCAAGGGAAAGCTGAACGTCGTCGCGTCGAAAGGAATGTAGCTGGCGACGCCATGATGCTCCCCGCTTTGCTGGGGACGGTCCTGGTTTTGGAAAAAGGAATGCGTAACGGCATCCCGCCAATGGACCGCAACTTCGCCTTTTCGGCTGAGTGCCGCCAGGAATTTGCGGGCCAGATCGCCTGCGTCCTCTTCCTGCATGTCGAAATCGCGGCGGATGTTTGAGATCAGGATCTTGTCCGCGGAGTGATTTTGAATAATCGCCTCAGCCACTCCGCGCGTCAGGTAGGACGGAAACAGCGAGGAATGCTGTGTCCCAGGGCCGTACACAATCACGTCGGCCGATTCTAAAGCCTGCTTCGCTTCGGGGTTAATGGACGGCGTGCGCACAGCACTAGCGAGAAATTCATCCAGGCATCCGGCTGGAGGGTTTTCCAGGGCGGATCGATAGACCGCATCGCCGATCAGAAAAATGTCGTCGATCTTGGAGGGATTCTGCGCCGAAACGATCTCGGCTTCGCTCCAAAGCACTTCGCCGTCCTCTTTCCGTGCGATTAAGAAGAGATTTTCGCCCTGCGTGACATTGAGCAGGCGCGATTCGATTTCGTAGAACCGGCCGAAGGCATCCACGGTGCGGTTGAAATCGCGATTCTCTTCGAGATAACAACCGGCGAAAAGAATGTTGCCCAGCGCGCAGTCGGTGAAATCGAAAAAGTTGCCGCTCACGGCTTGTTCAACGCAGTACTGCCGGAACGCGCGGAAAAATCTAGCGAATGTAGCCGCTTGTTTTACGGAGAGCTGCTCGAATCGGGAAGTGAGCTCCGGATGTTGCCCGGACCATTCCGCATTCGCGATTCTTTGCACGAACTCCATGCCGCGCGCCTGTTCCATACCCACCGGCAGCCGTTGATCGGACAGAAACCGCAGCGCACGGTGTCGCTCGTCCGATTTCGGCATCAGGCGGTTGATGTTCTTGCGGACGTCCGATGGGCCGAGCATTCCGGGAATGAATCGCCGCAACCGGCCGGTGGAATGTCCGTCGTCATAGGCGTTGATCAGGATAGTCAGTGAGATTTGCGGGTGCTTGAGGAAGGCTTCGCTGATGCTTTGCGTCCCGCTGCCGCCCGAAAACAGCACCACACTGAGTTTTTCCTGGCGGTTAGCGGGAATCATGCGGAATGTCCGTAGCGCACGCACTCCTGCGTGCCGTGTTCGCACTCATGCAAACACATTTTTGATGAAGTCCAGGCGTTCCCAAGAGTGGGAACGCGGCACGCACGAGCGCGTGCGCTACGGCTGGTTTTCATCGGCACCTGAGTTGGTCCTCGAGATACGCCACGTCTGCGGGTGAATTCACTCCAACCGATTCCGGCTCGGTCATGATGGGCGCGGTGATCAATTGTTCGCCGAGGAGCGGAAAAATCGGCAGAAAATTCAGCTCGCGGGTTTTTGCACCGATGCATTCAGGGGATTCGAGCAAGCGCGGCAAGTATTCGCGCAAGGCATCGGTACGAAACAGAAAAACACCGGAATCGCTTTCACCTTGCGCGGGCATTCGGTCGCCTTCGCGAGCTTGCAGGACGCGCGAAACACGCCCCGATTCCGAGCGCTCGAAATGGATATAGGGACGATCGCGCCACAACGTGGGACAAGTTGCGGCCGGCTGAGCTGCGCCTTGATGAATCCGCATCAGGAATTCGAGCGATTCCGGTTTAACCGCCACTTGATCGCCCCAGACAATCAGGGTGTTCCTTGTTGCCACTTCAGGCAGGCCGCAGCGGATGGCATCCGCCATTCCGATGGGTTCGTTTTGCACAGCGAAGGCAGCGCGGCCGGCCAACAATGGGAGCGCGGCTTGTTTAACCGATGCAAGCCCTTCATGCGAAAGTACAAAGACGAATTTTTGGCAAAATGGCTTCATCCGTTCCACCAGCCATTCGAGGATGGTTCGTCCGGCGATGGGATACAGAATCTTGGGCTGATCGAAACTCAGACGAGAGCCACGTCCGGCTGCTGGAATGAGAGCCGTCCAGAGCGCGGGTTCGACGGCAGAATCTAAAAAATCGGTCGCGTTTTCGCGCGTAAAGACTCGCGGGGCGTTCAAATTCGCGCTCCGATTTCGAGCAGATCTTCCAAATCGTCAATTATAAGGTCCGCACCCGCCTGCTGGAGTTCCATGGCTGAACAGGTTGTCGGAATTCCGCATGCACTGGCGCCGGCAGCCTTCGCGGCTTGGATTCCCGCCACGGCGTCCTCCACAACCACCGCTTCTGCCGGATCGACTCCCAGCGCCACGATCGCGGATTCAAAAATGTCCGGCGCAGGTTTGGCATTCCGCACATGACCGGAATGCACCACGGACTGAAAAACACCCCGGAGCTGATTGCGATCGAGGAATGCGTTCACGGCGGGTTCGGACGCCGAAGTTGCGAGTGCCAGCTTCGACCGGGCCGCAAGCGTGGCAAGAACGGCGAGCGCGTTGGGAAAAAGCGGATTTTGCGCTAAAATCCGCGTGAGCGCGATCCGGCTTTTTGCCTCCGCCAACTTCGCTACCTGCTCGTTTGGCAAATCGATACCGTTTTCCTTGAGCACTGCTCGGATGCCATCCACACTGCGCATTCCCGCCACACGCGAGTAGACGAAGTTCACGATGGGAAGCCCGCGCAGCGCCTCTTGATAAGCAGCCGCATGAATCGGGGATGAATCCAGCAGCACCCCATCCATGTCGAAGACGATTCCAAGCGGCGATGGCACTTTTTCAGTGATGCGCGTGAGCACTCCGCCGTTTCTTTCCGCTCTGCCAAGTGAGCAGGACAGCCCCAAGAAGGCCCGCGAAGGTAAGAGCCGCGCCCCAATACACCGAACGCGGCCGATACCGGAACGTAATCACGTGCGCGCCTTTGGGAACTTCGACGCCGCGAAATGCGATGTCCACTTCGTGGATTGCCGTGGGCCGGCCGTCAACCGCCGCGTACCAGCCGGGATAATACGTATCGGAGAGCACCACCATACCCGCACAACTCAGGTCCGCGCTGATCGTAACGTCGGATGGCTCGTACTTGGTGACGAAGACAAGGTCTTTCGCGGCCGCGCAAGGCGGAACTGTTGGTAGCGGCTGTTCCATGGATAGGGCTTTCTCGCGCAGTTCCTCACCTCGATATTCGATGAACGCCCGTG
>DATGIH010000360.1:0-2471 GCA_035295865.1 Bryobacteraceae bacterium
GTGCCCGTGTACCGCCTGGGCACACTGTCCGGACAGCTTGGCAGCGGGAGTATCCGCTGGCCCGCCGGCTGGCACTTTCTACCCCTGATGCCGCCGTCCCTTTGGGCGTGTGCGGGCCTGGTCGCATTGTTGCGTCTGCGACCTCACCATGCAGAAGACAGTTTTCAGAATGCGCAGATAAAGACATCTCGTTTCCATTCCGCATTTGCCCTACTTACTTTGGCAGTGCAAAAGTTAACCCTTCCCTGCTGGCTGCTGGCGATTGGGATGCTACTGGCTCTCGAACAACAAACACACACCTACCTGGGTGTTGCACTCTGCCTCGGCGTGGCAGCCCTCGCGATGCGGCGCGATTTATTTCTGGCCTTCTGGTTTCTGCTCATGTTCGTGCCAATCCTGCGCGTCTTCAGCGAACACGTCCATTTCCTGTATGCAATGCCTCCCACGGCCATCATTCTGGCGGAAGCAATGGAATCGCTCTGGATTTCACTACGCGAACGACCTGCTCTGGCCTGGCTGCGTTATGGCCTGGCGTGTGTATTGGCCATGATCGGTCTAGACCAGGCTCTCAACATCTACGGAGCGTATCACGTCAACCGCACGGCTTACGGCGGCATCGACGTGATGGCTGAATGGTTTCGTCAGCATGTCCCCGAAGGGGCCGCGGTCGTGACCAACGTCATCCACGGGGAAGAAATCAAATGGCACAGCGATAACCACATCCAGATTTACTGGACCATGCCTACCGGCATCTGCGATCCAAGCCGGGCTGTCGATCAGCCCCAACAACTCGAGCGCATGCTCGCGAACCGACATGTCCAGCCGGTTTATTTCCTCGATGTCGATTTCGATTACACCCCGGACAAGGCCTATCATCATCGCCACAAGTACGTCCATCAGGCGGAAGTCGATTGGCGCGATCGTGGCATCATCCATTTCACACACGCCCGCTATCCCTTCGTCGATCCGCTGCGCTATCTCGTTCCGCGTATGTATCAACCATTCCTCGGCGCTCCGGATCTGGAAAATGACTTTGCGCGAAAGCGGTCGGTGGATCACCCCTTCCGCCATGAGATTTACGCGATTTATCACGTCTATGAGATAACCGGGGATCGGTTACAGGCCAAGCTTGAAGGACCGGTGCAGTTGGCGCAGGAAAACGTGAACGGCTTCAACATTGTGCGCATGGGACTGGGCTATCACGCCCTGCCACAAAGAGAAGGACCGTTTGATGTCGAGAAATTCCGCCTCCACTGCTACAGCAGGCAGTACAGTGGAATGACGCTGGAATCCGTATTGGAACTGATCCACAAGTCGCCGCGCGGGGGCGAAGAAGCCGCGACCGCGCCCGACGCTAAATGAACCCGCCGAGGTCCATCAAGCGATCTGGCGTGCGCGCTGCGATTCTGAACGTACCTGGAGCTGAAGCAAGCTCTGGTCATTCGCCGGCACAGCCTTCTCCTCCGGCAGCAATACCGGCGGCACGTTGAGTCGGCCATCCAAAAGATGGCGCTCCAGACTGTGTCCAGTCATCTCACAGAGGTGACTTACCGTCTCGGCGCCAAAGCGGCGCTCGACGTGAGCGAGGTAATTCGGATCGGTGTAGTATTTCAGAAAAGCCTCGTCGCGAAAGCGCAGCACTTCACGAGCCGGCAAGTAGCGCGTCGGCAGGGGCAGACAATCGCGGGAATGTTGCGAATAGCCGGTCCATTTGTCCGGCAGTGGCACACCCTGTCGAAGCGCCCGCGTATACAGCGGCGAGCCAGGATAAGCCATAGCCGAATAGAAATTGGCGAATTCACAGCGCAAATCGAGCGCCAGATCCAGCGTCGCCTGCATGGTCTCGTGATCGTCCTCCGGTAAGCCGAAGATGTAATTGCCGATCACATTGATACCGGCGTTGCGCACGCGGCGAAGTACATCGTAGACCTCTTCTTGATCGAAGCTCTTCTCGACGTTGTCGCGCACACGATCTGCCCCGGCTTCGATGCCGAACGCCAGCCAGTTGACGCCAGCCGTCTTCAATTTATCGAGCATCCCATCCTTGACAGTATCAACGCGCGTGTAAGCCCAGATGTTCAGATCATAGCCGCGTGCAATGATACGGTCGCAAATGCCAAGGACGTGCTTGCGATTGAGGACGAACATCTCATCGGCGATCTTGAGATTGCGAACACCATACTTGTTAACCAGCACATCGATCTGTTGGATAACCGTATCCGGGTTCCAGTAGCGATAGCTGTTAGTCGTCTCCTTGACGCCCGCCGCTCGCTCGCCGCTTTTGAACGGTGCCTGAATGCAGCAAAAAGAGCAGTGATACGGACAGCCCAGCGTCGTGTACAGGGCAGCGTAAGGTTGGCGAGGGATTCCGCCCAGGCACTGCCAGTTGTGTGCCCGATAACGCGGCATCGGCAGCAGATCCCAGGCGATTCCGGACATTTCTTCATCCAAATTGCCTACGAGCGACAAGT
>DATGIH010000361.1:0-5602 GCA_035295865.1 Bryobacteraceae bacterium
TGCACCGAAGGGAATTGGCGCGCTCTATGTGAAGCACGGAACGCCCCTCAGTCCGATTCAGTTCGGCGGACGTCACGAGCGCGAACGCCGCCCCGGAACCGAAAATGTGGCAGGAGCGGTAGCGCTCGGAAAAGCAGCGGAGTTGGCCTCGGAGAATTTCGCCGAAGAGAGTGTGCGCCTCGCCGGGCTTCGCGATCGATTGGAAGCTGGAATTCTCGCTCGCCTACCGGAGTGCGGCGTGAATGGCGGGCGCGCTGCCCGCACACCCAACACCACAAATATCTTTTTCGACGGCCTGGAAGGCGAAGCGATGGTGATCGCGCTCGACCTTAAGGGATTCGCCGTCTCCAGCGGATCGGCTTGCTCCAGCGGCGCCGTCGAGCCTTCGCACGTTCTGCTCGCCATCGGATTGCCCCGCGAACGTGCCCGCGCCAGCCTGCGATTCTCGCTAGGGCACTCCAATACAGAAGAGCAAGTGGATCGTTTGATCGACGCCGCCGCTGAATCCGCCGCGCATTTACGAAAGTTGTCGCCTACCTACACCGCCAGTGTCTAATCAACCCATCGCCGTCGCCATGTCGGGCGGAGTGGATAGCTCCGTTGTCGCGGGAATGCTGCATCGCGCGGGGCGCCCCGTGGTCGGACTCACGATGCAGCTCTGGAACCAGCGCCGTCTGCCTGAATTGACGCCATCCACCGGACCCACCGGCCGCTGCTGTTCGCTCGACGATGTCTATGATGCGCGCTTTGTCGCTCAGCACCTGGGCATCCCGTACTACGTGATCAATTTCGAGGATCGGTTTGAAGCGCAGGTGGTGAAGCCGTTCATCGACGAATACCTGGCCGGACGCACGCCCATCCCTTGCACGCTTTGCAACAACTTCATCAAGTTCGATCAGTTTTTGGAGATGGCGGCTGGCGTGGGTGCCGAAACCATCGCCACAGGCCACTACGCGCGCATCGGATTTGACGACGAAACCGGCCGCTACCAGTTGCGCACCAGCGTGGACCGCGCCAAGGATCAAACCTATTTTCTGTTCGGACTCCAACAGGAACAGCTCGCCCGCACGCAATTTCCCCTCGGCGGATTCACCAAGCCCGAAGTCCGTGAACTCGCGCGCGAGCTCGGATTGCCTGTCGCCGAAAAGCCGGATAGCCAGGAGATCTGCTTCGTCCCAAACGGCGACTACGCGGCTTTTATCGAGAGTTACTTCCGTGAACAAGGCATCGCGTCCAATCAGACACAGGGCGAAATTGTGGACACCGGCGGCCGCGTCCTCGGCGAGCATGCCGGAGTGCACCACTTCACTGTGGGCCAGCGGCGCGGGCTTCGCATCGCCGCGCGCGAGCCTCTGTACGTCATCTCCACCGAACCGGCATTGCAGCGCGTGGTTGTCGGCAGCAATGACGATCTGCTGCGCGCGCGAATGTTCGTGAAAGACGTGAACTGGATCTCCGTCGCGCCCATCGCCGCGCCCGTGCGAGCGCACGTTCGCATCCGCAACAAGCATTTGCCCGCACAGGCCACCGTCTCTCCCACACAAAACTCCGCGCGCGTGGATGTACATTTTGACGAGCCGCAGCGCGCGGTAACTCCCGGCCAGGGGGCTGTGTTTTACTCCGGCGAATTCGTGCTGGGTGGCGGGTGGATAGAATAACGTCTATCCAATACCTGTTCGCGAGTTTCGTCTTGTGGTGGTTGGCGCATTTGCCGCCGGCCGCATCCCGCCTTTGCGCGAAACTTCTGGATCTTACGTTGCCGCGCCTGCGCCGAGTCGCCATGCGGAATCTCGAGTTGGCCTATCCGGAAAAATCACTAGCTGATCGCAAAGCAATCGTCGACGAAGTATTCCGCTCCATCGCCCGTCTTCTTTACGCGTTCGCGCGCTTTCCCCAAATCAATCGCGAAAACATTTCCGGATGGATCCGTTACGAAGGCCTCGAGCATTACATCGAAGCGAAGAAAGCCGGTCGCGGCGTCTTGTTCGCCACCGCGCACATGGGCAATTGGGAACTGAGCGCCTTCGCGCACGCACTGATGACTGAGCCGATGAACGTCGTCGTCCGCCCGCTGGATAACCCCCGCGTGGATCGCTTGGTAGAACATCGCCGCCAACTTTCCGGCAACAAGCTGATCCAGAAAAAGGACGCCGCCCGCGCGATTCTGCGAGCGCTCAATCAAAACGAAGCGGTTGGAATCCTGATGGATCAGAACACGTCGCTGCAAGAAGGAGTATTCGTGAATTTCTTCGGAACTCCGGCCTGTGCCAATGCCGCATTCGCAAAGATTGCCCACCGCACCGGCACCGCAGTGATCCCCGGATTCGCGCTTTGGCTCGAAGCCGAAAACCGCTACGTGTTGCGCTTCTATCCGCCGGTAGAAATGTCAGGCGATCCAATCGAAGACACCCAACGCCTGCACGCAATTCTAGAATCCGTGGTTCGCGAACACCCGGGCCAATGGCTCTGGATCCACCGCCGCTGGAAGACCAGGCCGGAAGGCGAAAAGCCTTTATACTGAAACTTTCAATACTTGCTGTATCTAACAGATTCTATTTGCGTTCATCCGCGTTCATCCGCGGCTTACTTTCTGCGGCTTTTGCCCGCTTCTCGATAACCGCAGCCTCCGCCGCCCGATGCATGCTCTTCAGCAGTTCGGCATACTCGCGCAGCCCCGGCACTGGATCCGCGACCGGAATCGCGACCATTCGCTTGTAATCCGCAGCGGCGTCTTTATAGTTCTTCAGTCCCTCTTCCACCAGCGCGAGATTTCGCAAACTCGCGGCGTCCTCGGCATCCCGGATCTCGAGCGCCCGTTTGTAGAGCTGCTCGGCTTCGGCGTAGCGCTGTTCCATGGCGTAAACCACAGCCAGGTTGTCCAGGCTAGTGGCAATCAAAGGATGGCTCGGACCAAGCAGCGTCATCCAAATCCCGAGCGACCGTTCGTACAAAAGCTGCGCGTCTGGAAAGCGCTTCTGCGCGTAATAGAGCGACGCGAGACTGTCGAGTGCATTCGCCACTTCCGGATGCACCGGCCCCGATGCGATATCGCGAATGATCAGCGACCGGCGCAGCAGCGGCTCCGCCTGCGCGAATTTGGTTTGCTCGCGATAGACAGAAGCGAGATTATCCAGTGTGGAACATAACTTCGGATCGGCCTGTCCGTTGTTGGTCTCAATGATCTGCAGCGCGCGTGAATACAAGGGCTCTGCTTCCAAGAATTTTTTCTCGATCACGAACAGCCGCGCCAGCGCGTTATACTCCGTCGCAACTTCCGGATGATCCGGGCCCTGAACAGACTCGCGAATGCCCACCGCGCGAGCCAGCATGGTCTCGGCCTCGTCCAGCTTGTGGAGCAAGGAATCGATGCGCGCCAGATTTTCGAGCGTCGGCACCAGGTCTATGCTTCCCCGCCCCGACGCCGTTTCTCTAAGCTCCAGCGCGTGCCGGTAAAGATTCGCGGCCTCGGCGTATTTCCCCAGGCCTCGCTCGACACGCGCCAGTTCGTCCAGAATATCCAGCGAATCCGGAGCCTCGGCCAGCCGGCCCTTGAGCGCCGGTTCCAAATCGCTGTAGTGGATGTCCCAGGTATTCTCCATGGTCGGGACTTCCTTGTTCATAGGGAGCATTTTGTCCTGCGCCCAAACTACACTGAGCGAAAGAATTAGGCCTAGTTTCTTCACTCCAACCTCCGAGATACGTGGATTTCAGTGTAACCGAGGTATTAGACACCGCATCGTTTCTCTCAGGATCATGGAAACCGAAATTTCCCGCCGGAGTTTGCTTAGGGTCGGCTTATCGGGTCTGATGGCCGCGAAGTTCATGCGCGCACAGCAGGATTCCACGTTTTCCACCGACGTGAACGTGGTCAACGTGTTCGCCACTGTGCGCGACCGGAAGGGGCAGATCGTCCGCAATCTCACAAAAGACGATTTCACGCTGGCCGAGGACGGCCGCCCGCAAATCATCAAGTATTTCTCGCAAGAATCCGGCTTGCCCCTGACACTCGGCCTGCTGGTCGACACCAGCATGAGCCAGGGCCGCGTGCTCGGCAAAGAAAAAGACGCCAGCTATCGCTTTCTGAGTCAGGTTCTGCGCGAAGACAAGGATCATGCATTCCTGATCCATTTCGATCGCGAAGTGGAGCTTCTGCAAGACCTCACGTCCTCGCGCAAGAAACTGCAGGAAGCCTTGGACCGAATGGAGACGCCGGAGTTCGGACGCGGCGGCCACGGAGGCGGCGGGGGTTACGGCGGAGGACACCGCGGAGGCGGTTATCGCGGCGGCGGGACATCTCTCTACGACTCGGTCCTCCTTGCCTCCGACGAGCTGATGAAAAAGCAGACCGGCCGGAAAGCAGTGATCGCGCTGACCGACGGCGTCGACAACGGCAGCAAAGTCACCCTCACAAGCGCGATCGAGTCCGCCCAACGCGCCGATACCCTGGTCTACTCGATCCTTTTCGCGGACCAAGACGCTTACGGCGCCATGGGACGCGGCGGCTACGGCGGCGGCCATCGCGGAGGCGGCTGGGGCGGCGGAAACGGGCGCCAAGGTTCGCGTACGGACGGCAAACCGATCCTGCAGCGCCTTTCGCGCGAAACCGGCGGCGGTTTCTTCGAAGTTTCAAAGAAAGAATCCATCGAGAAAATCTTCGACCAAGTTGAAGAAGAACTGCGCAACCAGTACAGCATCGGATATACCTCCGATCAGCCGGACGCCTCCGGAAAATATCACAAGATCCAACTCACGACGAAAAAGAGCGACCTGACGGTCCAAACGCGCGACGGCTACTACGCCGGCCAGAGACCTTCCTAACGAGAAACGCAGAACGAGAAACGAGAAAACGCGATAATGAAACTGTGAATAAGAACAGTTTCGGATCGGCCTCCACACTCAGCGTAGGGAACCATCAATACCGTTACTACTCGCTCGAAGCCCTGGAAAAACAGCGCGTCGCCAACACCTCGCGGATTCCATACTCCATCAAAATCCTGATTGAAAACCTGTTGCGCATGGAGGACGGCCGCACGGCGAAGTCATCCGACATCGAATACGCCGCGCAGTGGAAAATCGGCGCCCCAGCGAAGGAAATCAACTTCCAGCCGGCGCGCGTGCTGCTGCAGGATTTCACCGGCGTCCCATGCGTGGTGGACATCGCCGCCATGCGCGACGCCCTGCGCGACATGGGCTCCGACCCGAAACTGGCGAATCCGCTGATCCCGGCCGATCTCGTAATCGATCATTCCGTCTCCGTCGATCAGTTTGCGACCAAGGACTCCTTCAGCATCAACGCGTTGCTCGAATTCCAACGCAACGGCGAGCGCTACGCGTTCCTCCGCTGGGGTCAAAAAGCGTTCCAGGATTTCCGCGTCGTGCCGCCGGATACCGGAATCTGCCACCAGGTGAATCTCGAATACCTGGCATCGGCCGTTTTCACTGACCGCCGGCAAACTCCGATCCTCGCGTATCCCGATACTCTGGTCGGCACCGATTCACATACAACGATGATTAACGGGCTCGGCGTGGTCGGTTGGGGCGTGGGTGGAATCGAGGCCGAAGCGTGCATGCTCGGCCAGCCGACGTCGATGCTGCTGCCTGC
>DATGIH010000362.1:0-13023 GCA_035295865.1 Bryobacteraceae bacterium
GCTCTGATCGCGAAAATCGATGTAGTTCGGACCCGATGGCCCCTGCCGGTTGAAGCCCTGCGCGGGATCCGTCTCCCAGAAAATCGCCAGCCTGCCGCTATCCCGGAAAGGCAGCGGCCGTAGCAGCACAGAATTCACCAGGCTGAAGATCGCCGTATTCGCGCCGATCCCAAGCGCGAGCGCCACAATCGCCACAAAAGTGAATCCGGGACTCTTCCACAGCAGCCGCACTGCGAACCGCAGATCGTTCAGCATGTTCAATACTCTCGCACGACACAGGCCACTCCACCTTCTTTCGATCCAATGAGAATCCCCCGCACCGATGTCCGGTTTTGGGATAAAATGATCGTTTCTGCCTATGACTGCCCGCTAAAGACTCTCGCGAGAAGCAGTAATCTCCGAGAGCCTCTCTTCAATCCGAAGTAGTCCCAAAAAACTAAAAGGAACCCCCATGTCTCGAGAAGAGAGAAAACTGCGTAAGCACGTCGAAGCTCATAAAAACCGGGAACTGCGCAAAGCATTATCGAAGGCGCGGACCAAACAAGACAAACCCCCGCGCGACCGCGCGATCATCGACCCCGATGAAGACGACTACGTTCCACACCGAACCGCGACCGCAAGGGAGCGAACCACCGCCCCAACCTCCGCCGGATTTGTAGTCGAAACCGGCCCCGGGTTCTGCGACGTCGTTGCCTCAGGGGAGCGCACGCGATGTCGCTTCCCCGGCGACGCCGCCATCGGCGACAACGTGCTCTTCTCCCCGGAGCGCCGCCGCATCCACGAAATCCTGCCACGGCGGACAGAGCTCTCGCGCCCCGATCCGCACAATCCGCGAATCCAGCGAGTGATCGCAGCCAACGTGGACGTGGTCGTCAACGTAGTCTCGCTCAAAACGCCGCCCTTGCATGCCGGCCTGATCGATCGCTACCTGATCGCAATCGCAAGATCGGGCGCCGCCCCGCTGATCTGTGTCAACAAAATCGATCTGCAATCGGCGGCGGAAGAACTGGACCCTCTGCGCCCCTACCAAGCTCTCGGAATCCCGGTAATCTTCTGTTCCGCGGCATCCGGGATCGGCCTGACCGAGCTGTTCGCCGCGCTAGCCGGAAAACTCTGTGTCTTCGCCGGACACAGCGGCGTAGGCAAATCGTCGCTACTAAACGCCCTCAACCCGGAAATCGAAATCGCCACAGGCGCAGTCAGCACAGGCAACGAAAAAGGCCGTCACACCACGACATCGTCGGCCCTCTACCATCTCTCAAACGGCGCGACTGTGATCGACACCCCCGGCATCCGCGAATTCGGCCTCTGGGACATAACCCCAACCGATTTACGCAACTATTTCCAAGAATTCCTCGGCCACCCCTGCGCCTTTTCCGACTGCACCCACACCCACGAACCGAACTGCGGTGTAAAACAAGCCGTAGCAGCAGGGGAAATCCACCGATCGCGCTACGAAAGCTACGTCCGCATCCGGGCGTCGCTCTAGCAGCTCATGGGAACTGTTAGAAAGCCGCGCTAATGTCACATTCGACAAGAGATCAACTTAGGTTAGTATTCGTTGAAAATGGGGCAGAGGCGCTGACTCTCTGCCCCAACTGTTTAGATGTGACAATCGTGGATCTTCACATGGGCCACAAGCACTCGGCGAATGGCATTGCACTTCCGCATGGCTTCCGCCATTGATTCATCGGTTGGACCATACACGTATGCCTCAATGAGTTCCGCCAGCAACCAGGCGCTAAACAGACAAAGCTGCACTCTGCTTCACCTCCCTTCGAATGTTTATTGCCATTTGTTTATTGCCATCCAATCTTTTGAGAGCTTGGCGGCTCGCACCCCTTCAAGCCTTGCTTTTCGATTCGCGGTCGTTATGAACGAGCTGATTTCGAAACGAGATTGTTGTGCTACTGGTAGAATTTAAGACATAGGTCAACGGATACAGCCATCTGTCATGACTATCGAAGCCCTAAAAAACGCGATCACCGGCCTCCCCCAAGACGCCCAAGTAGCACTGGCCAGTTGGCTCAATCTGCAAACCATGGACGCCTGGGATCGCGAAATGCAAAACGATTCTTCGCCCGGCGGCCGTGGGTACCACCTCGTCGAAAGCGTCAAAAATCAAATCCGGGCGGGGATGTTCCGACCGATGTCCGAAGGCAGCTCCGGCAAGGATGAATGAACCTTCTCGAATCCTTCGCGTCGCGCGATTTTTGGATTCTTTACAACAAACTTCCGGAAACAATCCAGAAAGCCGCTGACAAGCAGTTCGGTATTTTTCAGCAGGACCCTTCTCATCCATCTCTTCACCTGAAGCCAATCGGAGCATTTTGGAGCGCTCGGATCACCGACGCATACCGGGCTTTGTCCATCCGCGATGGAAATGTCTTGTACTAGTTCTGGATCGGTGTTCACGACGAATACGAGAGGCTCATCAACCAGAAGGGCTAGTCCCCAGCCCCAAGTCCCCAGCCCCAAGTCCCCAGCCCCAAGCCCCAATCCCCAAGCCCCAATCCCCACCCACGCTATACTAGTCCTAGAAGGTCACCAGCTCACTTATGACCAGCCGTATCAAACTATTCGTCGCTTCCTCTTCCACCTGCCTTGTCTTCGTGCTCCTCTTCGGAGCCATGCGCGGCAAGAGCGCCTCGCCCGAGGATACTTACAAACACCTCGCCGTTTACACCGAAGTCCTCTCGCGTATCAAGAGCGACTACGTGGAAGAGCCCGACATGAAGAGCGTCACGCTCGGCGCCGTCAATGGATTGCTCGAATCCATCGACCCCTACGCCAGCTACCTCAACGCCGACCAGTACAAGCAATGGCTGAAGAGCAAGGATCAACATAAAGCCGGCGTCGGCCTGGTGCTCTCGAAAAAGTATGGCTACGTCGGAGTCGTCGATGCGATCCCCGGATCGCCTGCAAATAAAGCCGGACTCACCACCACCGACGTTCTCGAAACCATCAACGGCGTTGCCACGCGCGACATGCCGCTCGCATTCGCGCAACTCCTGCTCGAAGGCGATCCCGGAACAACGGTAGAAGTCGGCGTGCTCCGATTCCGCAAGCCTGAGCCGCAAAAAATCACATTGACCCGCGCCGTTGTGGAAATTCCGCCGGTCACAGCGAAAATGCTGCCCGATCAAGTGGGCCTCATCACCATCCCAAGCCTAGAAAGCAAAAACCTGGCGGAAGTCGCCGCCAAGGTGAAGGATCTGGAAAAGCAAGGCGCCAAGAAGCTGGTTCTTGACCTGCGCCATTGCGCCACCGGCAATCCCGAAGATGGCGTGAAGCTGGCGAATCTGTTCCTCGACAAAGGACTGATCACCTACATCCAAGGCCAAAAAGTGCAGCGCCAGGATATCGATGCCAATGCGGCCTCCGCCATTACGCATCTTCCTGTGGCTCTCATGGTCAATCGGGGCACTGCTGACGGGGCTGAAGTCGCCGCTGCTGCGCTACTCGATGACAAACGCGCCGAAGTGGTCGGCGAGCGGACTTACGGCGATGCCGCCGTTCGCAAAGCCGTCAGCATGGACGACGGTTCCGCCGTGATTCTGTCGGTCGCGAAATACTATTCCCCCAGTGGCAAAGCGATCCAGGACACCGGCGTAACGCCATCCGTTCCTATGGTCGAAGCAGATACTACCACAGTGGATGACGACGGAAATCCGATCGCGACCGAACCGGATCAAAAGCCCAACGACGATACGGTTCTCAAGAAAGCCATTGAAGTAGTCACCAAAGGCAAGGACATTGCGTCCGCGAAAACGGCGGGCCAGCGCTAGGACAGTCGATGCCGATTTACGAATACAAGTGTGAGAAATGCGGCGAGAAGTTCGACGTCCAGCAAAAGTTCGCCGATGAGCCGCTGACTGTTCACGACAAGTGCGGCGGTCATGTCGAACGCCTGCTCTCCGTTCCCGCGTTGCAATTCAAAGGCTCCGGATTCTACATCACCGACTACGCCAAAGGAAGTTCCAGCCCCGGCAACGGCGGCGCCAAGAACGAATCCAAATCGGATTCCAAAACGGAGTCCAAGCCCACCGAAACCAAATCCACAACCACCGAATCCAAGCCAGCCCCAAGCTCGACCGACAGCTCCAAAACAAATTAGCCGCAGATGAACGCCGATAAACGCGGATGAACATCTGCGTCCATCCGCGGCCAAAAGATTTTTCCGTTAGCGGTACCATGAGTCATGACCACGAGACGTCATTTCCTCGCTGCTACGGCTGCCGCGCCCTTACTCGCCCAGGTGAAACCCCGCTCGGCCAACGACAATATCCAGATCGCCATCATCGGCGCAGGCGGCATGGGCTCGGAAGACGTCAAATCCTCCATCGCAGCAGGTTCCAAATTAGTCGCCGCCAGCGACATCTACCAGGGCCGCCTCACACGCATGCAGGAGGTCTACGGCAAGGGCATCTTCATCACACGCGATTATCGCGAAGTTCTCGCCCGGCCGGATATTGACGCCGTCATCGTCGGCACGCCCGATCACTGGCACCAGAAAATCGCCATCGACGCCATGAACGCCGGCAAAGACGTCTACTGCGAAAAGCCGATGGTCCAGCACGTCGACGATGGCAAGCCGCTCATCGAAGCGGAAAAGAAAACGGGACGCATCATTCAAATCGGCAGCCAACGCGTCAGCTCCATCGTCTACAAAAAAGCCCAGGAGCTGATGCAAGCCGGAGCCATTGGCAAACCCAACATGGTGGAAGCCTGGTGGGATCGCAACGACGCCATCGGAGCCTGGGAATATTCCATCCCGCCCGATGCCACGCCTGAAAATATCGATTGGGATCGCTTCCTAGGACGAGCCCCCAAAGTTCCCTTTGAGCCGGCGCGCCTCTTTCGTTGGCGCTGCTATCGCGATTACGGAACCGGCGTCGCGGGCGACCTCTTCGTGCATCTCTTCAGCGGCATGCACTTCGTCATGGGCGCGATCGGACCCACGCGCGTTTACGCAAGCGGCGGCCTTCGCTTCTGGAAAGACGGCCGCGACGTGCCCGACGTCCTGCTCGGGCTCTACGATTATCCGGAAACCGCCCGCCACCCGGCCTTCAATCTGGCGCTGCGCGTGAATTTCGTGGATGGCGGCAGCGAAAGCTCCGGCTTCCGCTTCATCGGAACGGAAGGCATCCTGACCATCGGCGACGGCGTAACGGTTTCCAAATCCCCGCGCGAAACCGAACCAGGCTACACCATCGACACCTTCGCCAAAGCCACGCAGGAACAGTTCCTCAAGCAGTACCTCGAAAAATACCCTCGAAGCAACCCCACAGCCGACGCCATCCGCCCGCAAGTGGAAGAAAAGTTCCACGCACCCCACGGCTACAGCGACCACCTGGATCATCACAAAAATTTCCTGGCCGCCGTCCGCAGCCGAAAACCAGTAATAGAAAACAGCACCTTCGGATTCCGCGCCGCCGGCCCAGCTTTACTTTCGAATGTCAGCTACTTCGAAAAACGCATCTGCGAATGGGACCCCGAGTCCATGACGTTAAAATCCTGACGCAGCACGGAACGAGAAACGAGAAACCATTATGGACAACATTCAAATTGCGTTGATCGGCGCCGGCGGCATGGGCATGGGCGACGCGACTTACGCCGCATCGCTCCCCGGCGTGAAATTGATCGCAGCGTGCGACGTCTACGACGGACGCCTGGCGCGCGCCAAAGAGAAATGGGGGCGCGACCTGTTCACCACGCGCGACTATCGCGAAATTCTCGCCCGCAAGGATGTCGACGCAGTGATCATCGCCACGCCCGACCACTGGCATCAGCGCATCACAGTAGACGCGCTGAACGCAGGTAAGGATGTCTACTGCGAAAAACCGATGGTCCATGCCATTGGCGAAGGCGCCGCCATGATCGAGGCGCAGCAGCGCACCGGCCGCACCCTGCAGATCGGAAGCCAGTATGTCAGCTCCATCATGTATCAAAAAGCCCGCGAGCTTCTGGCCGCTGGCGCCATCGGCGAACTGAACATGGTGGAAGCCTGGCTCGACCGTAACAGCGCCATCGGCGCCTGGCAATATTCCATTCCGCCGGATGCATCGCCTGCCACCATCGATTGGGACCGCTTCCTCGGCAGCGCACCCAAGCGCCCCTTCGAGCCCATCCGGATGTTCCGCTGGCGCAATTACCGCGACTACGGAACGGGCGTCGCCGGCGACCTGTTCGTTCACCTGCTCACTGGCCTGCACTTCGCGACCGGCGTGAAAGGTCCCACGCGCGTTTACGCCACCGGCGGACTCCGCTTCTGGAACGACGGCCGCGATGTGCCCGATGTCATGCTCGCGCTGCTCGACTATCCGGGCTTCACCGTCCAGCTCAAAGTGAATTTTGAAAGCGGCACGCCCAACGAGTCCTTCGGTGTGAAGTTCATCGGCAGCGAAGGCACCATGACCACCGGATTCGACGAACTCAAGCTATCACGGACACCGCGCCCGTCCGAGCCCGGCTACACCATCGATACTTTCCCCAAAGATGTGCAGGCGAAGTTCCTCGACGAATATCACAAAAAATATCCGGAGACTCACGCCACCGCCGACGGCCTGCGTCCCAACAAAGAAGACGTGTTCACGCCTCCCGATGGCTTCGACACGCATCTGGAACATCATCGCGTGTTTTACGAAGCCGTCCGCGCCCGCAAGCCAAGTGTGGAGGATGCCGTCTTCGGCCTCCGCGCCGCCGGTCCGGCGCTACTGACGAACGTCAGTTACTTCGAAAAGCGGGTCTGCAATTGGGATCCCGATAAGCTCGTTTCGCAACCGGCGTGACCATTTGCGCTCAAACAAGATCTCGCAAAAATAATTCACCAGCGTCACCATCGGAACCACCGGCAGCAGCACCGGCGCAAGCAGGGCCATCGCCGGATATTCGCGCGCCAGCGACATCCCGATGCTCACGATCGCCCGCGTCAACTTGAAATAGTTCCCGGATACTCCGTGCGTGTACGCTTGGCCGCGCCGTAAACCCCGGAGGAAGTCGCCCACGCCGCGGGCGCTAGGAACGTCCGTATAGGTTTCTCCAAGCGAGGCCAGCGTATGGGCATCGCTGCCCCCCACCACGGCTTTTCGCCAATCGCGCGCCAGCACGGCCGCGGTCGAATTATTGATTCCGGGTATTTGTCCATTCAACGTCTCCAGGGCGGGAAAGAGTTCTTGAAAGAGCAGAAAATCCGAATCGGTGCGGCGTCCGGTCAGGCTGGAAAATACGTGGTTGATGCTGAAGAAAATCCTGCGCTCGTCGAGATACGCGGCCAGCGAAGGAACATCCTTACGCCGTCGCTGCAGCTCCACATGATCGCGCTCCTCGATGCCATAGACGCCGACATGGATCTCGGTGCCGCTCGGGGTAATCGCAGTAACTTCTTCGCTGAGGAAAAAATCGGGATAACGGCGCAGATGCTCCGCCGCATCGATGGAATCGTGATCCGTCACCGTCACCAGATCCATGCCGCGCCGCTTCAGGGTCTGGTAAACCGTTTCCGGATCGTTATAACTCTCGCGGCAAATTCGGGTTAGCAGGGGGATGGTGCACATGCCCGAATGCCGCGTGTGAACATGCAAGTCGCACCGCATGCCCCTTTGTAGCCCGGATCACGTTACAATCCGGTGACTTGTGGAAAAAACATTCGTGACAAATTGTGTTTTTTGCTATTTGACCCGTGTTACATCCAGTTTCGCCGTCATTTTTTCGCCTTCCATTTCGCCTTTTGCCGTGCCTTTGATATGTTCGTCCGCCAGCACCAGCTCCATCGTCAGTAAATTGCCATCCTCCAGCTCTACTTCAAGCGCAATCTTATCGCCCTCGATCTTGCCGGTTTTGATGTTCATCTGATGTTCTTCATTGGGACCGGCGGTGCCAGTGATTTTGTTGCCGTCCTGCTTGAGGTTCAGGAAAGCCGTGTCGGACTTGGTTTCGCCGTCGGGATTGGTGATGTCAAAACTTCCGGACCACTTGCCGGAAACGTCGGCAAACAATCCCGCGACCGAAAGCAGCAGACACAGTACGATTCTTTTCATGCATGGGGATACGCACGCTCCCGCCCCGTCGTTCCAAAAATCGCTGCCCCTTCCTTGCCCAGATAACGTTCCAGCAGCCGTGGATCCGTCTTAGCCAGATCCACCACAATCAGCCCATCCAGGGCATTCGAAAATTTCCGATCCACGTTGAAAGCCACCAGTTCCCCGCCCAGCTTCAGATACTGCCGCAGCAGCACCGGCATTCCCTTATGGTCCGCTTCCACATCAGCAACCATCGTGGAAAGCTCCTCCATATCCCAAGCCGTCCCGCCCACCAGTTCCTTTGCCAGCCGCGAGGGACGCTGCCGAAAGGGATTCCTCGCCCGCACCAAAGGCGCCAGCTCCGGCGACCGCCGAAACGCGCTTAAATACGTCACCATCAACTCGCGCGCCGCCACTGTGTACTTGTTGCTGATGCTCACCGGCCCAAACAGCACCCGATACTTCGGATTCCGCACCAAAAACTTCCCGATCCCCTTCCAAAGCAGTAGCAAAGGCGCGTAACTCTTCTGATACTCCGCCCGCACAAACGACCGCCCC
The DNA here is from genome assembly GCA_035295865.1 of Bryobacteraceae bacterium. Lineage (GTDB taxonomy): Bacteria > Acidobacteriota > Terriglobia > Bryobacterales > Bryobacteraceae > Palsa-89. Next base: position 8,580 of record DATGIH010000362.1, read on the forward strand.
AATTCCAACGCCGGACCCGTGCGCTTGAGGAACCCTTCGTTCCAATGAAACAAGCTGCTCGTATACAGACCCTTCACGCCGGCCCTCGGCAGAATCTCATCCGACGGACCCAACCGGTAAGCACCTACAATCTCGCTCTGCCGCTTGTTCCAAACGAAAAGATGCCAGTAATGATCGTCGAATGCATCGCGATCGATCGATTTTCCCGTGCCCTCGCCGATCTCCCGAAACGTGAGCTCGCGCAACCGGCCGATTTCGCGCAAACCATTCGGAATCTCGGCTGCGCGCGCCAGCAGCACCGTCAATTCGCCAGATTCCACCAGCGTCCGATCCGCCCCCAACCTGGCGATATCCGCCGCGATTAACTCAGGCATCACCAGCTGCGCTACTTGTTCATAGCGCGCCTTTGGCGCAGCAGACGGGGTCTTGCGATCGTCCAGCAAATACGTCCGATGCCGCAAATACCGCGTCATCGCAACATCGTCCTGATACGTGCGCAGCTTCGCCGGCGCAATCGGATTCCCGATCCGCACCTCGATCCGCCGATTCGCCTTGTTCAAAAATTCGTGCGCCAGGAGCGCTGTCCGGACCTTCGGATGCAAAAATCCCAGCACTTGAAACCACGCGCTATTCGCTCCCGGGAAATACACGGGAAGAACGGAGGCGTGGGTCATCCGGATAATCCGCGCTACGCTTTGGTTCCACTCCGGATCTCTGACGCCGCCTTCCAGCAGATTCAGATGCGCCACTTCGCCCGCCGGAAAAAGCGCCAGCATCCCCCCGCGCTCCAACCACGCGATCGATTCCTTCAAGCTCTTCCTGTTTGACCGAACCGCGTCCGGCCCCCCGAACGGATCCACAAAGATGCAATGCTCTTCCGTGCCCGGAAGATTGCGCAGCCAATGATTCGCCAGAATCTTCACGTCCGGCCGGACCGATCGCAGCAGAGTCGCGAGAATCGCCCCTTCCATCAATCCAAACGGATGATTCGCCACCGCCACCACCGGCCCGTGTTTCGGTACCAGCCCGAGATCTCGAGTGGAAATCCGCGGCTGGACATTCAGAGCGGTTAGGGTGCGCTCCAACACGGGCCGGCTACCGCCGTCATGGCGCATCTTTTCGAAGAAGCTTTGGAAGCGATCCAGCACCAGCAGCCTTTGCAGCAGTTTCGGACCAACCAGAGCATCGATAACATCCTGCATGGCCACATAACACCACCCAATTGTGAATCGCTAATTACCAAGACATTACAAACCGAACCGCGACCGCATGGAAGCGCTACCACGACGGCGCATCAACGCCGAACTGGGTATAATCGTGCTTAATGAAAACGATTTCGATAAGCATTCTCCTCTGTAGCGCGTTGTTGCTGAACGCGCAGTCCAAAGGTCAAGGAGGCAAAGAACCGCCGCGCGGTCCCGCTCATCCGGGGCTCATGAACCCGGCAAGTCTCCGCGCCACCGCTCCTCCGGTCTTCAAAGCCCTCTTCAGCACCACAAAAGGCGACTTCACCGTCGAAGTCCATCGCGAATGGTCGCCCAACGGCGCCGACCGTTTTTACAATCTCGTCAAGAATGGTTTTTACGACGGCTGCGAGTTCTTCCGCGTCGTCCCGAACTTCATGGTGCAGTTTGGCATCTCCGGCAACCCGAAAATCGCCGCCGCTTGGGGACACGCCAATATCCGCGACGATAAGGTGATCAGCGGGAACAAACGCGGCCGCATCACCTACGCGATGGCTGGTCCCAACACGCGCACCACGCAGGTGTTCATCAATTTCAAGGACAACAGCAATCTGGATAGCCAAGGCTTCGCGGCGTTCGGCGAAGTAATCGAAAACGGGATGGACGTCGTCGACAAACTCTACGGCGGTTACGGCGACATGCAGGAAATGGGCGGCCACGGACCGTCCCCAGGCCGCATCGAAACCGAAGGCAACGCCTATCTCGACAAAAACTTCTCGCAGCTAGACAAAATCAAAACCGCTAAAATCGTTCCGTAGAATCCAAGCTGCAGATGAACGCTGATAAACGCGGATAGCTTTCCCATCGGCGTTTATCGGCGTTCATCCGAGGCCTACTTTTTGTCTAGACCAACCTCGAAGAAAAGCAGATCCTTCCCTACGGCCGGAATCTTAATCCCCGACAAATAAAACTTCCCGCCCGGCAGATGCGTGACCTGGAAATAAAAAAACCCGCTCGCCGATTCGTGCGGCGGGATCATCTTCGCCGCGAACGCCCGCCCTTCAATTTCCCAAGCGCTCAGCGGATTCTTATGCTTGATCAATTTCGGCAGCGGACTCCCGTTGCCCATCGTCGGCTGCTTCGGCGGACCACCCAGCGTCTGGATGTCTTCCGCGGGCGTCGCCTCCACCTGGCGATTGTCCGGACGCGTGTACTCCGCATCCACATGGTCTAACTTCAAAGCCTGGTCCGTGTCATTCTGGATGATGACCAAAACCGGCAGGACGCCATATTTGTTTGGATCTAACTTGCCAAATGCCGTGTGAGCCAGTTCTTCGGAATCGAAAGCCTGCGCCGCCAGCGTCACCTTGTCGTTGGTCTGGTGGTTCGGATACGATGACGCCGGACCCGGGGAAAACTTCGCGTTGTCCTTCTTATCCGCTGCCTCCAGCAACGCGGCTATGAATAGAATCAGACAAATCGAAAGCGCTCTCATTTATTTCCTTTATTGGGCCTGCCGCGTGGTCGTTTCCCCACTGCTTGTATTCTATTTCGTTTATCGTAGCGTACGCGATCCGCGCTATTTGCGGCATTTCCCCGAACGGCTGGGCGGCCAGCCCATCTCTTCTCCTGCGACGCCTTCCGGAGGCATCTGGTTGCACGCCGTTTCGGTAGGTGAATTGATCTCGAGCGCCGGCGTCCTGCGCGAGCTGCGGGAACGCTTCCCCCGCCTGCCTCTCTACGTCTCGATGACCACCCTCGCCGGTCGCGAAGTCGCTAAAGAAAAACTCCACGGACTCGTCGACCGTGTCTTCTACGCGCCCATCGATTATGCCTTCGCCGTTCGCCGCGTGCTCCGCCGCATCCGTCCCAGCGTCATCGTGATTCTCGAAACCGAAATCTGGCCGGTGCTCTATCGCGAAGCCAAACGCGCCGGAGCCAGCCTGGTGATCGTCAACGGCCGCATCTCGCCTCGCGCCTTTCCCAAATACCAACGCTGGCGCCTGCTCTTTAAGCAAGTGCTGCGCTGGCCCGATGCGATCTTCGCGCAAAGCGAAGCGGATCGCGAGCGCTACATCCAGCTCGGCGCATCGCCGGATGCCGTGAAGGTCCTTGGAAATCTGAAGTACGACGCCGTCCCCCCGCGCAAAGACCCGCCGCAACCGGTCCGCCAGGTGATCGAGCGATTGAAACCCGCCACCATCTGGATCGCCGCCAGCACCATGCCCGGACGCGACAGCGAAGATGTCGACGAGGATCAAGCGGTGATCGAGGCGTTTCAGCAACTCGCGCCATCCCACCCGGGTTTGTTCCTGATCCTCGCTCCGCGCAAGCCGGAGCGCTTCGAAATCACCGAGCAGTTGCTGAAAGATTCCGGCGTCCGCTACCAGGTCCGCTCGCGCAGCAGCATCGATCCGGACCTCGAACTTCCCTGCGTGATGCTGCTCGACACCATTGGCGAATTGGCCGCGCTGTTTCCATTCGCTGACGTCGTCTTCATGGGCGGATCGCTTGCTCGCCGCGGCGGCCATAACGTGCTCGAACCTGCCGCCTGCGGCAAGCCCATTGTCACCGGCCCTCACATGGAAAATTTCTCGGCCATCGCGCAGGAATTTCGCGACCACTATGCAATGCTCGAAATCGAAGACGCGAGCGAATTAGCTCCCGCAATCGAGAAACTCATCGGCGACCAATCGCTCCGCCAAGATTTGATCGACGGCGCCAGCGAGCTCATCGCCAAACACCGCGGCGCCACCAAAAAGGCGGTCGCCGAAATTCTCAAGTGGCAGGATCTCGCCGTCCCCTGCTCCATCCCCGGCGCCTGGACGCGCCCGCTGCTCTGGATCCTCTCCCGGATCTGGATTGCCGCCACGGAAGCCAAACGTCTCAAGGATACGCTGCGCGCGCGCCGGCTCCACACGCCCGTCGTCAGCATCGGCGGAATCGGCATGGGCGGCGCAGGAAAAACGCCGATGGTGGAATACCTCGCCGATCGAATCCACGATGCCGGATTCCAACCAGCCATCCTCACACGCGGCTACCGCCGTAGATCCATCGCACGGCGAGTGCTCGTGAAAGCCGGCGAAAAAGTCCCCGTCAGCTTGACCGGCGATGAAGCCCAGACCTTCCTTCGCGCGGGACACGCCCACCTCGGGATCGGCGCTGATCGCGCCTGGACGGGCCGTCTGCTCGAAGATCTTTATCACCCCGATGTCTTCCTGCTTGACGACGGATTCCAACATTGGCGCCTGGCCCGCGAT
>DATGIH010000363.1:0-7162 GCA_035295865.1 Bryobacteraceae bacterium
AGCGTGATGCGAATTCCGATCTCCGGCACGCGCTGCGTTACCGAATACATCATCAATCCGTACAATCCAACGACAGAAAGCACCAGCGCGCACCCCGCGAAAATCCCGAGCAGCATGGTCCGGAACCGCTGCTCGCTGACCGAGCTTGCGATGTTTTCCTCCATGGTCCGGATCTTCACCAGCGGCTGATTCGGATCCAGATCGTGCAGTACATTCCGCAGCGCCGCAACTTCGGTGCGCGGATCTTGCACGGTCCGCAGCACGAGAGATAGAGAAAATACCGGAATCAGAGCGTCCGCCTCGCGATACGGCAAATACACTTCGGCCGGAGCGTCCGCGCTCAAGCTTTGTTTCACATCGCCCACCACACCGACGATCTCCATCCAAGGAGTGTCCCGGTCCGGCAGCGCTCCGGCTTGGATGCGCTTGCCGAGCGGCGATTCCCCTGGAAAATACTGCCGCGCCAGCGCTTTGTTCACCACCACCACGAACGGTCCGCGCTCGTTGTCCGAATCTTTCAAAAGCCTGCCCTCGATGAGCGGAATCGACAGCGTTTCCAGATAATGCGTGCTTACCGGCCGATATCCAAGAATCAAATAATCGCGCGGCGTCTTCGGCGGACGCCCTTGAATATTCATGTAAAGCTGCGATCCGCCTCCACTCACCGGCAGCGCCACCGCCGCACCTACCGCAGTGACGCCGGGCAGCGCACGCGATCGCTCGATCAGCCGATCGAAGAAATCCATCCGCGCCGGAGCCGCTTGATGCGCCTGCTGCGAGAGCGGAACATCCGCCACCAGCAAATTCCCCGCCTGGAATCCGGGCTCCACTTTTTGAAGCCGATCGAAGCTGCGGATCAACAGCCCCGCACCCACCAACAGCACGATCGCGAGCGCGATTTCGCTCACCACTAGCAAACTGCGCAGCCGCTTCTGCCCCGAACCCACGGTGGACCCGCGCGTCGCTTCGTTCAACGCAGCGCGCAGATCCAGTTGGCTGGTGTGCAGCGCCGGACCCAATCCAAAGAGGATGCCCGCCAGCACCACCGTCAAACAAACGAACAGCAGCACGCGGTAATCCAAACCGATCGGCCCCAAATTTGGCAGACTGGTTCCGGCCAGCCGGACTAGGGGCGCGATCCCAGCCCAAGCCAGCGCGATCCCCACCAGGCCTCCTGTGCACGCCAGCAAAATGCTCTCAGTAAGCAGTTGCCGTAGCAGGCGGACGCGGCTCGCCCCAATCGCCGTGCGCACGGCAATCTCACGCCGGCGCGACGTCGCTCGCGCGAGCAGCAGATTCGCGATGTTCGCGCATGCGATCAGCAACACCAGCGCCACCGCGCCCAGCAAAACCAGCAATGCCGGACGGACGTTCTTCACCAGTTGATCTTGCACTCGATTCACGTTGATTCCGATACCTGTGTCGTTGATCGGATATGCCTGTTCCAGCCGCTTCGCGATCGTGTCCATTTCCGCGCGCGCCTGTTCGAGACTCGTGCCGTTCTTCAATCGCCCCACGGCGATGATTCCCGGATGCCACGACCGGTCATCCGGCAGCCGCGCGGCCCAAGGCTCAATCGGAACCAAAACATCGGCCGGTTGCACAAGCTGAAACTTCGGCGGCAGGATTCCAATGATGGTGTACGGCTGATTGTCGAGCGTCAAGCTTTTTCCGATCGTGCCCGCCGCACCCGCGAAATGCGTTTGCCAGAATCCGTAGCTGATCAAAGCTACGGGTGGACCACCGGCGCGATCCTCCTCCGCGCGGAACGTGTGTCCCTCTATGGCCGACACGCCGAGCAGCGGAAATAGAGCGGCCGACGCCATCTGTCCGAAGACGCGTTCCGGCTGCGCTCCCCCCGTCAGTGTGAACGGCGTCAGCCGCGCTGCCGCAACATCATCGAAGGAATGCTGCTGCGCGCGCCAATCGCGGAAATTGAGATACGACGGTCCGAGCAGAGGAATGGTCGGCATCCGCTCGGTGAGAAAACAGAGTGCTTCCGGGTCACGAAACGGCAGCGGGCGTAGCAGCACGGCATTCACCACGCTGAAAATCGCGGTGTTCGCGCCGATCCCGATGGCCAGCGTCAGCACCGCCACGGCGGTGAACCCGGGATTCTTCAAAAGCACGCGCAGCCCGTAGCGCAGATCCTGCCAGAACAAGTGCATTCTCTCAATCCTATTCCTTTGCGCCCCGCGAAGTAGCGGAAAAAATTGCTCTCCTCACTGTGGCTCTCAACCAGGTAGTGAAAGTTCGAAACCTCTCTGGCTTTGACGAAGCTCACAACGTCTTTGTTAGCGGATGCTCGACCGGCTTGGCTGAGGGTTTGATATAAGGGTTCTCATGAGTGCAATGTCTCTGCTTCCGAATGCACTGCTCGCTGTGGCCATCGCAGCCGGGCTCCCGCTGGCTGCCCAGGTGCAAACGCTGGTTCCCCCGGTAGTTCAGGGCGCCAAACCCGTCACAGTCCAGAACATCAAGATCCACGGTACGGCATTGGAGGGCAACCTGGAAAGGGACGCCGTCGACCGCGATGTGATTGTCTTCCTACCGCCCAGCTACGAGAAAGACAAGAACCGGCGGTATCCTGTCGTCTACGCGCTGCACGGTTACTCCATCGGCGCCGAGCAGTGGACACACGAAATCCACGTGCCCCAAACCATTGAGGGCGCTTTCGCCGAAGGAGCAAAGGAGATGATCGTCGTCCTGCCGGATTCCAAAACCGTGCACAACGGGTCAATGTATTCGAGCTCCGTTACCACTGGCGATTTCGAGAAGTTCATCTCGCACGATGTGGTGGCATACGTGGATGCGCATTACAGGACCATTGCCGATCGAACCAGCCGCGGACTGGTTGGCCACTCCATGGGAGGATATGGCGCCACCCGCATCGGCATGAAACATTCCGACGTATTCGGCAGTTTGTATATCATGAGCCCCTGTTGCCTGTCGGCCCGGACGGCTGGGTCCCCGAATCCGGAAATCGAGAAAGCGCTCGATGCGGTGAAGACGCCGGAGGATTCAGCCAAACTAGGATTCTTCCCACGCGCGCAGCTCGCCAGCGCAGCAGCGTGGTCGCCTAATCCGAAGAATCCACCGCTGTATTTAGATCTGCCGATGAAAGACGGTGCGGTCCGGCCCGAAGTGCTCGCTAAATGGGCGGCCAACGCGCCCCTCGCGTTCATCGATCAATACATCGGCAATCTGCGTCAATATCGGGCTATTGCATTGGACGTCGGCGATCAGGATTTCTTACGCACCGATACCGGAAAACTGCATGACGTTCTCGATTCCTATGGAATTGCGCATAGCTTCGAAGTGTACTCCGGCACGCACACCAGCGCAGTGGCGGATCGTTTTCAGAACCATGTCCTGCCATTTTTCAGCAAAAATCTCTGTCCCGGGGCCGGTTGCCAATAAGCTGGCTGCATCTCAATCCCATTCCTTTGCGTCCCGCGATCAAAAAGAATACGAGGCGGAGCGTCTATCCTCCTTGAAAAACCCGGCTTTCTTCCGCGCGCTACTGGCACTTCACCGTACCAACAGCTAAGGTCGAAATCGCGTTCACGGTAAGTTCGCCCGGCAATCACCTTCGCGTCCTGACTCTCGACAGCGCCACGTTTCCGAGCCTCGCGGATTTACATGGATGCTGGGCGTCGCGCTGATCGCAGTCTTCCACAAAACGCGCCGTAATTGACTCAATGAAAGCAGCACTTAGACGAATTTCTCACGAGTTGGAGCCATGACGGCCTATCCGCTTTATCAACTCGCCGAACTTTCCAGCGTGAACCATCTTGGTGAGGACCGCATACGGATCCTTAGAATCGCCCTGCTTTCTCGGAGTATCTGAGATGTACAACACGACGATTCGCTTAGTTTTGGAACTTCCGATATAGCAAATCCTCGTCCGGCCCTTCTTCACCCGGAAGATGCCCGAGAGGACACCCGACAGAGCCCGACTCGGGCTGAATGGATCGTGCGGGATGATTCTCTCTAGAACCTCTTCCACAATACGGAACTGCTCACCTTCGAATTGGTCTGGTCTCCCCTGTCAAGACATTCCTGGGCTTCCATGTACAAACGCTGGTAAACCTTTTCGGCAACATCGCTCAGCTCGAGGCTGAAAGTCTGCCGCCACGGAGTTATCTTTACTTCGCCCGCTTGCGCAGATCGGCTCGGATTTCAGAGAGCGGCCGGGTCCGGCCTTCCTTCACTGAACGGAGACCGTCGACTAAAGCCGCTCTCTCCTGGTCGTCCGTAATCAATTCGATTGTCTCGATAACGGACTGAAGCTGAGCTTGCATAGTCAAGAACTGATCGTATGTCAGCAGGACCGCAAGTGGCGTATCGTTGTCCTGAATGACCATGGCCTTTTCGAATTGCCGGAGTGTTGTCGCGTTCAGCGTACGCAGTTTGCTGACGCCAACATGTTCGACGTTCGGATCGATGTAGGGGACAGAAGTTGACATTTTTTGCTCGCTTTTTGGACTAAATATTGCAAAGATATTGTCATTATACTGACTCGGTTCTCGCAAGGCAAATCGAACCGCTCGGCCTGACCGTCGAAAACCGGGAACCAATGCTACAATACATCTTCCCCAATGGACCCGCTCAAAGCGCTCATCCGAGAAGTGCCCGATTTTCCTAAACCGGGCATCAACTTCTACGACATCACCACGCTGCTCAAGGACGCCGCAGGATTCAAGACCGTCATCGATTTGCTCACCAGGAAATACAAAGACGTCCCGGTCGATGTCGTCCTGGGCATCGAAGCCCGCGGATTTATCATCGCTCCGGCCGTCGCTTACGCTTTAGGTTATGGTTTCATTCCTGTCCGTAAACAGAAGAAACTACCGGCGGAACGGGCTCGCATCGAATACCAGCTCGAGTATGGTACCGACGTGTTGGAGATTCACAAAGACGCGATCACGCCGGGCCAGAATGTCCTGATCATCGACGATGTCCTGGCCACTGGTGGAACCGCCGCGGCAGTCGCCGAACTGGTCGAAAACCTTCAAGGCAAAGTCGCTGGACTCGGCTTTATCTTAGAACTCGACTTCCTGAAAGGCCGCGAGAAACTGAACGGCCACGAAGTCCACTCCCTCGTACATTATTAATGTCTACCGCGCGGGTCCGGGTTCGTAGCCTGGCGAAAATCAACCTCGACCTGCGGGTTCTCAACCGCCGTCCCGACGGCTATCACGACCTTCGCACCATTTTCCAAACCGTCTCGCTTGCTGACACCATCGACATCGAATGCCGCCCTGGCCGCACCAGAATCGATATCAACTCAAGCTTCAATATCTCCCCAAATATTATTGAAAAAACAGCAGATGCAATTCTGAAAGCCACCAAGAAGACCGCCCGGATTGGCTTCGTTTTGCAAAAACGGATCCCCCTGGGCGGCGGACTCGGTGGAGGATCCAGCAATGCTGCCGCCGTCCTGCTTGCCCTCCCCGCGCTCCTCGGAAAACCGCTCTCCATGGAAAAGCGCATGGAAATCGCCGCTTCGCTCGGCAGCGACGTCCCGTTCTTCCTACTTGGCGGCACGGCGGTCGGGATCGGTCGGGGCACCGAACTTTACCCGCTGCCCGAACTCCCGAGCCTACCCGCCCTTCTCATCACCCCCGGCATCCACGTCTCCACGCCGGATGCCTACCGCGCCCTGAATCGCCCACAAGCCGAATCCCACGCGCCCGCCAGATTCCAGGAAGCCGCCCGCCACGTCGCCGAAGGAGATCCTCCGGCAGCTTGGAACGTCGAAAACGATTTCGAACCTGTTGTTTTCCGCCAACATAGTCATCTAGAATTAATAAAGGGGAAGCTGCTGAAGTTGGGGGCTCGTCCCGCGCTCATGAGCGGGAGCGGTTCCACGATGTTCGGAATCTTCGCCAATCGCCAGATTCGAGATCGCGCAGAGGCTTGGTTCCGGAAAGAGTTCGCCGATAATCAAGTCCGCCGGGTCTCGCTGATTCGCCGAGGTCAGTATCGCGCTATGTGGCGCAGGCAGTTGGGGGCCGGGTTGGATACCAAATTATGGCCGTGGCAGTCGCAAGACCGGTACGCAAAATGAGATTCGATCAACTCAAAATCTTCACGGGCAACGCCAATCCCGCACTGGCTGGAAAAATCTGTGCATCCCTGGGATGTACCCTGGGCGCGGCCTCTGTGGAACCGTTCTCCGACGGCGAAATCCGGTTGCAGATCCTCGAAAATGTCCGAGGCGCCGACGTGTTCGTGGTGCAGCCCACCTGCACTCCTGTGGATCGCCACCTCATGGAACTACTGCTGATGGTCGACGCGCTCAAGCGCGCCTCTGCAGAACGCATCACAGCAGTGCTACCCTATTATGGGTATGCGCGGCAGGATCGAAAAGATAAGCCGCGAATGCCCATTTCCGCGCGGCTGATTGCAAACCTGATTCAGAGGGCCGGCGCGGATCGTGTGCTTACTTTGGACCTGCACGCGGCTCAAATTCAGGGATTCTTCGATGTTCCGGTGGATCACCTGTTTGCCGCGCCGGTGATGTTGGAATACTTCGACTCCATCGGGCGCAGGGACATGACAATTGTTTCGCCGGATGCCGGTGGTGTGGAGCGCGCGCGCGCTTTCGCCAAGCATATGAACGCCCCGCTGGCGATTATCGATAAGCGGCGCACCGACGTGAACGTCGCCGAAGTGATGCATATCATCGGCGATGTGGACGGTCAGCATTGTTTGATTGTGGACGATTTGATAGATACAGCCGGAACACTCGTGAAAGGCGCCGAAGCGCTGTTCAAACAGGGCGCGTTGAGCGTAACTGCTTGCGCTACCCATGCCGTGCTTTCCGGAGCAGCTGTGCAACGAATAGAAGAATCGCAGATTCAGGAAGTAGTGGTGACCAATTCCATTCCGCTGCGCGAGGAAGCCATGCGGTCCAGCCGGATTAAGACGCTGTCCGTGGCTCCGCTGCTGGCGCGGGCCATTCAGTCAATTCACGAGGACGGTTCGGTTAGCACCCTATTCATTTAATAACCAAAAGCAGGTCTGAGCCTGTGAAAAGTTGGCGGGCGAATGTCTGCCGGAGTCGATACGATGAGTCAAGAAATAACAATTAACGCCGAGCCGCGGCAGTCACGCGGTAAGAACGAAGCCCGCCGCCTCCGTGTGAAGGGGCTGA
>DATGIH010000364.1:0-9913 GCA_035295865.1 Bryobacteraceae bacterium
AATCGACACCGCGGCGCACAAAAGTACGTTGGAAGTCGGCGGCGACACCGCTGCCGTCTTCGGCTGCGGCGTCGATTTGGTCTATCCAGCCGAGAACCGCAAGCTGGCGTTGGAGATCGCCGAAAAAGGGTTGCTGATCTCTGAATTCCCGATGGGCTCGCCGGCCTATCCGCAGAACTTCCCTATCCGGAATCGGGTGATCAGCGGGATGAGCGTCGGGGTGATGATCGTGGAAGGCGCCCAGTATTCTGGGTCGGCCATCACGGCCAAAATGGCCTTGGAGCAGCAGCGGGAAGTCTTTGCCGTGCCCGGGAACATCACCTCTAAGATGAGCTGGGGTCCGAACCTTCTGGTCAAGCAGGGGGCCAAGCTGGTGCAGGAATGGAATGATGTCCTAGTGGAACTGCCAGCCGAAACCCGGCGGGCGCTGATCGCCAAGGCCCAGGCCAGGAGCGCTCAGATCTCCTTGGAAATAAAGGACGAAGGCGAAGCCGGACAGGGCGAGATCGGCCCCGCCGGAAGGGCCTTGCTCGGGCAGTTGCACCACGACCAGCCGGTCCACGTTGACCAATTGATCGAAACTTTTGATACCCTAACACCATCAGAGATAGTTGCCGGACTGTTCGAACTGGAACTGCTCGGCATGGTAAGGCAACTCCCCGGGAAGAACTTTGTTAAAGTGTGGTAGGTTCTAACCATCATCTTATAGTTGTAAACCGTCGTGTCGGTTTCATAGGGTAAACATGGCAAAATCGCTCGTCATCGTCGAATCGCCGACGAAGGCGAAAACAATCGGTAAGTACCTCGGCAAGCAATACGTCGTTAAAGCTTCGCTCGGCCACGTCAAGGATCTTCCGAAGAAAAACCTTTCGGTTGACGTAGATAAGGGCTTTGAGCCGCACTACGAGGTCATCGAAGGCAAGAAGAAGCTCATGGCGGAGCTGAAGGCGGCTACCAAGGGCGTGGACTCCGTGTACCTTGCCGCTGACCCGGATCGCGAAGGCGAAGCCATCTGCTTCCACTTACAGGAAGAGCTGAACGGATCGAAGAAAGGCCCGAGCTTCTATCGGGTGATGTTCAACGAAATCACGGCCAACTCCGTGAAGAAGGCGTTCGAAAAGCCCGGCAAAGTTAACGTGCATTTGGTGGATGCGCAGCAGGCGCGCCGCATCTTAGACCGGTTGGTGGGCTACAAGATTTCACCGCTCTTGTGGGACAAAGTCCGGCGCGGGCTTTCCGCCGGACGCGTGCAGACCGTGGCGCTGCGATTGATCGTCGACCGCGAGCGCGAGATCCGCGCGTTTGAGAAGAAGGAATACTGGACCATCGACGTCCAGCTCAACGCCAAGAAGCCGCCCATTCTAACCGCGCGGTTTACCAAGAAGGATGACCAGGCGATAGAGATCGGCGACGAAGCCGGCGCCAAATCGCTGGTCGATCAGGTAGAGAACGCGAAGTACATTGTCCGGTCCGTTTCTACGCGTGAGAAGAAGCGCAATCCGGTTCCGCCGTTCATCACCTCCACGCTTCAGCAGGAATCGTCGCGCAAGCTGCGCTTCAGCGTAAAGCGCACCATGATCCTGGCGCAGCGGCTGTATGAGGGCGTTGAGTTGGGTTCGGAAGGCTCGGTGGGTTTGATCACGTACATGCGAACCGATTCGCCGCGCGTGTCCGAAGAAGCGCTGGCCGATGTTCGCACGCTGATTGGCGAGCGCTACGGGAAGCAGTTCGTTCCCGAAACACCCAACCTATATAAGAGCAAGAAGGACGCGCAGGAAGCGCACGAAGCGATTCGCCCGAGTTCGGCGCTACGCACTCCGGAACAGATCGCGCAGTATCTGCAGGAAGACGAGCTGAAACTCTACCGGCTGATCTGGATGCGATTCGTCGCGTCGCAGATGTTGCCGGCGGTGTTCGACCAGACCACGATCGACGTGGGAGCGCAAGGCAAAGACGGCGCGACGTACATGTTCCGCGCCACCGGCAGCGTTCCGAAGTTCAAAGGGTTCCTCGAAGTTTACGAAGAAGGCAAGGACCAGAAGGACGAAGACGACGAAGAGTTGAAGCATCGCCTGCCGGCTGTGGCCGAAGGCGAGGAGCTGAAGTTCAAGGGCATCCTGCCGGAGCAGCATTTCACTGAGCCTCCGCCGCGTTTCAACGAAGCAACGCTGGTGAAGGAGCTGGAGGCGGATGGCGTGGGCCGTCCGTCGACGTACGCGTCCATTCTTTCGACCATCCAGGAACGCGAGTACGTGACCAAGGAAGGCGGCAAGTTCAAACCTACCGAGTTGGGCATGGTGGTGACGGATCTGCTGCTAGAAAGCTTCGAGAATCTCTTCGACGTGAAGTACACAGCTCGCATGGAGCAGGAGCTGGACGAAATCGAAGAGGGCAAGATCGATTGGCGCGAGAGCATGGCCGAGTTTTACGCGCGGTTCCAGAAGGATCTGGAACACGCCGAGCGGCACATGACCGACATCAAGCGAATGGAGGAGCCCACCGGCGAGAACTGCGAAAAATGCGGCAAGCCGATGGTGATCAAGTGGGGCCGGTTCGGCAAGTTTATCGCTTGCACGGGATATCCGGAATGCTCCAACACGCGCGAGTTGCCGCCGGATCCGGCGAACACGGAAGGTGTGAGCGAACAGGACGCGCAGGAGTATTGCGAAAACTGTGGCCGCCCAATGGTGCTGAAGAAGGGGCGCTTCGGGCAGTTTTATGCGTGCTCGGGCTATCCGGATTGCAAGACCACGAAGCAAATCGGCGGCGAGCAAAAGAAGAGCGATGTTCCCCTCGATGAAAAATGTCCGCAGTGCGGCAACAATTTAGTGCTGAAGCACGGCCGATTCGGCGAGTTTACGGCGTGCAGCAACTATCCGAAGTGCAAATTCGTAAAGCAGAAAACCATCGGTGTTCCCTGCCCCAATTGCACCGAAGGCGAAGTGGTGGAGCGGCGCTCCAAGCGCGGCAAGACATTCTACGGCTGCAGCCGCTATCCGGATTGCGATTTCGTGGCGTGGGGCAAACCGCTGCAGGAGAAGTGCCCGGAGTGCGGATCGAGCTATTTGATCGAGAAATGGTTGAAGGCCGGTCCGGTGGCGCAGTGTCCGAACGGGGAATGCAAGTATAAGCGCGAGTTGCCGAAGGTTGAGGCGACGGCTTAATGCACTAATGCTGCTTGCGCATACGAATTGCGCGTTTGGTCAGGACGGCAAATCGGGTAAGCAACTCTTCGCCGTGCTGTTCGAAGGCCTTTGCGACCAATTCCGCCTTGAGTTCCGGAGCGATGCCCTCCAGCCGGATGAGTAACACGCCAGTATGAACGCGACGTTGTCGAAAGGCGATCTCCCCAAAATCTTTGTCGGCAGTTAACAAAACAGAATCCGCTTGCCGGCTGTGATCTAAAACAGTTTCGTCGTCAGTACCGGGAGCCATCTCGGCAATGAAAAGGACTTCGTGACCATCCGCACGCAGCCGTTTGACGATCTGTCCGTCGACATTCTCGTCGGCGACAATATTCAACCAGCAACAGGCTCCACAGGATAGACCACATCCGCCCTAAGGACTTCAGCAGCAAACCCGAGGGCTGCTCGGATGCTTTCGGCGGTCAGATGTGGATGTTCGGACAGAATCTGATCCGTAGTTTCGCCGGCAGCAAGTTTTTCCAGTATCAACTCAACAGTGATCCGGGTGCCGGCAATCACCGGCTTCCCCATCATGATATTAGGGTCGGACGTGATGAGAGCGTGGGGCATCGGTGAACTCTGTCTTCAGTTTACAACGGTTGTCGAATTGTGCGACATCCGAATATAAAGACGACGGTGCTAAGATTCGCGCACTTGCCGAAGGTTGAGGGCGTCCGTTTAGGGTTGTCGAGGAGCTCCCGAGCAGGCGCACACACCCCATTTATCATGATGGGATGCATGCATCGCGTTAGTAGGCCAGCCGGACGCCGGCGGTTACCGACGTGCAAGAGTGATCTGGATAAAACGCGATCCGGTCAGCATGGTGACGCTTTCCAAGCTAGACTTTCGCGCGTTCAGCCACCCTGCCCAGTCGCCGCTTACCTCAATGGATGCGCCACGTACATCCCGGGCGTCGATAAAAGATGTATCGGAATTGCTCCCTCGATCGAATCGTTCAAGGCCTTCGTGGGTGCATCCGCGAACTCGCCCACGTCTGTTCCAGCAATCTTCAGCAGGACAACTCGCGCCGCGGGCCTCTCGATCGGCGAAATGACGATTTTCGACTGAATCGAGGTCTTCGTTGACCGGTGCTACCGGCGAGATCGCAAGAAGTGTCAAGACAGTCCGGATCTCTTTCCACCTGCTCGCGAATGAGTGCGGCAACGCTGCGGCCAGTCCCGCACGCCTGAGTTCTGAGTTGCTGAATGGGTGTGTCCGCTAGTTTGATCGTGAACGCCATTCATCCTAAGGGGTCCGAAGATGGCTCTGAACGAATTGTCCAGGCCACGATACCGGTACCACCTGCCTGCTATGCCGGCGGTAGACGCGGAAGTCGGAATCCGTAGTGAGTATCAATGGATCCGCCATCGTTTCGGACATGCGGACCAGACAGGCATCCGCAAGGCTCATGGGTACGCTCGCGTATTTCCGCAAAAGCGTGACCACCGCCTCGACATGGGCGTCCAGTTGGAACGCCGCTATTAGGGCCCCCCGCGAGAGCATCGCGTTCAACCCAGGCGCGCCGCGTTCGCCCAGCAGTTGGTAGGCTTCCGAAAGTACCGCATCGCATGTCGACCATGGGGGCGCATTCCGGGACGCCTCCCGGACCGCCCAGTTATGATGCGCGTCGCGGCGGCTAAACAGCGCCACGAGAAAGCCGGCATCAACGAGCACGCTTCTTGCCATAGGCCGTGGTTTTCAAATATCTTTTCTTTCTCTGGCTCATATCAGCAGGCAAGCCGTCCAGGGAGCCGATCAGGTCGGCGATCAGATTTAGGCGCCCGGCCGAACTCTCCGCGAATCCGGCGCCGCGCTGCAAGCGCTCGCGCACAACATCCGATTTTGCGCATTGGCGTTCGCGGGATTCCGCTTCGATCTCCCGCACTAGCTGATCGGGAAGCCGAACCGTCAAAGACTTCATATCTTGAATGTAATACATGGCCGCCGGGTAAGCAAGACAAGACCGAGAAGATCCGTGGCGTGCCATTGGAGAATTTGGCCCATTCACGCCATAATGGACCACGTGCGGCGATTCGAAGCTTCTTTCCGCCGGATTCTGCAACGCAAGCGGATGTTCGACGCTGCGTTTTATCTGGCACGCTATCCTGACGTCCGCGCGACGCGCATGCATCCGTTCGCGCATTATCTGCTGCATGGGGCGGCCGAGGGGCGCAAGCCGAACCGGTGGTTTGAACCTCTTTACTATCTTGCGCGGTACCAGGAAGCGCGCAATCGCGGCGGCGATCCGTTTGTCGACTATTTGAAATACGGCGTTAGGGATAAGGCGAGTCCGCATCCACTGCTGGATGGAGAGCGAGGCAGAGGCCTTTACACCGAAGGATCGCAGTTTGCATGCGATTCGTAATCCTGCACTATCATTTTCTGAAAAGCGCCGGGATGACCCTCGAAGATATTCTGCGGCGCAGCTTTATCACCGATGCATCCACCGGATTTGCATCCATTGACACGCAGGATCGCGATGGGCACATCTCGCATGAGGAATTGATCGCGCTTTTGAAAGACAATCCCGATTTGAAGGCCGTTTCAAGTCATCAGATCCGCTACCCGGTACCACAGGCGCGCGGATTCATTTTCTTCGATCTTTGTTTCTTGCGCGACCCCATCGACCGGGTGCGTTCCATTCACGATTACTTCCGCGAAAAACCGGCGCCGGGCGATCCGGTGAGCGACTTCGCTAATGAGCTGCCACTCGGAGAGTTTCTGGCCGCGCTGATCCGGGAAATGCCGTGGTACGTCAGCAACGCGCAGGTCAATCTTTTAGCGAACGGCATCGCGAATGACACGCCGAGCCCGACGGACTTCGATCGCGCGCTCGCCAAAATGCTGCGGACATCGTTCTTGGGAGTGGTGGATTGCTTCCACGAGAGCCTGGTGGGCGGCCAATATTTCCTTCAACCCGCGTTTCCGGAACTCGCCTGTTTCGGGGATGCGGCGAATGCCACCGAAGGGCTTCGCGCAACGCTGGCAGCTCGCAAAGAACGAGTCCAAGCGGCGTGTGGCCTGAGTGTGTATGAAGAGCTGGTCCGCTTGAACGCGATGGATTCAAAGCTGGTGGATCTCGCGCGTGAAGAAGTGATGCGCCGGTTTCGCTGCGTGCCGGCTTAAACCGAGAGTGTCGCGTTGACCTGAGCGCGAAGCTGATCGTAGCCGGCCACGCGGAAGAACGCATGAAACTCAGGCGGCGCAAGGAATCGGGTGCGTCCCATTGCGTCCGGCCAGATGGCCACTAGCTGCCCCGAGAGTCCAGCTTGTCCAGCGGATTTTTGCAGCAGCGCATATAGATCGGCCGCGGGCCTTTCTTCCAGGAAAACGATCACTACCGGCACATCCAGGATCTCGAATTGCGCGGCGTCAAACGTCATTCTTCGTCTTCTAGCCGCGCTTTCAGCCTGCCCAAAGCATCGTCCCAACCGCGCGCGATCATTTTAAGATTTCGCCTCGCTTCCGCCAGCCGCTCCGGATTGAGAGCCCAGACATGCTCCCGCCCAACGCGCTTTCCGTGGATGATGCTGGCCAGCGCGAGGAACTGCAGATGCTTGGTGACGGCCTGACGCGATACATGGAAATTGTGAGCTAGCGCCGAGATGGAAGCCGGGCCCGCTTCCGACAGTTGCCGCAGCAGTGCGAGCCGTGTCTCATCGCCGAGTGCGGCAAACAGCAGCGCAGCATCGCGAAGTTGGAGGTTAGGGCGCCGTTTGGGCATAGTTGGCAAGCCAAACCAGGACTTCGGCCCAGCCTTTGGTATTGTCCTCGAACACTTTCGCGCGCCGCGCCAGCGAGACCTCGTTGAAGCCGGTTTCCTCGACTGTAAGGCGTGTACCGGATGGGATGGGCTCAAGCGTGAAAGTAACGGTGGTTCGTGGCTCTTTTGAGTAATCAACCCCAGGATCTACCGCCCCGGGGTGCCACTGCCACGAGAAGCGTTTGGGTGGGGTCAGCTCGACAAACAGCACGCGAAAGCGGATTTCTTTCTTCTGCTGTGCCACCATCCAGACTTCGTTGCCCGCGGCGATCTCGCCTTCCACCTTTACCTGAAACCAAGTCCCCAGCTCTTTGGCGTCGGTCAGAGCGCGCCAAACGCGCTCGGGTGGCGCCTTAATATCAATGGTCCGGTCGATGCGCATTATGCAACCTCCAAGTTGCATGATAGCGCCGCACCGTCAAATACGCAACTGACCGGTTGCATATCTATACCGGAACGAGCGGCGGAGCTTCCGGCAACTTGTGAAACGGAGTATCAGCGAGAAACAGAGAGCCGGATGCAGGCGCCAGGCGCCGGGTCTCATCCGGCATTCCTTCCAGCGCGCTGGTGAAAAGGATTTTCACCTCACCGTCCAAAAGTACAAATTCAGGACAAGTCACGCGCGGCGCACCCGGGATCACCCATTCACACAAAACTTCGCCGTCCGCCAGACGAATCTGCTGCGCTAAGCCATTGGCGACTGGCTCCGGATTGTAGAAGGCGACGATCACGCTTTCACCATCAGGCGCCGGGCGCAACCCATCCGGATATCCAGGCAACCGCTCCGGCGAGGTCACAAGCGAACTTCCGAGTAGGCGCTGCAGTCCCGCGTCGAAATGGTAACGGGTTATCGTTTTTGGAATGGAATCAATGTCAATCAATACAGCGCCATCCGAACTCCTCTGAAGAAACTTGCCATTCGAGCAAAATTGCCGATCAAGAACTGTCCGGACCGATTTGGCCACGCAATCGTAATGGTAGAGCGCCGCGATCGGCTGATTGAATTCCAGATGCTTGGTGCCGAACAGGACGCCGCCGTCGATCGCCAGCCCGTCATTGATGATGACACGCTCGTCGCTGGTCACAACCGGCCCGGTCTCTTCCAGCGAGGCTGTTACGAGATCGAACAACGCCAAACGCCGCTCCAGGCCCACCAACACAACGCCTGGCTTGGTGGTTTCGGCGAAGAATCCAGGGCGGCCCGGAAGTGGAAAGCTGGTATTCCGGCCGGATGCTAAATCCAAAACATTGATGCTGCCTGTTTTCGCGTCCACCGCGTGCTGAATGGCCACCCAGCCGAGCAAAGTGCCGCCCGCGGGATGATTACGCAGCATTCGTGCACCCTCCGGCAGGAAGCGCAAGGACTCATCCGAGGGCTCGAATAACGGGCGGGCAATCAATCTCGGCGGCGCCAATTGAAAATGATAGCGTAACCTTTTCCGCGACACGCCGTAGTATGCTCAAGGACCACTCCATGCACACCCTCTGGCAGGACTTGCGATACGGAATCCGGATGCTGCGCAACTCGCCCGGCTTTACGTTGGCATGTGTTGTTTGCCTCGCCCTCGGCATCGGCGCCACTACAGCGATTTTCAGCATCGTAAACGCTGTGCTGCTGCGCCCGCTGCCTTATGCGCATCCAGACCGCCTGGTACGGCTTTACACCGAATTCCCGACATTCAAAAAATTCGCATTCTCGGCGCCGGAGTTGATCGATCTGCAACGGGACGCAAAAAGCTGGGAGTCGATCGAAGGCTGGGTGAACCAAGGAGTGAATCTCGCCGGAAGCAACGATCCGATTCGAGTCACGGCTTCCTTCGTCACCGGAGGTCTTCTGCAATCGCTCGCGGTGTCTCCCATTCGAGGGCGGCAGTTGACCCGCCAGGACGATGGGCCATCCGCGCCCATGACCGCGGTAATTTCCTACGGTTTGTGGCAGCGCGCTTTCGCCGGCGACTCCGCCTGGATTGGCCGCGACATCCTGGTGAACGGCGCCAAGTGCACAATTGTCGGCGTGATGCCGCAAGGGTTTCAATTCCCCCCAGGCGATCCGGATCCGCCGGAGTTGTGGTCGCCGGTGCAGATCGATCCTGCGAATCCGGGTCCGAGCGCGAGCCATTTTATGTCGGTGATCGGAATGTTGAAACCAGGCGTGTCGATTTATCAGGCGCGGGACGAGATGCATCAACTGGTCGAACAATCCGGCGCGCACGACACCACGAAGCAGCACCGGCTCAATCCGAAAGTGCACCCGGTGGTGCTGTATCCATTTCAAGAAGAGGTGGTGGGTGGAATCCGGCTCGCGATGTTGATGCTGCTGGGCGCAGTTGGATTCGTATTGTTGATCGCCTGCGTCAACGTCGCGAATCTGTTGCTGGCGCGCGCCGAATCGCGGCAGCGCGAGATCGCCATTCGCAAAGCCATCGGCGCGCAAGTTTGGCGCTTGGCGCGCCAGTTCATCACCGAGGGCATCGTGCTTTCGGTCAGTGGCGCTCTGGTGGGATTTGGGTTGGCGTTTGCAGCGCTGCGGTTCCTGGCGCGAATGGATGCCGCCAACATCCCGCGTTCGAACGAAATCGGCGTGGACTATACCGTGCTGTTTTTCACGTTAGTTGTTTCGCTGCTCACCGGCGTCGCGTTCGGACTTGCTCCACTGGCGCAAATCATCGCCTCCAACCTGCACGACACCTTGAAAGCGGCCGCGTCGCGAACCACGGCGTCCGTCGCCTCGGGGCGATTCCGGCACGCTTTGGTGGTCACGGAGCTGGCGCTGGCCTTGGTGCTGTTGATCGGGACTGGGCTCATGATCCGCGCCTTTTGGAAGCTGCAGGAGGTGCATCCCGGATTTCAGCCCGATCACCTGCTAACCATGCGGGTAGCTTTGCCGGCTCCGACTTATGGCAATGGCGATAGCGCGCTGGATTTTTGGAATCGCGTGCAGCAGCGGATGTCATTACTTCCCGGA
>DATGIH010000365.1:0-28434 GCA_035295865.1 Bryobacteraceae bacterium
GCGGCGTGACAGCCTTGAGCGGCTGGAACGACCAAAACGCGCGCTGTTCCGGCGTGATGACATATTCACCGGATTTGGGCGCCACAACCGGCGCCGCGGATGCCGGCCAAATTGCGCCAGCCTTGACCCACGCTGTTAGATCCTGGATTTCCTGGTCCTTCAGCTTGCCGCCCATCGGCATTTTGAGTTTCGGATTGGTCTGCCGGACGGCTTCAATGAAGAGGCTCTTTTCCGGATCGCCCGAAACCATCGCCGGGCCGGATTTTCCGCCCTTCAAAATGGCCTCACGGCTGTCCAGGCGCAAACCACCTAGCGCGGAAGCAGCGTGACAGGAAAAGCAGTTGTTCGCGAGAACAGGCCGGATTCGCGACTCGAAGAAGTCCGGGCTATCCGGCGCGGGACCGGCGGAAAAAGCCAGTGCGGCGCTTACAGCCACTCCGCTAACGAGGCGGAAAACCGAACTATTGGCCATGTTCTCATAGTATAAAAGAGTTCAAGGTATGAATACTCGGCCGCTCGCCCTAACTGTTCTGGCACTGGTACTTTACGCTCAAGATCAGCCGCCGGAGAAGCCGGGCGTCAAGCCGGCGGAAATCAAGATCCCGATCACCGCGCTGAAACCCGATGCGATCTTTGAAGTGCCCGGATCGCCCGATTGGATTGCCGTAGGCGATTCGGTTTGGATTTCCAACAAGCCAAAAGATAGCGTCGCGCGCCTCGATCCAAAGACCAATAAAGTCGCCGACACCATCGCCGTCGGCAAAGCCCCATGTTCCGGCCTCGTGATCGGATTCGATAGCTTGTGGGTTCCCAACTGCGGCGACCAGACGCTTGCGCGCGTGGATCTGAAAACGAACAAAGTGACAATTTCCATTCCCATCGGGATCGCCAATTCCGAGGGCGGCCTGGCGGCCAGCCCGGACAGCATCTGGATGCTGACCGATAAAAAGGGAACCCTGGTACGTATCGATCCGGCTACGAATAAAGTCGTCGCGGAAATCTACGTCGCCCCTGGTTCCTACATGGCGGCGTTCGGGGAAGGCGCGGTTTGGATCACCAGCACGGAAAAGAATCTGGTGACGCGCGTCGACCCCCATACCAACTTAATCGCGGAAACGATTCCCGCCGGGAAAGCTCCGCGATTTCTCGCGGTCGGCGAAGGCGCGGTCTGGACCCTGAATCAGGGCGACGGCTCAGTCACGCGCATCGATCCGAAGACGAATAGAGTAGTCGCGACGATTGAGGTTGGAGTTCCGGGCGAAGGCGGCGACATTGCGGCGGGCGAAGGTTCGGTTTGGGTGACCTCGTTCGGTTTCCCGATTTCGAGGATCGATCCGGCGAGCAACAAAGTGGTCCAGCAATTCGTCGGAAAAGGCGGTGACGCGCTACGCGTGGGGCTGGGTTCCGTGTGGTTGTCCAATTACGAGGCGGGTACCGTTTGGCGGCTCGATCCCAAACGGATCGCTGCGACCTTGGCGGAATGAAATCGCCACGGATGCACACGGATAAAACGATTCCATTCGTGTCCATCTGTGGCTTAAATGTTTTCAAGCCAACAAAATCGGCAACAACACACCCATCCCCAACACGAACAACCACAACGCCGGTGCTGCGGTCCCGAACGGACGCCGCAAGCGTTCCTCACGCGCGGCGATGCGCGGATCCAGCAAGAGCCACTGGTTGTGCCGGCTCTCGAGCAGCCAGAACGCGCCGCCCGCTACGGCTCCATAAATCAGATGGCCAGTCATGGCCGGAAACTGCGCCTCGGCGACCGCTGGAATCCACAAGCTGGCGCTTCCGAGAGCGATGGGAAACAACGTGAGCGGCCCGAGATACCAGCCCATCAGTCCATACACCAGTCCCCACGCGATGCCGGATGCCAGATTCGGCGCTTCGCGCTGGAATAACAATCCGAAACTGATTCCGAGCAGGGTGCTCAAGCACAGGTGCACCACCGAGCCCAGCACTGGCGAAGTTCCTCCGACAATTGCGGCGATTTCGCCCAGCGATCCCGTCGAAATCAGCACAAGCAGATACAGCACACCGCCAACCAGTCCGGCGATGCCGCCCCACTGTGCCGTCCGGAGGAAGCGTAATCCAGGACCCTCCGGCTCGCGCCGGATTGGATCGGATTCGGTGAGAAACCGCACGGTAGCGCGATCAATCAAGTAGTAAATCAGTCCGATGATGACGCCGGCGATGATGTCACCGATGAGCGGTCCGAATTCCGCGCTCGCGTGCACGTAGGACCAATCGAGCGGTCTGCCCATCCATAGCGGCAGGATGGTGAGCGGTCCGAGAAACCACCAGAAAATCCCGTACGCCATGCCCCAAGCCATGCTGGAGCCGTATCCGCGGAGATCGCGCTGGAACCAGATTCCAAAGTTGGCTCCCACGAACGCCGCGAACAGATAATGCAGCGCGTTGCCCGCCGCGTTCGAGGTAGACCCGAACAAGCTGGCGATCAGCGCATAAAAATTCACCTGCTCCATCCAACGTCCGAACACCCAGCCGCCCGCGATTCCGGCTAAAGCGCCTCCGAGAATCGCTCTCGGGAAACTCAGCGGTGTCAGCGTGGATCGGTTGCGCCATGACCCGAATCCGCCCAGCACCACGCCCAGCGGCGTCCCAAAACAGAGAATGTATCCCACTAACTCAGGGAAATTGTCGCGCTGCGTTTGAAAGGAGCTGTTGAGATTTGCGGCGATCACCTGCGCGCCGGGGACAATCGCGAGCCAGAGCAGAAAAGCGTAGGCCCATCCCCACAACAACCCCGAGCCAAGGTATAGCGCGCGATTCCAAAAGACCAGGGCGAACAGCGCTCCAAAAATGACCCCGAGCATCGGTCCAAACAGAAAACTGGTGTGGACGGCCGGCATCAACACAGCGCCGCCTGCCGCGCCAGTCATTGCGCATGCGATTACGGACAGCCGGCGATCTTTGGATTCTGAACTCATGGCATCACCGCAAATCAATGGTCTGAACGATATCGCGCGGGAAGAACAGTTCGATCAGCCAATCGATGAGCACGCGAACTTTTCGTTCCAGGCCGGGCAGCTTGCCCAAGTAGATGCCACGCCACATCAGCCAGGCCAGCAGGCCGCGGAATCGGATGGATTTCTCCCGCGCGAATGGAACGGTGAGTTCCGCGCACGCGGTGTGGTGCCCTACAACGCAGAGTGAACCCAACGAATCGAAGTGAAATGGACGCAGCGGCCGTCCCTGGTGCGCTGCCCGGATGTTGCGTGCCAGAGTCCGCGCTTCGCGCAAGGCAAATTGCGCAGTCGGAGGACAGGGATTGCCGGTTTTGCCGTCCTTGAGCGCGGCGCAATCGCCCAAGGCCCACACTTCGGGATGGCCCGGCGCCGCCATCGTAGTATCCACCAGGACCGCGCCTCTTTTGTCGACCTCGATTCCCAATGTTTTGAGCAACGGATTGGGCGCTGTTCCGGCGGTCCAGACCAGCGTTCGAGCTCGCACTTCGCCATCGCTCAGGACAACGGCTCCCAAGCGGCAATCGCTCAGCCGGCAATTCAACCGGAACGTCACGCCGCGCAGCTGCATGCTTTCCTGTGCGTAGCGTCCCAGCGATTCGCTCAACTCAGGCAAAATATGATCGCGCGCGTGCACCAAAATCACTTGAACATCCGCCGGACTCAAGTTCGGATAATCCGCCAGAATGCCTCGCCCGAAGTCGTTCAATGCCCCAGCCAGTTCCACGCCCGCGAATCCGCCGCCTGCGATTACGAACGTTAGCAGCTCGCGCCGCATTTCCGCATCTGTCTCGCGATCGGCCCGCTCGAACATGTCGATCACATGATTCCGGATGCGGATCGCATCCAGCAGCGACTTAAAATCGAAAGCCTGCTCCTGCACGTTCTTCAATCCGAGGTAATTCGAAACTGCTCCGAGCGCGAAGACCACTTGATCGTAGACAAGGTCGCGTGTCGCGCCGTCTTCGAGTGCGATTCGAATCCGCCGAGCCGCCAGATCCACTTCGCTGACGCGTCCCCGGACTACTTGAGTGCGCCGCAAGCTGGTTCGCAGCGGCGTACTGATGTGACTGGGTTCCAGGCTGCCCCCGGCGACCTCCGCGAGCATCGGAGTGAAGAGCAGAGCATTGGTATCGCTCACCAGCGTGAACGCGACGGATCGATCGGCCCCGAAAACCTCTTCGAGATTTTGCGCCGTGGTCATACCAGCGAATCCGCCGCCGAGAATGACAATATGCTTCGACTCTGGCAGGGCAGGTTTGACCGGCTCGGGCTCGGGACCGAGCTTGGCCAGCGCGAGATCGTGCAATGCTTGCCCGATTAGGCCAAGCGCGCAGCCGTAAAGCACCCAGCCCACCAACTCCGGGAACAGATCGCGCATCCCTTGATAGGTCCATTCCGGCATTTCCCCGGAGAACAGCGGGAACAGGATCACGCCGAAGATCAACCAAGCGGGCACTCCGAGCGCCGCAGCAGTCATGGCGCTGTCGGCATAGGCACGCGGGGTAAGGGGAAATGCTACGCCGTACACGACGCCCACAAGAATTCCCAAGAGGATTCCACTCAGGACATTGGGCTGCGTCAGAGCCAACGGAAATGCAGCCGCCAACCCAGCAACCGCGCCGATTGCCGCCCGCCGAAGGTGTCTCATGGTGATTCTCGGATTGAGAATACCATTCGGGGTACCACCTACAGCCGAAGTTCGTAGCCGGATTCGTTCAGCGCCTGGATGATGCGGCTGCGGATGGCAGCCACTTCGTCCGAGGACAACGTCCGATCCGTCGCGCCGACGGTGATGCGATACGAAACGCTCTTACGATCCTCCGGAAGTGGCGCTCCTGTGTACTGACGGACGAATTCCATTTCCACCAGATCCGAACCAGCGGCGCCGGCCAGCAAATGCTCGATTTTTCCCGCGGGATCGCGCAGCGCGGCCACCACCGATAGGTCGAACGCACTTGTGGGAAAGCGGCGTAGCGGCTGGTATCGCACATCGCGGATATCCAAACGAAGCATTAGAGCCAGATTCAAATCCAAAAGGGACGCGCGGCCTTCTACTCCCAACGAAGGATGCAGTTCGAATAGGCGGCCCACCGTTTCTCCACGCCAGCTTACTTCCGCGGCCCGCTCGGGATGTTCGAAGGCGCGTGCAGCCGTGCCGCGAACCTCGCATCCAGGCATCAGGCACTCCGCCAGCCGTTTCAGCTCGAACAAATTCGCGCTACCGTCGCCCTCACGCGCGTAAATCGCGGCGGCGAAATGCGGAATTTCCTCGGGAAGCTGCTCGCGCGAAGGATGAATTTCGCGGCCGATTTCAAACAGCCGGAAGGAGTGCAAGCGGCGGCTGTTTTCCAGAATATTCTTGTGGATTCCGGGCAACAGGCTTAACCGCATCAGCGTTTGATCGGACGCAATGGGGTTCGAAACGCGCACGTGCGCTTCGGGCGCCATCTGGAACGTGAGCGCCATCTCTTCGCTGATGAACGAGTAGTTCGAAACTTCCGTGAATCCTTGCGCCGCGGCCATACTGCGCACACGGCGCTGATACGTCCGCATAGGGTTGTTCGGAGGCACCACGGATTCGATCAGCGGCGGTCGCGGCGAGATGGAATCGTAACCGAGCATGCGGCCGACTTCTTCGAGAAGATCGTCCTTCTTCGAAATATCTTTGGTGGCGCGCCAACTCGGGACAGTCACGGAAAAGTTGCCCGGCGCGATTTCGGTGACACCGAATTCCAACGATTCCAGAATGCTCCTGACATCCTGCGCTGTCACCGGGCGGCCGAGCTTCCGCGCGATCCAATCCACGGAGAGTTCGATCGGCGCGGGCGTTGTGGACTCCGCCTTCTGCTCCGCGATGCCGCCCACCAGCTGAATTCCCGGCGAGACCTGTTGAAGCAGCTCCAAGGCGCGCGCCAAGCCGCGAATGGTGTTGGTGGGGTCTTGCGATTTCTCGAATCGCATGGATGCATCGGTGCGGAGTTTCAACGCGACCGATGTTTTTCGAACGCTGACCGCTTGAAAGCAGGCGCTCTCAAGAACGATGCGCTTGGTATCCGGGCCGATGGCGCTGTCCTTGCCCCCAATGACACCGGCGATTGCGACCGCTCCCGCCGCATCGGCGATCACTAAATTCGACGGCGCCAGATCGTAGCTCTCATCATTCAGCGCGGCGATCTTCTCGCCGGCACGGGCGCTGCGCACGAAGATGGTGTCGCCGTGCAGTTTGTCCCGGTCGAAGGCGTGCATCGGCTGCGCCAATTCAGCCAGGACATAATTCGTCACATCGACGATGTTATTAATCGAGTTCAGCCCAATCGCTTCCAGCCGGAACTGCAGCCACAGCGGCGACGGCCCCACGGTGACGTTGTCAAAGACCAGCGCGCTATATCGCGGGCACAGCGCGAGATCTTCGATCTGCACGCCGATCGGCCCAGCGCCGCCCGGCAGCAAACCGAGCTTCACCGGATTATGCAACCGCCGGTGCGTTATCGCCGCCACCTCCCGCGCCATCCCGAAATGTCCCCACAAATCCGGCCGATGCGTAAGCGATTTGTTGTCGACTTCGATTGCCGTGTCGGATTCGAGCAGCGCTTCCGATTCCAGCTCCACAATTCCGGAGTGATCGCCATTGATCCCAAGTTCCTTTCCGCTGGCCAGCATGCCCTGGCTTTCGACACCCGAAATCACAGCCGCGGCGAGCGGCAGATAGACCGTCAAGATCCCGGGACGGCAGTTGGGCGCGCCGCACACTACCGTCTTTACGCCGTAGCGCGCTGTCTCAATTTTCGCGGCGCGATTGTGGCTGCCTTCAATCGGATCCACCTGAATCACGCGAGCTACGGACGCCGATTCCAGCGCGGCGCCAACTTCCTCCAGCCCCTCGCATTCGGCCGTCTTCATGGTGATCAGGCGCATCAGTTCCTTAGGGCTCTGATCGAGTCCGGGGACCAATTCGCGAAGCCAGTTGTAGGAAAATTTCATTCGCTTCTTTTAGAACTGCCGCAGGAATCTCAAATCGCCGCTCTGCAGCAAACGAATATCGTCGATCGCGTAGCGCATCATCGCGAGGCGCGTTAATCCGAGGCCAAAAGCGAATCCGCCCCACTCATCGGGATCGATTCCGCTCATGCGCAGAACATTGGGATGCACCAGCCCGCACGGCATCAGCTCCACCCAGCCGCTCTGTTTGCAGACCGGACAACCGGGTCCGCCGCAGATCAGGCATTGGATGTCGAGCTCGAAGCCCGGTTCGACGAACGGAAAATATCCCGGACGCAAGCGGACCGTCACGTCGCGGTGAAAAATCGCGCTGAGCAGCGTCTTCATGAAATAGTTCATGTGCGCGACGCTGACATTGCGATCCACCATCATGCCTTCCACTTGATAGAACGTGTGCTCGTGCGAGGCGTCCACTTCTTCGTTCCGAAATACGCGGCCCGGTGCGATCATGCGCAGCGGCGGACCCAGCCGCTCCATTCCGCGAACCTGAACCGGCGAAGTGTGCGTCCGCAGCAGATTCCCATCCGTCAGCCAGAACGTATCCTGCATGTCGCGAGCCGGATGGGTGGCCGGAATATTGAGCGCGTCGAAATTGTGATATTCGGTTTCAACTTCGGGACCGTCGAGGATCGCGAATCCGAGCGACGTGAACAGATCCTCCAGCTCCATTTGGATAAGCGTGACCGGATGCAGGCTGCCCGGCCGCGTGCCCGGCGCGGGTAGCGATAGATCCAGCCACTCTTTTTGCAACCGCGCATTCAACGCGCCGGCGGAAAAGGCTTGTTGCCTGGATTCAAATGCCGCTTCGATCTTCTTTCGCGCCGCGTTGAGAGCTTTGCCGGCGGGTCCGCGCTCGGCGGGGCTGAGCTTTCCGATGTTGATCTGCGCCAGCAACCCCTTGCGCCCAAGCACGTCGATGCGAACCGTTTCCAGGCCATCCGGAGACGTGCTGCCATCAATCCGCGCCAAAGCCTCGGTTTCGATTTGTTGGATTTGATGTTCGACCACTACTCAGGAAACTCCGTGCCGCCGGGCCGCGGATTCATCTAACAAGTTCACCATAGCTTGATGGCCTTTCGTTAGCGCGAGATCAAGCGCGTTCTGATTATTGGATGCGCGCGCTTCGATGTCGGCGCCTTTGGAAATGAGGAATCCGGCCATTTCCACGTTGCCGGCGAGCGCCGCGGCGTGTAGCGCGGTCCATCCGCCCTCCTGGCGGGCATTCACATCCGCGCCGTGTTCCACCAAAACCCGAACGATAGCCATATTTCCGGCGGATGCTCCCGCGTGCAGCGGCATATTGTTGGTGCCGTTGCGAGCGCGCGCGTTCACATTTGCTCCGCGCGCCAATAGTTCGTTCACGGCGTCCGGTTGGGAAAAGAACGCGGCAAGATGAAGCGGCGTCCAGCCGTCATGGCTGTAGCTGTTCAACCACGATTGATCGGCGTCCAACATTTCTTGCAATCGATCGCATTTGCCTGCCATGCATGCGGCGAAGAAATCGAGCGGTACGCCGCGTTCGAGCAGCAGCGCTGCAATGTCGTTCCGATGCGAGTATTTCGCAGCGACGAACGGGCTGTTGCCCCTGTCGTCCTGGGATGTGAGCAATGCCGGATCGGCGTCCAGCATGGCGCTCACCTGGTCCCGCTCTCCGGCGCGGATGGCATCGAAAAATTCCTTGCTCATGCGCCCTGCGGTTGGAAGATAGCCTCCGCCTTCATGACTTCCCAATCCAGATGGTTGATGTAGAAGAGCAGCACTTCCGGCGGATATGTGGTCTTGAATTTGTCATAGACCTTTTTTTGCCAACCTTCCGTGAGATACTTGGCGCCGTCGATATCCTTGTCGAAAAATCCATCTTGGTTTGGGATTCCAAGCTCGTCCAGCACCATCTTGATCATGTCCAGATGAGAAACAAGAATGGCCTGCGCGAGATCGGTGGCGAAGTCGTCGTCGCCTTCTTTCAAACGCGTCCAGAAGCGTGGTGCGGCTTTGCGAACGGTCTCGGAATTGAGCTTCGCCAGGTGCAGGCGCGCTTTCATCCGATCGTAAAGCTGGTACGTTTTTAACTTCCCGAGGGAAATGCCGCGCAGCAGCGTAGCGAAGGCCGGTTCGCCCAATCCGAGAAAGACTGCAGAAAGCTGCATAAAAAGCCAGCGTAGCATGTGGCGCGCGCACTCGTGCGTGCCGTGTTCGCACTCATGCGAACACTAAATAAGGAAGAACCAGTTTCATGGCGTCCCCATGAGTGGGGACGCGGCACGCAGGAGTGCGTGCGCCACTGTTACTGGCGGCCGTAGCGCTTCACCAACGCCACACCCGCAAAAATTATCAGCATCGACAGGATTTCGCGCCACCCGATTCTCTCGCGATAGAACAGCCAGCCGAGAAACACCGCCACTACCGGATTTACATAGTTATAAATACTGACCACCGAAACCGGAAGCTTATCCAGGGCGTAAAGATACGCGCTGTAGCCCACCACGGAGCCAAACGTCACCAGGTAGGCCACAGCCGCCATGCTGCGCGGCGTCCAATGGATGGCTTGTGTCTTGGTAAGAAACGCGGGGCCGAGAAAAACCAGCCCGGTTGCCAATTGCTGCACCGCGCCGCTCACCACCGGATGCGCCTTGGTGGCGTGCCGGCGCTGCAGAATCGATCCGAAGCCCCAGCCGCAACATCCGAACTGCAGCAGTAGAAAACCTTTGAGCGACGGGCCGCCGATGCCTTGCTGAATTGCGTTTGGCGCAACCAGCAGAGCGGTTCCCGCCAAACCCACGAGCATCCCCAGCAGCGTGGGTGCGTGCAATCGCTCGCCGCCTGGGATCAGAGCTTCCATCCCGACCATCCAAAATGGCGACGTGGTGATAAACAGCGCCGCGAGGCCGCTCGGAATCCACTCCTCGGCGAACGCCAGGCATCCGTTGCCAATGCCGATGATGATGATGCCGAAAAGCGCGGTGTAGCCCAGTTCCCTGCCCGAAGGCAGATGCGCTTTGGCAAAGTAGGCGATCAGCAGAAGCAGGCTTCCCGAGATCGTGTAGCGCAGGCCGACCAACATCAGCGGCGGCAGCGACTCCAGCGCCATGCGGATGCCGAGATACGTCGTACCCCAGAAGAAGCAGACCGCAGCCAGCGCCAAATAGGCTTGAAAAAGAGGATGGCCGCGCATTATTCACACTAGCATTGCAGGTTAAGATTGAGAGTTGATACTAACGCTCACCGTCAATCCCGCGATTGACCGCAACATTCTGGCCGACCGGCTGGTGTTCGAAGACCGCGCCTACATCCTCTCGCGCAGCGATTCCGCGGGCGGCCGCGGTATCAACGCTTCGCGCGTTTTGCATTCCTTCGGTGCAAAGACTGTGGCGATCGTCACCTCCGGCGGCGAGAACGGCCACAAATTCGAAAAGCTGCTCGAGAAATCCGGCTTTCCCGTGAAGGTGGTTTGCATCGCCCACGACATCCGGATCAACTTCGCCATCACGGATCGCCAAGGCTTAACCGTGAAGTTAAACGAATTGGGTCCGCCCATTTCCGCGGCGGAATTGGCGGATGTTGAAAAAGCCGTGGAAAGCCGTCTCAAATCCGCGACGTGGTTGATGTTATGCGGCAGCATCCCGCCCGATGTCTCCACCGATTTTTACGCCAAGCTGATCCACATGGCGCACAAGCACAAAGTGAAAACACTGCTGGATACGGACGGCGAAGCACTGGTGGAAGGCGTCGAGGCAGGTCCCACTGTGGTGATGCCCAATCAGCCGGAAGCTGAGCGATTGTTGAATCGCGCGCTGATCACGCGCCAGCACTTCATGGATGCCGTGACTCGCATCAAGGCCATGGGCCCGGAGTCCGTGCTGCTGTCGCTCGGCAGCCGCGGCGTCGTCGCGCTCGATTCGCGCAATATGCTGGAGGCTCTTCCACCGCGCATCGATGCGCTCTCGCCCATTGGAGCCGGCGACGCGCTGGCTGCGGCCTTTGTATGGGCTGCCTCGAAAAAGAAGGATTTTCCCGATTGCGTCCGCTGGGGTGTGGCTGCCGGCACGGCGTCCGCACGATTGCCAGGCATGGAATTTGCAAGCCTGGAACAGACCAAGGAAGTCTATCGCTCCGTGGAAGTGAAACTAGTCGGCTGAGCTACTCGGAATCCGGCTTTTCTTTGTCCGGTTTCGCCGGACTCGTGAACAGCACGATGAAGAGAAGCACCAAACAAAGCAGCGTACCGGCCGCGCCCATCACCAGATAATCCGTCGGCTTGTGCGGCCCGGGCATCACGTTGAGCAGGATTCCGACGGTGGCGGCGAACAGCAAAACCATGCCGATCGCCAGCACTAGATTACGGTTCATCAGTCGTATTTCTCGAAAATGATTTGCTTGCGGTCGAAGCCCAGTCCTTTGAGAATGGCGCGAACGTCGTCCACCATCGCTTTCAGGCCGCAGATATAAACATCCATATCGCGCCGATCGCCGATCGCTTCGAGCAAGTGTACTTGAACGTGGCCGGTACGTCCAGTCCAGGACGGTTCGGGACGGCTGAGCGTGGGCCAGAACTGAAAGTTCGCGTGCTTGACTGCCGCTTTTTCGAACTCTTCGCGATAGTAAATGCTGTTCTCGTACCGAAGCCCGAAAAGCAGCGTCAAGGGACCGGCCTGAGGATGGCTGAGATAATCCGGCACCATGGGCCGAAAGGGCGCGATCCCCGTGCCCGTCGCGATGAACAAGGCTTCTTTGGTGGGATTTCGAACCGTGAAGAATCCAAGCGGCGCCCCCATCTCCACGGAATCCCCCGGCTTCATGTTGAATAGAAAATGCGAGAACACACCGTTCTCCACAAGATTGAGGCAGAGTTCGAAACGGTTCCCATCCGGAAGCGACGCAATGGAATACGGCCGCGTGATCTTCTTGCCATTGAACACTTCGTTGAAGGATACGAATTGACCTGGCTTGAAATGGAGCTGCTCCACCTCGGGCACGCGGAACAGGAAATGGTGGACCTGCGGCGCCAGTTCGTACGACGAGACCAATTGCGCCTTCATGCCGGATGTCCTTCGCTCGCCAACGCATGGCTTGCGCGATCGAGCAATGCTTCGAGCAGCGCCGGATGCCCATCCAGTGGCGGCGTAATTTCCATTTGAATTTTCCCTTCGAGCAATTTTGCAGCTTCTTCCACCAGACGCGGCAAATCGCGCTGCAGATGGGTCCCAAGGGTGAGGAAATACGGAATCACGACGATCCGCGATACACCGGCGCGCGCCAAACGAGCGGCTGCTTCCGCCAAATCCGGTTGGCCGAGCTCTAAAAACGCGGGTTCCACGATGTGTTCGCCGGATGCGGCCATGCGCGCCGCAACATCCCGGACCGCTTGATTGGCGGATTCCACGCGCGATCCATGGCCGAAAACAATGAATCCGGTCATACCTGTATCAGAGACGGCTCACTCGATGGACCCGCCTGCTTTTGTGGGAAATGTGCCCGCATGTAATCGATGAAAGATCGTCCCTTCGGCCGTCCATTGTTTTGATGCAGCCCGACTCGTTGCAGAAACACCAAAACGCCCAGAATCTCCGCGTCACGGATGGACGTTGACCCTTTCTCGCTCATTTCCTTGCGCAACTCCTGGATCGCAGCCTGCAGTTTTTCTTGAATAGCGGCCGCCACCAGATTTGCGGGCTTGGATTCGTAATACAGGCCGCTCTGCAGTGTACGGTACGTGCGAATCAGTGTTTCCAAGGCTTCGCGCACGTCCGTATCCACCGCACCGGTGGTTTCGAGCGTCCCCTCCAGAAGCTTCGCGCCGAGAAAAATCAGCAGTGGTTCGTGTTCGCGCAAGAACTCTTCCGAAACACGGACATCCATGTTGGGAATCTCTTCGGGTTTGACCGGGGGATATTTCTCATGGAGCCGAGCTTCCACCAGGTAGGTGCAGTCCAGCGGGCAATTCACCGAGACTTCCCGCTCGTTGCCGCAGCAGATGGAGCAGATGTCGCCGCCGACCCCGGGACAATAACGGCGCGGCTTCCGTGTGCCGCAAATCTCACATTTCATGGCCGTATTCATCCTATCAGCAACCAGAAACTAGAAACCAGAAACTGCATTCTGGTACTGTCTGAGGAAGAAACCATCCGTCATGCCGGCAATGTAATCGCACACCACGCGATGCACCGGTGTGGTGGCGAGCGACTCCACGTAATTTGGCGGAAGCTGCGCCGGATTTGCTACATAGAATTCGAACAACTCGGCCAGCATCCGCGAGGATCGGCGCCGCTCTTCCATCATCAGTTCCGAGTAATAAACCTGGTGATGGAGCAACTGCTTCAGTTGGCGATTGGTCGCGTGCGACTCGAGTGTAAAAGCGGCGATTCGCCGCGGATGTTCGCGCACTTGCTGCGTCTGGGAGACGCCGGCCTCGGCAGCCGCCGCGGTGGTTCCTTCGATCAGTCCGGACACCAGCCAATCCACCAGCCCTCGGACTACTTCTTGGAAACGCTCATTCTCGGATGCGCCTGGAAACTGGCCCTCTATCTCCTGATAACGGCGCTCAAATTCCGGCACCGCGTTTCGGATCGAGGAAAGTTCGAACAGTCCCGCGGAAAACGCATCGTCCAAATCAGCCGTGTTGTACGCGATTTCGTCCGCCAGGTCGATCAACTGCGCTTCGAGCGGCGGGCGCAGCCCCGGAAGATATTCATCCAGCGACGGATTCTCGCCCTTTTCGAAATCACGGGAATGCTTTACGATTCCTTCGCGCACCTCGAACGTGAGATTGATCCCCGGAAATCGGGCATAGCGATGCTCGAAGGATTCCACGATGCGGAGCGCATGCAGGTTGTGGTTGAATCGTTCGCCCACTCGGCGCATCTGCCGGTCAAGCTCTTCTTCCCCGGCGTGCGCGAACGGTGGATGTCCGATATCGTGGCCGAGCGCGAGGGCCTCGGTGAGATCCTCATCCAATCCAAGCGCGGAAGCCACGGTGCGAGCGATTTGAGCTACTTCAATAGTGTGCGTGAGCCGGTTGCGAAAATGATCCGATATACCGGCGGGGAAAACCTGCATCTTGTTTTCCAGCCGTCGAAAGGCACGCGAATGAATAATGCGGTCGCGATCGCGCTGGAATTCGTTGCGGTAAGGATGGGGAAGTTCCGGGTAGCGCCGTCCGCGGCTCTGAGCCACGGGAAAACGCAAGCAGGCGGTGGAAGCGATCAATTCTTTTGAGAAAGGTCGTCGAGAGCGTTGAGGGCGCCGCGGCTGACGCCGCTTCGCGGGCTGCCACGCAACGGTTCCAGCATTTTGCGCGCGCGCGCCGGATCCTTCACGGCTACCAACTTCGCCAAAGCAATGGTCGCCGATTCCTTCGAGACCAACTCGGTGGGATGATCGATCACAGATTGGATTAGTTTCTCGGCTTCTGACTGTTTGCCCTGCGCCGCATAAATCTGCGCTAAGGACAACTTCGCCATCGAAGCGTAAGGGGCGCTGCCCTCATCCACTACGATTTTGTAACGCTTCGCCGCTTCGTCGATGTTGCCCGCGTCCGCTGCGGTTGTCCCCAGGTAAAACTCAGCCAGCGCTCCTTCATCGGTTCCGGAATACTTGGTGGCCAGTTCAGTGAAAGCCTTGTTGGCTGCCTTGTCGCGCTCGGCGGTGGTCGGAAATGTGACCGCGTAATCGCTTTGCGACGGGCCGATGGTAGCGTTCATGATCTGCATCGCTGCCGCCAGTTTCTCCTGACGAACATTGCGCTCGTAACTTCGGTAAACGAAAAATGCGACGAGAATCAGGACCACTGCGGCGCCGGCGCCCGCCCATCGCATAACCTGTTTGCGATGCTCCGTAACGTATTCGACGCTGTGCTGCACTTCCAGCGCGAACCGGTCGCTTTTCAATTCTTTTCGGGTAAGTCTATCCACTGAAACCTCTTAGAAGGGCAAAGCTTAAGAATAGCATATTGGATATGAGGCAATCCAATCCTCGCTGCAGACTGGCTGTAGCCAGGGGCGCCCGCGTTTAGAAACGCGGCTGCGGCCTGAAGGCCTACTCTTCCCGCAGCGTGTCCGCCGGATTTAAGCGAGTAATTCGCAGCGCCGGGATCAAGCTAGCCAGTCCCGCCACCATGAGCAACCCTGCCGCGACTGCCAAGTACGTTCCCGGATCGGTGGTAGTCACGCCCCAAACCAAATGGGTAAAGACCTTGGCCGATAGTCCCGCAAGAATGCATCCCACCGCGACGCCCGAAAGCGCCAAAAACACTCCGGGTAGCGTGGCTTCCCGAATCGCTTCGGACGTGGTTGAGCCGAGCGCCATTCGGATGCCGAGCTCGCGCTTCCGTTCCACCACCGATTGCGACATCAGCCCATAGATTCCCACGATGGCCAAAACCAGCGCCAATCCGGAGAGCGAAGCCAGCAGCGTCGCCTGGAAACGTTCCGACGATACAGAGAGCCGCCGCAGATCGTCGAAGGTGCGAAATTCCGCGATCGGCATCATCGGATCGATGGCCGAAGCAGCGTTTTGGATTCCGGGAATTACGCCGGACGGCGCTCCCGCCACGCGCACCACCCAGGCCGGATCGAACCACACATGCACGAGTTTCAAAAACCCCGCGTCCACTTGCGCGACGGGGACATAGATGTTCGGTGCCGGCGCGAGCGGTCCAAAATCGCCAAAACCGGAACTCTGCTGCACGTCCCCCACTACGCCCACCACTTCGCGGACCTCTTTGTTTCCGAAATCCAAGTGGCTACCGATCGGATCCTGGCGCGACAAATATTGCTTCACGAATGCTTCAGTGACCAGCGCAACTGGCGCGGATTTCGGACCATCGCTTGCGCGAATTAGGCGCCCGCGCAACAACGGAACTTTGAGTGTTTCGAGAAATCCGGGCGTCACGTAGTCGTAATTGGTGATCTGCCAATCGGTGTCGGCCTGGGGACCATCCAGCCGCCGCACGCCCGTATTCAAACCTCGTTGGTAAGGCAGCGTGAGACTCGCCCCGACGGATTCTACTCCGGGCAGCGCGCCGATTCGAGCCAGCCCTGCATCGAAGAACTGCGCTACCCGAGTGCCCTCCGCATACCTTGCGTCCTGCATCGAAAAGCTTGCGGTAATGACGTGCGACGGATCAAACCCGGCGTGCAACTGGTAGAGATGCGCGACGGTGCGGACCAGCAATCCGGCGCCGATCAACAGCATGACGGCCAGCGCCACTTCGCCCGATACCAGCAGCCTGCGCGGCCAGCGTTTGCGCCGTCCGGAAACTCCGCGCGCCCCGGCTTCGCTCAACGCGTTGCGCAAATCCACCGCGCCCGCTTCAATCGCGGGGAAAATCCCCGCCAGGACGCTGACGAACAGCGCAAGCACCGCGGTGACCAGCAATACCCTGGCGTCTAAATGCGCGGACGACACCATTTGATATTGATCGGCCGCCAATTTCTTCAATCCCTGAAGTCCCGCATAGCCCACCAGCAAGCCAGCCGCGCAGCCGATTGCGGCGAGCACCAGCGATTCCACCAACAATTGGCGGACGATCACGCCGCGCCCCCCGCCCAAAGCCATGCGCGTCGCGATTTCGCGCGATCTAGTCGCAGCCTTGGCTAGCAGGATACTCGTTACGTTCGCGCATCCGATCAGCAGGACCAATCCAACGGCGCCCCATAGAATCAACAACGGCTTTCGCAGCTGCTGCGTGTCGCCATCCTGCAGCGAAATCAAATGCAGCCGCGCCATCGAGCCTGGCGGAGCGTTCTTGAACAACGGCGATCCAATGGATTCCAGTTGGCTATCGGCCTGTGCCCAGCTTGCATCCGGTTTCAATCTAGCCGCAACAGCGTAATTGGTGCCGCCGCCTTCGCCGCTGGCGCTCGCTTGGAGCGGCGTCCAAAGATCGGCTGGAACATTGGAATGGAAGCTCTCTGGCATCACGCCGACGATGGTGTAAGGTTCGCCTTTCAACAACAAGCTCTGTCCCACCGCTCTTGGATCTTCCTGGAAGATCTGCTTCCACAGTGAATGGCTCAGTACGGCGAGTGGAGGTCCGCCCTTGTGATCTTCCTGCGCTGTGAACTCGCGTCCCACTTGCGGAAGAATGCCCAGCACGCGGAAAAATCCAGCGCCTACGCGCTGTTGTTGAACGTGCTGAACGTGGCCTGCGGCGGAGAGATTGACGCCGGAAGCGCCGTCGGAATAAACCGCCGCGTCCAGAAATGTCGCGTTATCCCGCACCAGCTCCCACGCCCGGCCGTTTTGTCCGACATTATCGCCCTCAGCGCCCTTGGCTCTGAAGTGCGTTACCACACGGGCCAAGCGGTTCGGCTCCGGAAAAGGCAGGGGCCGAAGTAAGATGGCGTCCACTACGCTGAAAATGGCCGTGTTAGCGCCAATGCACAGCGCCAACGTAACCACGATCAGACCGGATGCGGCCGGGTCCCGTCTTAGGATCCTTACGGCATGTCGAAAATCGGTGGAAAGCGTCATCGCATCTCCTCGCCCTCGAGAAGTAGACGATATCAAACAGGGATTGGTTCGATCTTATTGAATGGGCACTAGCGCGACGCCAATCGGTGGGCCGCCGAGCGGAATCGTCTTTATCAGCGTCAAGTCATACGTGTCTATTTCGCTGATCGAATTGCCCTGCCAATTTCCCACCGTGAGGATGCCGCCATCCGGGCTGAGTTGCAGGTCGCTCGCGCCCAATCCTGTGGGGATGTTCTTCAATATCGAATAGGTCGTGGTATCCACAACCAGCACTGAACCCGGCCCTTGGCTGGATATGTACGCTACGGTGCCCGTGGCATTGAATACCACGTGCAAGGGCTGTGTCACCGGGATGCTCTGGTTGATGTTGCCCGTCATCACATCCACCACCTCCACTGCGCCTCCAAACGGATAGGTCACCCAGGCGAGCGTCGCGTCCGGATTCAGAAAAACGGATTGGGGGAAAGCAAGTGGCAGCGGAATTCTGCTCTTGATGGCTTGATTCGGCACGTCAATCACAAGCAACGCCGGGTTGTTGTCGATGTAGCTGGTGACCAGCGCGAACGAGCCGTCGGGCGATATCGAGATTCCTGACGGGAACGTGTCGAAATCCGTTTGAATTACCTTCGCGACTTGATTGGTGCTGGTGTCGATGAAGCTGATGGCATTGTCGTAGCTGGTCACGATTGCCCATTTCGCGTCCGGCGTGACCTGCACCTCCAGCGGATTGCTAGGGACTTTAATCGCCGCGATGGTCGCTTCCGTGCATTGATTGATGCGCGTCACTACGTCGTCCAAATGAACAACATGAAACGCGGTTGGGCCGGCGGCGGCGTTGCATTGCGGGACGAAGGTAAGCGCGGCGTCTCCGAACGTGAGCGGTGGAATCGCGAAAGTCCGGTAAGGCAGCGGCGGAGGAGGATCGGGCGCCATGCTGTTCGCCGTATTCTGCGGTCCGCCACTCTCGTTCGTGCTCGGACAATCCGATTTCGAGCTGTCGTGCGCCTTCACGGCTGCCCCGTTCATGAACACGATCTCCCCTTTGTTGCAGCATTTCTTTCCGCTGTCCTGATCGTAGTAGGGATTCTTGTCAGCTGCCTTGCCTCCGAACGTGAATGGACCAACCTGATAGCGGTTGATGATCACGTAATGCCAGTGCAGATCGTCTTCACACATGTCGGCGTTCCAGTGGATCGGAACCGGACTTCCCTTTTGATCGGGAAACGGCGGAGGCGGGTTCGGGCAATCGGCGCCCGAGACGCGCACTTGGGAGGACATGAGGATCACGGCTGCAACGCTAAGAATCTTTCGCTTCATGCCATCCTCCTACTGAAACACCACCGTCTTTCCGGTCTTATATGTGGACGACGCCAGTCCCACGTCCAGCCCTTTTGCGCTGAGCGATACGGAACTGGAAGAGATGACAAAAATGATGCCTGTGGAATCGAGCGGATTGGGC
Source organism: Bryobacteraceae bacterium (assembly GCA_035295865.1). Classification (GTDB taxonomy): domain Bacteria; phylum Acidobacteriota; class Terriglobia; order Bryobacterales; family Bryobacteraceae; genus Palsa-89. The sequence continues at coordinate 18,925 of DATGIH010000365.1, forward strand.
CGCGATGGTGGAATAAACGCCAGCACCTGAGGCGGAATGGTGAAGCTGGTCGCACCCGCCGGCGCCACGCAGTAAAAGACCGCGCTCGAGTTGGTTCGCAGATCCGAGTTTTCGCCGAGAATTGCGACTCCATGTCCGCTCGGTGCCCCCGACCAACTCACCGTCAGGGGCTGGCTGCGCGAGACGTTTGTCGTCTGATCGCGATTGGTCCAAGTGAGCGGCGCTGCCACCGGAATAGAAACATTGATGCCGCCGACATCCGCTCCGCCCGTCCCGGAAACTGTGTAGTTGCCTGGAGCCAGATACAACGTATTCGGCTGTTGCCAGATCGGCATTTGCGAACCGAGTGGCGCGGTATTGAACGCGAGCGACACGGTCTGCTTGCCGCCCGGACCGTTGACCGTGAACGCCGAGCCTGCATCCAGGGCAGTGAAAGACGTAGCGTCGGCCAGTTTTCCGGTGCCCCAATAATCGCCGATCCCACCGTAAAGCGCGCACGTGCCCGGCGGAGGCGCCGCCAGCATCGGCGGAGATACAAACGGCCCACCCGGCTGTTTTTGGGCGATGTAATCCAAAGTGTCGCCAATGATGTCGATCGGATTGGTCAAGCCGACATCCTGATGAACCGCGGATCGCGTGAGCCAAAGCTCGCCGATCGCGCCGCCGTTCACGATCCCGGATGTCAGCGGATTTTCCGGATCGCCGCAGGCGCCTCCCTTGGCTGCGATCGCCATGCTCACGCCGTTGCTCAAATTCGCTTTGGTTGTCCGAATCTGGATCGGCACCCAGCAGCCCGTAGGGGCGTTGTTGGGAATTACGAAATCGAACTGGTCGAGGCCCGAGCAACAGGGTGACCGTCCGCTGTAAGTGACGGTCGCGGAAATCCCGCCCACCCACACTTCAACCGGAGTCGTTGGACTATTCGCCGGGGGCGCCTGATTGTCCGGCGTCGTGATCGGTCCGAGTCCTGTCAGAAACATCTGTACCGTTTGCCCCGGCTTGGCGGACGCTTTATTGGAGTTCGGCGTGAGAGTCCCGTTCGTTTCGACGTTCGACACCGCTGCTTCGCCGCCGCCCGATCCAGTGGATGTATAAATGCCCGGGCTATCGTGCACCACATAAACAGGCGATGGATTGCTGAACGCGTTATTGTGCGTCACGCGGACCGAGACCCATCCGAGCGGGGCATTCGAGGGCATCAAAGCGTTGATCTGATCCTGCCGGACGTAGAGCGGAATCGCGTTAACGACGGTCGAGCCTTGCGTCACCGTGATGGACACGCCGCTCAAAGTGTTTCCCAGCGGAAATGACGATACCTGTACGCCGGCCGCGGGTCCGAGCGCGGATCCGAAAATGGTGAAGATCGATCCTTGCGCAATCGACCCTGCGGGCAAGCCCGGCGCGAGAAAGCTGGCTGAGTTGACGACGCCGTGCAAATGTATTGCAGGCAATTGTGCGTGAAGCGCGGCAGAAGCGCCGCAGAACAAAACTGCTAACTTGACGGGACACATGTGCAACCAGCGCATAGTTGAATGTAATCTCCGTTACGCCTCCGAACTTAAGGCTATTATCCTACATCGGGCACGAAACACTCGGAAGCCAATCGGGTAGAATAAACGTTGGTGCAAAAGTTCATCATCCTGGCCGCGAGCCTTGCTCTTGCCGCGTCAGCCGCGACCACCACGAAACCACCCAAGCAAAAGGTCCACAAGGTTTCGAGCAAAGCGCCGAAGTCGAAAGCGCCCAAGTACAAGGCCGCGAAATCCAGTTCGCCGAAATATAAAGCCCCGAAGTACAAGAGTCCGAAGAGCAAATACAAAGCGCCGAAGGCACGCAGATCGTCGCAGCAAGCGCCGACTCCCGATCGCTACAAAGAAATCCAGAAGGCGCTGGCTGACAGAGGATATCTGCACGGCGAGGCCAATGGCGAGTGGAACGCTGATTCCACCGAAGCGCTCAAGCGATTCCAGGCAGATCAGAACCTGACGCCGGACGGTAAAATAAACTCGCTTTCGTTGATTGCCATGGGCCTGGGTCCGAAACGGATGACTGCGCAGAACCAAGCCCCGCCTGCTCCACCGGAAGCGCCCAAGCCGGATCTCCAGAGATGATCGTCGGCGTCCCCAAGGAAGTAAAAGACCACGAAACGCGCGTCGGATTGGTCCCCAGCGGCGTCATTGCGCTGCGTGAGGCGGGCCACACGGTTCTGGTGGAGACGAACGCGGGCAAAGGCAGCTCGCTCCCCGATCAGGATTATCGCGACGCCGGCGCCGAGATTCTGTCGAACGCGGCTGACGTCTGGTCCAAAGCGGACCTCGTGGTGAAGGTGAAAGAGCCGCAGCCCTCGGAATATCCGCATTTCCGGCGCGGCCTGATCCTGTTTACGTATCTGCACCTGGCGCCACTGCCGGAGCTGACTCAGAAGTTGACGGCGAGCGGCGTGAATTCGGTCGCCTACGAGACCATCCGCGAATCGGATGGATCGCTACCGTTGCTCACTCCGATGAGCGAAGTTGCCGGCCGTATGGCGGTCCAGGTTGGCGCTCAGTATTTGGAAGCGCCGAACGGAGGACGCGGCGTGCTCCTCGGCGGAGTTCCCGGTGTAGCGCCGGCGTCGGTTCTGATTTTAGGCGGCGGAGTGGTGGGTCACAACTCGGCGAAAATGGCGGTCGGGCTGGGCGCGCACGTCACCATCATCGATCGCAACCTCGAACGCTTGCGCGAACTCGACGATATTTACAGCTCGCAAGTAGTGACGCTCGCATCCAACAGCCTCACCATTCGCGAGTCGCTGCGAACGGCGGATCTGGTGATCGGCGCGGTTCTGATTCCGGGCGCATCGGCGCCGAAATTGGTCCGCCGCGACATGCTCAAAGGGATGAAGAAGGGCGCAGTCATGGTGGATGTCGCCATCGATCAGGGCGGCTGCTTCGAAACTTCTCACGCTACGACGCATACTGATCCCATCTACTACGTCGACGAAGTACTTCACTACTGCGTCTCGAACATGCCGGCGGCCGTTCCACACACATCCACGTTTGGACTGACCAACGCAACGTTCCCCTACCTGGCCGAGCTATGTGCCAAAGGCCTGGAGCGCGCGTGCAAGGAGAATCCCGCGATCAGCGAAGGCGTGAATACGTATGGCGGTCACATTACGTATCCTGGCGTTGCGGAGTCGCAGGGGTTGGGTTGGAGAGAGCTGTCGTCGTTGATGTAGTGCCGGAAGCGCTGCCGTAAAGGTATGGGGCGTAACCCAAAGCTCGCTCGGCGTACCACAAAAACCAAGCGCAAAAAACTGGTGGTCAGTGTCATTCGAGAGTCCGTTGCCGCCCACGCTCCCGATACTTTTGGATCGTCAGCCGAGTGAGCCGAACCATTGAGATTCGATCGCCGGCTTTCTTGATCGTCGTTCGCTAACCAGGCTAAACGCGAGATTGTCAGCAGCTATTTCTTGAGGAAAGTGTCCGACCCAAAGCACGCGGACTTCATTATCCCATCGAAGACATCGGCGGCCTCAGGCGTTGCCTCATGATATTCAATCGCGTCCGCGATTGGCGCGCCTAGCCACCGCCAACGTTTTCCATCCCGCGTTCTTCCTGAAAGATCAAGACCAACGATGTTCTCGAATTCCCAACTCGCGACCGAAATGCTCTCGGAACCCGAAAGCCATTCCTCCAACGGGAGCCCTGCGTGCCAGGCATAACCGTCCACGATATGAAGCGTGCTGTTATCGATACTCACGTACCAATGGAAGTCGTGTTCTCCGTTAACAGGTCCCTTGTGGCGGTGTCGGCCAGGATCAATTCTCAGAGCCCCTCCAATCTGTCGATTCGAATCGCAAGGTGGCATTTTTCGCGTGCTTTCGCTTGCTTGATCCAAAATGATACGAACCGGTTGGGTTAGGTCGGCTGTTCTCAGGAGAACCGCCTTTGATCCGGAGTGACGAATGCTGAGAAAGAGTCCCGCGGTCCTGAGATGAAATGAACCATCTTCCTTCACGGCCGCCCATCCTCGAAAACCGGACCCTGATGCAACAACCATCGCATCGGCTACACCAACACCCGTATCGTCGACCACCCGGCCGTCAATATCTCTCCAAACGTCCTGGGATTGAGCAAACGCCAAGAAAATGCCGATCGCGGAACCGATGAACCAGCGCGTGATAATGCGCATAACTTACTTCCGTGGCCGCTGTTTGGCCGAAACTGATCGGACGATCAATTTTCCTTTTCCACTCGCCGGCAATGGCTTGGCGTCTTCAACCGCCGCGCACAGAAGCGCTTCTACTTCCGGCTTCTTCAACTCAGCCGCGTTCGGGAGCCGGATGAATCGGTTCTGCTTTCCTTGCCCCAGCAAGATCTTCTTCGGATCCGGCAAACTCGCGCCGTGATTGAACGACAAGCCCACTCCCTTCGAATTCGCCGCCAGCGACACGATGTAATCGGTCGGGCGTTCCGTGGGTGAATAGCCGATCACGAAGAAGTTGTAGTTGTCGTAAACCAGCTCATGAGCTGTCGGAAATCGCTTACGCAGCGCCGCGCGGATGGATCGGATCAGTTTCGCCATCGCGGGATCGAACTTCGCGATGAACCCATCCAACTGCTTCGCCGCGGAATCCATTAGAAAACCTTCTCCGCTTTCTCGCTCTTCAACACGTGGCCCGTTTCCTGCTCCTTGATGACCACGGTCGTGCGCACGCCGTCAGCCTGGACCTTCCAATATTTTGTAATCTCCCGCTGCTCCTGTCGATTCAGCACAAAGGCCGCCGGATGCAGCAATGTATCTGGTTTCTCCCAACGCCCGTTGGTGCGAGCCTGCGCGATCACTTCCACATTGATCGGAGTAGTGACCGAGTTCTCCGTATTCGCCACCTTCAGCGTCACCAGAATCAGATTATCCGATTTCTTTTGGATATTGATCGTAGTAGAAAGTTGCGGCGGGCGAGCGCATCCTGCCAGCAGCAAAAGCGGCAGAATGACCAGCATTTTTCTCAAGCGGACTTCCTCCCAACCATTAACAATAGCGGGATCGACGCCAGTTGTGCCGCCATCGCGAAGACCACCGCGGAAGTAAGCGATTGTCCATACAGAATCCCGATCGCGCTGCTGCCTGCGAACCACAGAACCCCGTACGCCGTATTGAAAATCCCGTAGGCGTATCCGCGGCGCTCGGCTGGAACCAGATCGGCGATCTTCGCGCGCAGCAGCGATTGTTGCGCCCCCATGCCCGCGCCCCAGAGCGCCATGCCTGCCAACGCGGCATAGAACGATCCGAAAAACACCAACGGGCTGGATGCGGCGGAAAACACAACACCGAGAATCAAGGCCGCCATGCCCATCCGATCGAACAGTTTTCCGAAGACCAGCGCCGTGATCGCCTCCACGCCCATGGCAGCCGAATAGAAGATTGGGATTTCAGCCTGCGGCGCGAGCGAGGTTTTATTGAAGTGAAACGCGATCAAGGGAAAATCCACGAAACCGGCCGCGAGCAGTCCCGCGGCGGCCATATAAATCCAAAAAGCGCGCGGCAACCCGGACGCAGTAACAGCCGCGCCTTTCGATTCCTCGAAGCGGGAAGGATCCGGATAGAACTTGATCGCGGTAAATAAACTGGCGAGCGCCAGACCTGCTGGAATCGCCAGCACCGCGTACGCCTGAGAGTAGCGGTGCGTTCTCGCCAATACGAATGCAACCAGGAGCGGCCCCACGAACGCTCCCAACTGATCCATGAATTCGTGCAGCCCGAATCCCCACCCCCGGCCGACGATTTTCGATGCTTGCGAAAGCATCACGTCGCGCGCCGGCGTCCGGATGGCTTTGCCAGCGCGCTCGGCGATGATCAAGGCAGCCGCGACCGTCCAATGGCCCGCCAGCGCCATGCAAGGCACCGCGAGTAGATTGATGAAATAGCCAACGATGGTGAGCCTCCAATAGGCTCGCGTACGATCGGCGGCGATTCCGGAAAACAACCGCAGCAAATAGCCGGCAAATTCGCCGGCGCCCGAAACGATTCCGACAATCGCGGCGCTCGCGCCCAACGATCCGAGAAACGGTCCATTGGCGCTCCGCGCGCCTTCGTAGGTTACGTCTGCGAACAGGCTGATGGCGCCGAGCGCGACGATAAATCGGATCGCGGATTCGCGCGAAGCGGCCATCGGAAGCCTAGGCGGAAACCGCCGACCGCGCTTCTTCGAGCGCCTGCTCCATTTCGCTTTGATACTCCTTGAGCAGACGCTCGCTCGTTGCTTCAAAGCGCATCACCAGAACCGGCTGCGTGTTCGATCCGCGCAGCAGGCCCCAGCCCTCGGGAAAGAGCACTCGCACACCGTCGATATCCACGGTCTTACGAATCTTTTTAAAGTGCTCGGCCACGCGCGCCACCACTTCGAATTTGACTTCGTCCGGACAATCCACGCGAATTTCGGGCGTCGAGACCATGCGCGGCAATCCTTCCATTTGCGCCGACAGCGGCTTGCCGGATTGCGCCACGATTTCGATCAAGCGGCACGCGGCGTACAGCGCATCGTCATAGCCGTGGTAACGGTCGGCGAAGAACATGTGGCCGGACATCTCGCCCGCCAGTTCCGCATGTTCCTGCTTCATCTTGGCCTTGATCAACGAATGGCCGGTTTTGTACATGATGGCGTTGCCGCCCATTTTGTTAATCTCGTCGTACATCAACTGCGAGCATTTCACCTCGCCGATGAACGTCGCGCCAGGCTTGCGGCTGAGCACCTCACGCGCATAAATCATCATCAGGTAATCGCCGTAGATAACGTTGCCTTTTTCATCCACCGCGCCGATGCGATCGGAATCGCCGTCGAAGGCGATGCCGAGCTCCGCGCCTGTTTCCTTCACTTTTTCAATCAGCGTGCGCAGATTGGCCGGTAGCGTCGGGTCTGGGTGATGATTCGGAAACGTTCCATCCATCTCGAAGTAAAGTTCGGTGGCATCCAGGTTGAGTGTTTCGAAGAGACGATGCAAAACCGGTCCCGCTGTTCCGTTGCCCGCGTCCGCTACCACCTTAATCCGCCGCTTGAAATGAAACTGCGAAGCAACTTCGTCCACATATGGCGTAGATGCATCCAGCGAACTGAGCTTCCCCGTTCCCTTTTCGAAATCCTGCTTCTCGATCAAGTGCCACACTTCGCGGATCGATTCGCCGTGCAATGTGTCCGGGCCGCAAACTGTTTTGAATCCGTTGTACTCCGGCGGGTTGTGGCTGCCCGTGATCATCACGGCGCCATTCGCGTTCCAATGGTGCGAGGAGTAATAAAGCACCGGTGTCGGAACCATCCCGACGTCGTACACTTCGGCGCCGGCGGCCAAAAAGCCCTTCACCAGCGCGTCGCGAAGCCGGTCGGAACTGAGGCGGCAATCGCGGCCGATGTGAATCCTCTTTCCGCCGCTACGCCGGATCAAATAAGTGCCTAATCCGCGTCCCAGCAGTTCGATATCGGGGCTGAGGAGTTCGGAATCGGCTATGCCGCGAATGTCGTTCTCGCGGAAAATCGTGGACTTGAGCATATAACGATTTTAGCCAGTCGGCTCGGCAAGCCGCGAGATTGGTGAAGCGAAAGCTCAGGCGCCGAGCGATGCCGGGATGGGCAACTTGCGAATCCGCTTTCCCGTCGCGGCAAAAATCGCATTTGCAACCGCAGGCGCCACATGGGGCACCGCATGCTCACCGAATCCGGCGGGAGGCGCCGAGCTTGGAATGATGTGGGTCTCAACCGCCGGCATTTCGTTCATGCGCATCACGCGGAAATCGTGATAACCCGACTGCTGCACCGTCCCGCGCCGAAAATCGATTTTGCCGTGGAGCGTGGCGGAAAGTCCCCACGTAATTCCGCTTTCCACTTGTCCTTCTAAACCGGCCGGATTAATCGCCAAACCACAATCGAACACGCAAATCATCCGATGCACGCGGAGATCGCTGAAGTCTTCCGCCAAGGACACTTCGGCCACTTGCGCCATGTAGCTTCCTGCGTGGTAGGTGCTGATCGCTAAGCCCCGGCCCGCCAATCGGCCCGCCAGCCGCACCGGTTTCGCCCAATCGCATTTCGCGCGCATCACTTCCAGGACGTGAATCATCCGTGCGCGGTCGATCACTTGTTCACCGAGCTTCAGCTTGTCGCCTGGTTGCAAAAGTTCCAGCCGCAGTTCCAGCGGATCTTTGCCCAGCGCATGCGCCACTTCATCCAGGAACGATTCCCGGGCGAAAACACGCGACGGATATTCCACGGCCCGCCAGGCGCCCGAGGGCACCGGACTATCCAACGGAACGTAATCCACTTTCAGCGAGGGAAAATTGTAGAAAGTGTCGAACGCGCCCCAAGGCGATTCGTCATTGGCATAGCGCGCCATGTCCTTCTTTTCCTCGGCGCTCGGCAGGCCGAACATCGACAAATCCGAACCCACGGATTTGTGCTGCCAGCCCACCACGCGGCCTTGTTGTAGCGCGGCGGTCATATGTTCCGCGCTTGCCGGATGGAAGAAGCCATTGCGCATGTCATCGCTCCTGGACCAAACCAACTGCACCGGTCTGCCAATGGCTTGGGAAAGCTCCACCGCTTCATCCACGTAATCCACGAACAGCCGCCGGCCGAATCCGCCGCCCAACAGAGTGGTGTGGATCTTTATGGCATCCCGCGGCAAGCCCAGTTTCTTCGCGATGTTCTGGAACGCCGTTTCGGGTGTTTGGCTGGGAGCCCAAACTTCACAGTAATCCTTGCGCACATCCGCGATGCAGTTCATCGGTTCCACAGGAGCGTGGGCCTGGAACGGATATTCATACACCGCTTCTACGACTTTTTCCGCGCTGGCCGCAGCTTTCGAAACATCTCCTTCTCGCCGGATCGGATATCCATCCAGCGCGAAGGCGGATTTTAGAGACTCGGCAAACGCGTTCGAATCAAATTCGCCTTCCGGACCGCGATCCCAAACGACGCGCAAGGCCTCCCGTCCCTTCATCGCGGCCCAGGTGTGATCAGCAACCACAGCCACTCCACCGTAGATGCCGCTTTGAATCGGAACCACCTGCCGCACGCCCGGAACAGCGAGCGCCGCCCGCGCATCGAATGATTTCACTTTTCCGCCGATGTGCGGGCAGCGCTCCATCACCGCAGTCAGCATTCCAGGCGTGCGGGCGTCCAAACCATACACGGCTTGTCCTCTCACGATTGCAGGCGCGTCCAAGCGGCGCACGCGTTTTCCTATCAACCGGAAGTCCTTCGGATCTTTCAACGCCGGATTCGCTGGAACCGGTTGTCTGCTGGCGGCTAAAGCGAGTTCTCCATAGGACAACTTCCTGCCCGACGCCGGATGCAGCACAAAACCAAGTTCCGCCCGGCACGCGGATCGCTCCACGCCCCATCGTTCTGCCGCCGCGCTCACCAACATTTCCCGCGCCGTAGCGCCAGCTTTCCGCAGAGTTCCAAAAGTAGCGGAACTCGAGCCGCTTCCGCTCGTTCGCAAGCGAATTCCGTGGAAGCGAGTTCCCGGCATT
>DATGIH010000366.1:0-3874 GCA_035295865.1 Bryobacteraceae bacterium
GGCGCCATAGTCGAAGCGCAAATTTTCGCCAATCTCGCGGCTGTCGTGCATTCCGACGGTAAGTGTCCGGATGGCCGGCGCACCTTCCTGTTGTCCGGGCGCTACCGTGGGACCCGTGCGGCCCGGCAGATAAACCTGCTGCATGGTCACGGCGACTTCGGGTCCGAATCCGTCGCGGCTGAAACTGGTCCGGAACCCGGAGGCGGGCATCGCCGCGCCTGCGCTATAGCCGACATTGCCGCTGAGTTGAAGGCGATTGCGTCCGAAGAGCGAAGTGGCGAGCGCGAATGCGGTTCCGAGATCCGTTTGAGACGAACTGCCGCCGAGTGAACCAGGATCGCCCGCGGACACTCTCAGAACCCCGTAGGTTTCCGAGAATGCGGGCTCGGCCGGCGGCTTGTCGCTTGGATCGGCGGGCTCATCCGGAAGAAAACGCAGAATCGGACGAGTGGAGGAAGATGCTTTCAAAGTCCATTTCCAGTCGTCGCTCATCAAAGCGCTTTGCCCAGGTGGCGCGTACACCAGTTCGATCGAACTAAGGACGCTGGCCAGGTCGACGTAGAGCAAACTTTGCACGCCAGGCTGCACGGCAATTTTCTGCTTCATCGCGGGTACGAAACTCGCCAAGCTTACGCGGACGGAATAAACATCCGGCGTGAGGGAGGTAAATCCGAAAAGGCCGCGCTCATTGGTGAGGGTTCGCTGGATCAATCGCTCGTAGCGATTGAATAGCAGGACGGAAGCGCCCATCTGCGGTACGCCGGTGGAGTCGCGCACAAATCCGGCGATACTGCCGGCGGCGATTGCGGGAGTAACTGCACGAGAAACTGGCGCCGACGCCAGCAACGCCACGAAACTGACAGCGAAATTTAGTCGACCTGTCATTCTCCCCGCGGATTGTTCCTTAGGGCCTATTCTGTGCCTTATCTAACTACACCTACAGCTTACCTTACTTAACGGTAAAGTTGGCGGTGGGTGTCAAGGTCTGGTTCCGGTTCTTGTCCACCACCTTCATCTTCAGCGTATACTGCCCCGGATCGAGCGCCTGGAGAGGCAGCAGCTTTTCCACAGTGACTTGGGCCGCGGAGGCTCCCGGAATCTGATTTACCTCTTCGGTATAATCCAGCACCGGCTTCTCGGTGCCGGCTTTTGTGATCTCGTATTCGATAGAGCCGTTCGGCTTGTTGGTTTTCTCATCCGGACCGAAATTGTAGAACTGCATATAAATACCGAGCTTCTCATTGCGCTCAAAAGTATCGCCCATGCGCGGCCGGATTTTGGTGTCGCCGATGACGAACTGGCCGGTTCCGATACTCCGCGTTGGCACCTTTTCGATGAGATCTGCCAGGATCAGGCTGCTCGACGCCAGCTTTTCCTCTTCAAAGCGCGGAACGTTGAGCGCCATCGGATAGGTGGTCATGTTGCCGCCGACGATGTCCTTCACGACGACGTTCAGGCGGTACATGCCGGCAGGGAGCGGGATCGCTTTCTGATAAATGGATGAACCCTCGATCGCTTTGCCTAGCAACTCGACCGGCACTGGCACCGTAACCACGTCTTCGAAGTAGTTCACCACGCGGCCCGCAATCGAAGTAATGCGTCCGTAGATGTTCACGGTGGCGGTAGCGACTTTATCCTTTTGTTGGAACTGCAGATCCTTGCGCTGGAGTTGCACCGTGATGGATGTCAGCACCGTGGAATCGGTGACGCGCATATAATCCGCCTGGACCTTCAAGGGCAGCGTGTTGTAGCGGATGTTGGAGCTAACTACCGCGTCGAGATCCTTGAATTTGACGGCCGGCGGTTTCTGCAACTTGGCGAACTGTTCCAGCCGTTCGAATTCGTTCATGCTGGCCGGCAGTGGCTGGGTGCCTACGCCGAGGTGTGTACCGTCGGTGCGATTAAAGCGGTCCGTTTTGTTCGACATTCCCATCTGCTCGGACATAGTGAGTCCGGCGTTGGGGACATAGAGCAGCGCGTCTTTTTCCGACGGGTCCATAGTCATGTGGAACTCGCCGGACATGGTGGGATCGACGAATTCGATGATGATGTTGGTGCCGATCCCTTCGATATAGCGATAACGCCATTGCTGGAAGGGATAGGTGGATGTTTCACCCCCGCCTTCTTCGATGGGACGCTGGTAGCTGCCGCCCGAGGAGTGGTCTTCAATTTCATCCGGCGGACCGTACATGATGTAGATCCGGCCGCGATCCGTTTTCCATCCGGGAATTCCCGAAGCAAATCGTTCATTGGCGTACGCGATGCGCCGGTAGTGCTCTTCCTTGAACTCGTTTTCTTCGGTGTCGGGAGTTGGGTCGCGTCGCAGCCAGAACTGTTCGATAAACTGCTGGCGTTCATCGTCTGTGGAGAGCCGCTTCCAGGCTTGTTTTTCTTCGTCCGAGATGATGTAGCCGACGTCTTCGTTGAGCCACTTCTTGTAGGGAGTTTCGAGCTCTTTTTGCAGCTTCTTTTCTTGCTTTTTGCGCTGCTTCTCGGTCATCGGCTTGGCGACCGTCTCTTTGGCCGGCGCGTCCGAGGCCGGCTTTTTGTCGGCGTCCGACTGAGCAACTGCTAGCCCAACCAGCGCCGTCAAAGAAACCGAAGCGGTTGAAGCGCAAAGGACAAAGAGCTTTCTTTTCATACAAATCACCACCGAAGGCCTATTCCGAGTCTGGACTCTATTTTAGGCGCTATGCAACCCTTGGGTCAAGGACGTGACGGATAGGCCGGCCGTTTCGCCCATCCATGAAAATTAAATCACGCCTTCCAGGCGCACATAGCTCGCTTCCATTCCGTGCTCCATGCCGGTGGCTAGCATAGCGGCGCGAGTCTTAGCGTCCGGGACGGTCATGCGGATGGTCATGAGGGTTCCGGCACCATCGGGGATGAAACTGGTTTCGACGTGATTGTCCGGCGTCTGGTTCGGCAGAAACATTCGCTCCACGTGGACGATTTTGCTGTGGGGCTGCAGTTCCACGAATTCACCAGTGAGATGGAACCCCTGGTTCTTACTGCTGTTGAACCATTCGTAACGGAATTTGCCGCCGGGCCGCGCATCGATGTTGCAGACCGGCATGGTCCAACCTTCGGGTCCGAGTAGCCATTTCTGGACGATTTCCGGTTCAAGATGCGCGCGGTAGATCGCTTCGGGCGATGCCGCGAAGTGACGGGTGACGACGATGTGGGTATCGCCTTCCGTTTTCATGGTTAGTTTGCTCATGGTTTGTCCCTTTCTGTTTTCATTTCTGCGAGAACCTGGTCCAGCCGCTCGTAATTGCGCGAGAGCGCATCTCGGAGCATGCCGAGGAACTGGTCGATTTCATCGATACCTTTTCTGGCGAGCTTACAGGGCCGCTTGGAGCCTTCCACTCGGCGGGTGATGAGTCCTGCCGCTTCGAGGACTTTGATATGCCGGGAGATCGCCGGCTGGCTCATTTCAAAAGGCTTAGCGAGTTCCAAGACTGTGGCCTCACCCAGGGCGAGCCGCGCGAGGATGGCGCGGCGGGTGGGATCGGCGAGGGCGGCGAATGTTGAATCGAGGCGCATGCCTTATATAACTTTATTGTTATATAACTCATTGGCTATGTCAAGGAAAAAAATCTCAGCCGCGAATGAACGCGAATGAACGGGAATCGGAAAGAGTAGGAGAGAGGTGGACGGTCAGTATCAGACCGTGGGAACGGAGAGCTTTGTCTGCTCATGTCGAAGAAGGTTATCTGCAGTCCGAGCGTGGAGAGATTATCGACGGTGCGCAGGTCCGCAAAGAAATTCACGCGGTGAAGGAAGCTTGGCGTTCAGCCAAACGATGAGCGGTTACGCTCTTACCCGTCTTGCCCAAGCGGATATTTTTGAGATTTGGTCATATATTGCGGAC
>DATGIH010000367.1:0-5165 GCA_035295865.1 Bryobacteraceae bacterium
GCGGATTCTTCTTCCAAGCTCCGCTCAAAAATCGTCAGGCGCAAGCCGACTACGGAATCGACCAGCTCACGCTCCGCCAAACCCAGCTCACCATCCAGCGCGATCTGAACCAGGTACAAGTGGACCTGATGAATGCCTTAGTGGCGCTGCAGCAATCCCGAGCCCGTTACGAGGCATCGGTGCGCAATCGCGTATTAGCCAAACAACTCCTGGATTCCGAACAGAAGAAATTCGCCCTCGGAGCCTCCACGCCCTACAACGTCACTCAAACCCAGCGCGATTTGTCGGTGGCCGAATCCTCTGTATTAGGCGCCCTGGTCACCTGGAACGCCGCCAAAATCTCCATCGACCAGATCCTCGGCAACACGCTCGACACCTATCACATCTCACTCGAAGAAGCGAAGGCCGGCAAAGTATCCCGCCAGTCTGCGAAGCCCTAACCGAACCGCGACCGCAAGGAAGCGCAACCACGAACCGTTCCGTCCACTGAATCCCGAGTCCCAAGTCCCGAGCCCCGAGTCCCGAGTCTCGAGCCTCAAGCCCCGAGCCCCAAGTCCCGAGCCCCCAATCCCAAATCCCCAATCCCCAATCCCCAATCCCCAATCCCTAAACCCCAATCCCTAAACCCTAATCCCTAAACCCCAATCCCGAATCCCACCCCCCGCCCTCCGCTATACTAGAATCAGCGAGGTACCGATGGCGCGCCGCAGGCCCCTTCTTTTCGCAATTTTAACCGTTCTCTTTTGCTCCGTCCTAGGCGGAATACTCGGCCCTGGACTTACCGGCGTCTCCGCCGCCACTTCGGGCCCCGAAGAGGATCTCAAAACATCCATCAAGCAGTTCACCAAGGTCTACGAAGTAGTGGAGAAGAACGCCGCCGAGCCGGTCACTGCCGACAAAGGTATCTATAAAGGCGCCATCCCCGGGATGCTGCGCACCCTCGATCCGCACTCGAATTTCTTCGATCCCAAGGATTTCCAAAATCTCCGCGACGATCAGCAAGGTCACTACTTCGGCGTCGGCATGACCATCGGCCCGCGCAACGGAAAAACTATCGTCATCGCGCCCTTCGGTGGATCGCCTGCTTACCGCGCCGGACTTCGCCCCGGTGACACGATTCTGCAAGTCAACGACAAGCAGACCGATGCGCTGAACACGCAAGAAGTCGCCGACCTGCTCAAAGGACCGCGCGGCACCAAAGTCCAAATTATTGTCGCGCGCGAAGGCTCCGACAAGCCCGTAACGTTCAACATCATTCGCGACGAAATTCCGCGGTATAGCGTGGAGCAGGCGTTCTGGCTCCGGCCGGGCATCGCCTATATGAAGATCACCGCGTTCAACGAACACACCAGCGAAGAGATGGAGGACAATCTCAAACGCTTGGGCGAGACGAACATCAAAGGCCTGGTCTTCGATCTGCGCGACAATCCGGGGGGCATTTTGAATGAAGGCGTCGCCGTCGCCGGACACTTCCTGCGCAAAGGCGAAGTCGTCGTTTCGCAGCATGGACGCGCCTCCGCGGAAAAACCGTACATGGCACGCGGCAGCGCTTATGGGCAAAATTATCCCGTCGTCGTTTTAGTGAACCCATATTCCGCATCCGCCGCTGAGATCGTTGCTGGGGCCCTTCAGGATCACGATCGCGCCTGGATTCTCGGTCAAAACACCTTCGGCAAGGGGCTGGTCCAGCAAGTCTGGCAGCTTCCCGAAGACACCGGTCTGGCGCTCACCACCGCGCACTATTACACGCCGAGCGGACGCCTCATCCAGCGCGACTATTCGCACATTTCGTTCCTCGATTACTACTACGGCAAGCGCACCGACACCAAGAATCCCTTGGACGTGAAGAGTACCGACGGCGGACGCACCGTCTACGGCGGCGATGGCATCACGCCGGATGAAAAGTACGAAGCCAAGTACAACAAGTTCCAACTCAGCCTCTTCCGCAAGGATCGGTTTATCTTTTTCACCTTCGTCGCCAAATGGTTCGGCGCGCATCCCGCGAAGCTTCCCAAGGGCTGGGAGCCGGACAACGCGGTTCTCAACGATTTTCACGATTACTTAGTCAAGCAGCAGCAACTCAGCATTAGCGACGCGGATTGGAACGAGAATCGCACCTGGCTCCTGCAGCAGTTGAAGCGCGAAATGTACGCGACAGCCTTCAGTGTGGAAGACTCGCAGCGCGTCGCCGCCGAATCCGATCCCGAAGTGATCAAGGCCATCGATAGCATGCCGCAAGCGAAAGCGCTGCTTGATAAATCGAAGAAGCTGATCGTCATGCGGACGAATCATGACGACCGCCCGTAGGATTTGAAAAACCAGCCAGCTCCACAAATCACCGTCCTCGACGCGGGCGGTCAATACTGCCATCTCATCGCCCGTAAGATTCGCGACCTCGGAGTCTACGCCGAAGTGCGCCCAAGCGATACGCCAGCTGAAGAGTTGCGCGGCCGCGCCGGATTAATTATCTCCGGCGGACCCGATAGCGTCTACGAAAGCGACAGCGCCCGCATCGATCCCGCGATTCTTTCTTCTAACAGCGCAGTCCTCGGCATCTGCTACGGCCAGCAACTCATGGCCTACAATCTCGGCGGACACGTTCGGAAAGGTGATAAGGGCGAATACGGACTCGCGGTGCTGCATCCCGCAAAACCGCACAAGCTATTCGAAGGCCTGAACGGCGACTGTCAAGTCTGGATGAACCATCGCGACCAAGTGGAGCGCGTACCCCCAGACTTCGAAATTTTGGCCGGCACCGAAACGTGCGCCATCGCATCCATGGCGCATCGCGACCGCCCGCTGCTCTCGGTGCAGTTCCATCCGGAAGTGGTCCACACCACCGGCGGCATGAGGATTCTTTCGAATTTTGTCTTCAACATCTGCGGCGCGAAAAAAGATTGGAATCCGAAAGACCGCATCGGCCCGCTCGAAGAAGAGATCCGCCAGATCGCCGGGGACCGCAACGTTTTCTTCTTCGTCTCAGGCGGCGTCGATTCAACCGTTGCCTACACGCTCTGCCTCCGTGCTCTCGGACCCGATCGCGTCTATGGAATCTACGTTGACACCGGCCTGATGCGCGAAGGCGAAACCGCCTACGTCCGCCGCCTCTTCGAACAACTCGGCGCCAAAGCCTTTCACGTGGAAGAAGCCGAAGGCGAATTTCTCGGCGCTCTAGCCGGAGTTTGCGATCCGGAAAAGAAGCGCCATATCATCGGCGAACAGTTCGTCGCCGTGCAGGATCGCGTTTTGAACACCGGCCATTTTCTCGACGGCAAATGGATCCTGGGGCAGGGAACTATTTACCCCGACACCATCGAATCCGGCGGCACCGCACGCGCCGACGTGATCAAGACCCATCACAATCGCGTCGCCGGAATTCAAAAACTCATCGAATCCGGCCGCATCATCGAACCGCTGGCGTCGTTCTATAAAGACGAAGTCCGCGAAATCGGGGCTGAACTGAAAATCCCAGGCGAATTTCTGCACCGCCACCCATTCCCAGGTCCCGGTCTAGCGATCCGCTGCCTGTGCTCGGACTCCGAGGTACCCGTGGAACGTCTCGATCCAGGTTGGCTTCTCCCGGTCCGTTCCGTCGGAGTCCAAGGCGATTCCCGCAGTTACCGCTCGGTGCTAGCGCTGGAACAAATCCCCAACGATGAACTTGCCACCAGCCTGGTGAATCACAATTGGGAAAAAATCAACCGGGTAGTCGGCGTAGTTCGAGGCGATGTCGCCCGGCTGCACTCCACGAAAGGCACTCTCACTCCGGATCGCCTGGCCCGCTTGCGTCATGCCGACGCCATAGTACGAAAGCTCTCGGACGAAGCCGGATTCGAAAACCAAGTCTGGCAATTTCCGGTTGTCCTGATTCCACTAGGCACGTCCGAAGCCCCAGACTCCATCGTCCTGCGTCCCATCCATTCGGTAGACGGCATGACCGCTCAAGTAGTCCGCATGCCAGACAATCTTCTCCACGAAATGGCCAACCAACTCCAGACAGTCGCAGGAATCGCCGGCGTATTCTACGATCTAACCCACAAACCCCCCGGTACCATCGAATGGGAGTAGCGCACGCACTCGTGCGTGCCGTGTTCACACTCGTGTGAACACAAGCTAAATCCGATGAAAGCTCTTCAAAATATCTTTTGTAGAGTAACGCAACGCAATCGGCCGCCCATGCGGACAACTCATCGGGCACTCAGTCGCGGCTAGTTCGCGCAACAGCCACTCCATCTTGGTCTGATCCAGCCGCATGTTGATCTTGATCGCCGCCCGGCACGCGATGCTCGCCGCCATGCCGCGACGCAAATCGTCCACCGAAACTTTCCGCAGCTCGCCCTCGGCGATTTCCAAAATCTCAAACACCAGCTTCTCGATATCTGCCGGACCCACGCCCGCCGGCGCCGCCTTCACCGCGATCGTCCGATTGCCGAACGGCTCCGAATCGAAGCCCGCCCGCTCCAACTCACCCGCGATATGCGCATATTCGATCTGCTGCGACGCGGATAGCTCCAGCAAAATCGGCATCAGCAAATGCTGCCGCTCCACCCGATTCTCCGCCTGCTGGCGCAACACTTTCTCGAAAAGAATCCGTTCATGCGCCACATGCTGATCGATAATCCACAACCCATCGCGCCCGGCCGCAATAATAAAGCTGTCGTGAATCTGCCCCAACGGCCGCAGATCCGAAAGAATCGCCAGACTCTGCGGAGCCTCGGTCCCGTAGGGCAGCGGACCATGTGTATCCGGAACCGCCTGCTGGGCAACACTCTCAAAATCGAATCGCGGATCCGGCGCGGCCGTCGTTTTCAAATGGAACACCGGCAAATCTTCAGCGCGTTCCGCCGAAGCCGCGGCATCCGGCACGCTCTCGAACTGCTGATTCTCAATTCGCTGCGTGAAATCGGAGAAGGGAAGCGCCGCCGCGGGCTGCGGCTGCTGGGGAACCGGCAAACTCGACGCGGGACGCGCCGAAACCAACCGCTGCCGGATGGAATCCCGCACAAAATCGTGCACGAATGTTCCATGCCGGAATCGCACCTCGGTCTTCGATGGGTGGACGTTTACATCCACCTCCTCGCAATCGCAATCCAGAAACAGAAGGGCGAAAGGAAAACAGGCGTGCGGCATCAGGTTGTGATACGCGGCTGACAATGCATGCATCA
>DATGIH010000368.1:0-28569 GCA_035295865.1 Bryobacteraceae bacterium
CCAAGCGCTGCTTCGTCTGGCTCCCACCGGGTTGATTGACCCTGCGTCGATCCACATGGACACGGCGACGCTCGCGTTTCTCGCCGCCGTCTCGATTGTCACGGGCGTGATCTTCGGCATCGCGCCCGCGCTTGCTACCGCGCGGCTCGATCCGAATGACGGGCTTAAGGAAAGCGGACGCGGCGTCGTTCGAGGTTCTAGTGCCGGCCGCAACGCGCTGGTCATCGTGGAATTCGCGCTTGCACTGGTGTTGCTGATGGGCGCAGGATTGCTCATCCGCAGTTTCGCGCGCCTGGTGCAAGTGAATCCGGGCTTCCGCGCGGCGAATCTTTTGACGCTGCGCTACGAACCGTCGGCTTTTCATCCGGACTCGCAGAAAAGCGCGTCGCTTTACGAGCGGCTGGAAACGCGTCTTCGATCGCTGCCAGGAGTCGAGACCATCGCGGCCACGAATGCCCTTCCTCTCACCGCCGAGCGCGCCAATGTCACGCGATTCATCGTGCCCGGCTCGACGCTCATGCGGCCCGATCTTTTCCCTTCGGCCCAGCAGCACCTCATCACGCCGGATTATTTCCGCGCGCTCGGCATTGCGCTGCGCGGCCGCACATACAACGCTCGCGATCTGGATCAACCGCTCGTGGTCGTCAACGAAACCATGGCGCGGACTTTCTGGCCGGGTGAGGACGCAGTGGGCAAGCGTTTCATCCTGGGAACTTCGGTCGCCAATCCCGCGTGGTTCACTGTGATCGGCGTCGCGGCGAACGTCAAGCAATCCGGCCTCGACGCCGAACGCACCAACGATTTTTATTTCCTCGATTACGGCCCGCGCTTCCTGATTCTTCGGACTGCTTCGGACCCATTGCTGCTGTCCGGTGCGGTCCGCCGCGAAATTCAAGCGCTCGATCCGTCGGCTCCAGTATCCGATTTTCGAAGCATGGAGCAAGTGCTAGAAGCCTCCACCGGCCCGCGGCGCTTTTCGACGTTGCTGCTTTCGATATTTGCCGCAGTCGCTTTGACGCTGGCCGTGATCGGAATATACGGCATCCTGTCCTGGTCCGTGGCGCAGCGCACGCAGGAAATCGGAATCCGGATGGCCATCGGGGCCGATGCGCGCGGAATCTTGAGACTCATCCTCGCGCGGGGATTAAAGCTCAGCCTGATCGGATTAGCCATCGGCCTGGCCGCCACCTTCGCCCTCACGCGGTTCCTGTCCACGCAGCTTTTCGAAATCTCGGCACACGATCCCTGGGTTCTTACGGGTGTATCGCTTTTAATGCTGGCCGTGACCACAGCCGCGTGCTACATCCCCGCCCATCGCGCGACCCGCGTGGACCCGATGAATGCGCTACGCTGCGAATAAATGCGTAGCCTTTTCGTATTGATCCTCGCGGCCGCGACCGCCGCGAATCCCCAGCCCCCGGTCCCCAGCCCCGCGACAGCGAGCAACGCGAGCTGGAGCCTCGTCTGGTCCGATGAATTCAACGGTCCCGCCAACACCCCGCCGGACCCGGCGAAATGGGTCTACGATCTCGGCCACAGCACCGACGGTTGGGGCAATCACGAACTGGAGGCGTACACCAACTCGCTCGACAACGTGCGTCAGGACGGTCAAGGCCATCTCGTGATCCGCGCGATCAAAGATGACAAAGGCGACTACACGTCCGCGCGCATCAAGACGCTCGGCAAATTCGCGACGCAATACGGAAAGATCGAAGTCCGGATGAAAATTCCACAAGGCCAAGGTGTCTGGCCGGCCTTCTGGGCCATGGGAGCGGATATTGAAAAAATCGGATGGCCGAACTGCGGCGAAATCGACATCATGGAAAACATCGGCAAGGAACCGTCGATCGTCCACGGCACGGTTCACGCCCCCGGATACTACGGCGATAAAGGACCGTCGGGTTCTTATACCCTCCCCGCGGGACAGAAGCTAGCGGACGACTTCCGCGTTTACGGAATGGTCTGGACCTCCGATAGCATCGAGTTCGAATTCGACGGCCATCCCTACTTCAAAGTCCCCGCATCATCCATTCCAGCCGGAACCAAATGGATCTTCAACAAGCCGTTCTTTCTGCTTTTGAATTTGGCGATCGGCGGCGATTGGCCCGGCTCACCCAATAGCTCGACGGTCTTTCCGAGCGAAATGATCGTCGATTACGTTCGGGTGTATAAAAAAGGGGCGAAGTAGGGCAATTCGCAGCTCCGTTCGCCGGATCAACCTCGTCCACACCGAGTCCGGATCGGCATCAAACACGCTCCCGGCATCCGGCGGCAAGACGTGCCAGGCGCCCAATTCCACTTCGCGCTCCAACTGTCCAGGACCCCATCCGGCGTAGCCGAGATAGACATGAAACACGCTGGCCTCTTTGTCCGCGAGCGTCTTCTCCAGCAGCTCTTTTTCGGCGATCAAATAGACGCCCGAAAAAACGCGCTGGGCATCGGCGATCTTGGTGGACGACTTCACCAGTGCCAGCACATTATCCGGCTCAACGGGACCACCCAAATACGCCGGATCCTTTCGACCCTTGGCCTGTTTGATGTCCTCGAACACCCGCGACAGCGGAACGTCGCCGCGTCGGTTGACGATCAGCCCCATCGCGCCCTCGTCTTCGTCGTAGCGCAGCAGCAGGATCACAGTCTGCGCAAAATTCGGATCGTTCAGGTCCCGGCTGGAAACCAGGAAGCTTCCGCTCGCGAGCTCGGACGATTGCGCGAACACTACGCCCAGCGCGCATGCGCACAAGAGTCCGATGAGAAACAACTTCGGCATTTACATTCGCTCAATGAGTGTTGCGTTGGCCATTCCGCCGCCTTCGCACATCGTCTGCAGCCCGTAGCGCCCGCCCGATCGCTGCAATTCGTGCACCAGCGTCGTCATTAATCGGGCGCCGCTCGCGCCCAGCGGATGGCCCAGCGCCACCGCGCCGCCATTCACATTCACCTTTTCCAAATCCGCGCCCGTTTCGCGCTGCCACGCCAGCACCACGCTTGCGAACGCTTCGTTGATCTACACGCGATCAATATCGGAAATCTTCAATCCCGCGCGACCTAAGATTTTCCGCGTCGCTGGAATCGGCGCCGACAACATAATCACCGGATCCTCCGCCGCCATCGCAAATTCAACAAAACGGGCCATCGGCCGGACCCCCAACTTTTCCGCCGTCCCGCGCTCCATGATCAATACCGCGGCGGCGCCGTCGCTGATCTGCGACGCATTCCCCGCCGTTACAACACCGTCCGGTTTGAACGGAGTCTTCAACGTGGCCATTTTTTCCAACGTCGAATTCGCTCGAATGCCCTCATCGCGAGTGAGATGCGCGGGACCATTTTCCGTCTCCACCGGAACCGGAATTATCTCGTTGCAGAAGCGTCCTTCTTCCGTCGCCTGCGCCGCCCGCCGGTGGCTCTCGATGCTGAACGAATCCAGCTCACCCCGCGTAACCTTCCACCGTTCCGCCATCATCTCCGCGCCGATGCCCTGATTGAAAGCTACGTCGTGATAGCGCTTCATCACGCGCGGACCAAACGGCTTCCCCGGCCCCGCCCCATTCGATCCCATCGGAACACGCGACATGCTCTCTACACCGCAAGCAATCGCGATATCGTAGCTGCCCGCAATCACGCCCTGCGCGGCGAAATGCGCCGCCTGTTGGCTGGACCCACATTGCCGGTCCACCGTAGTTCCCGGCACCGACTCCGGAAATCCCGCCGCCAGCACCGCATTGCGCGCGACGTTGAATGCCTGCTCGCCGGCCTGTCCCACGCACCCCGCGATCACATCGTCAACGAGCGCCGCATCCAACTTGCTGCGCTGCACAATCGCTTGCAACGTGTGCGCCAGCAAATCCACCGGATGCCACCCCTTCAGCGAACCATCCCTCCGCCCAATCGGCGTCCGAACCGCATCGACGATCACCGCTTCCCGCATGGGGCGATGTTATCAAAAACGGGCTTAGGGTTTAGGGATTGGGGATTGGCGCGAATGCTCCGTCTTCGAGAGCGCCTCGCAATCCCTAAGCCCCAATCCCTAATCCCGACCTAATGTGTCATCGCATAAATTACATAATTCACGCCGATCCGGATCCCGAGCGCCGAATACTTCTCCGGATACCGCGGATCGTCGGCCCACTCCCAAGAATCGCCGATATCCGAATTGAAAGACATCGCCACCATCACTCGGCCATGATCGTCGTAGATGCCCCGCCAATGCGCCACCGTTCCTTCTGCCCGATACAGCATCCGGCCATGCAGCGCCCATTGGCCCATGATCTGGTAACGGTCGTCCAAATCGTAAACCGTGTGAAAGATCGAATCCTTGTCGGCGATTTCCACAATGGGGCGATCCGGAAAAACCATCCGCATGCTTTCCATGAAGCGGTCCCACTCTTCCGGACCCCAGAAATCGTCCAGCATCAGGAATCCGCCGCGCAGCAGGTAATCGCGCAGCTTCTTCGCCTGCGAGGCGGTCAACATCCAATCGCCCATTTCGCCCGCGCACAACCACGGCCAGTCGTAGACATCGTCGCCGTCATCCAGATTTACCGGCTGTTCCACGCTGCGTGCGTTGATGCGCGTCAGGCGGCGAAGCGCCAACGCGAAGTGGCGATCCGCGCGTGGATAATCCTGCGTCCAGCTCGTTCCGCCCTCGCGCCAATCCACCGGGCCGCCGTAGCGATAACGCATTTTGAACAACGCATTCGGATGCTCGGGATACATCAAGCGCGCGAAAATCCACTCGCTCTTTTCTGCATAGTCCGCGGGGAGATCGACGTTGTCGTAAGGTTCCAGGCTGGGATAAACGCGGAAGCCACCACTTTGCGAGGCGTGCAGCGTCGCGAATACCGCTGCACCGGTCAGGGCGATGCCGAGGGCCAAGCCGCACCACAACCGCGCAAGCGCCTTCCGGAAATTCATTGAGCCGCCCTGCTCTGAGCATAGCGCAGAGATCAGGAGACATTCGTTCTGAAATGCCCTTTTGCTACACTCTCTGCAAAGGAGCAGTTGCATGTCGAAACAGGAAGAAGCAGGCCTTATTCTGGAACTTTATACGCTACGCCGCGACGAAACCATGCGCCAGGCGCGCGACTGGTTTTTCCGGGACTTCAACCCGGAATCGCTGGCGGATTTTAACACCGCCATGTTCGGTCCGCATAGCGGCCACCTACGGATGGTTGTTTCTTATTGGGATATGGCTGCGGCTTTGGTGAAGAACGGCGCCATCAGCCTGGAGATGTTCGACGATTGTAACGGCGAGCACATTGGGACCTTCGGTAAGATCGAACCGATTCTCGGGGAAATCCGCTCGGTATATGGCCCCCGCTTCGCAGCCAACCTGGAAAAGCTCATCGATGCCACGCCGGACGGCCGCAAACGGGTCGCCGGAGCGCGCGAACAGATGAAGGCCATCCGCGCCCAATTAGCCGCTACTGCTACAAAATAGCCCGATTCTTTAACATTTCTCTGTCTCAATTTAGGCTCCATTGGAGTCTCAATGAAGGGAGGCAGAGATATGCTTATTAAAACTGGGTTAGTGATTGCTGCAGGTGCAGCTATGCTTTGCGCGCAAGAGGATGCGCCGGATCATCGGTTGCGCCGCGCGGCGGAAGTGTTTCATGAAATTATGGCCGCGCCCGATCGCGGCATCCCGCACGGAGTTCTGGATCGTTCGCAATGCGTTGTCATTGTGCCGGGAGTGAAAAAAGCGGCATTCGTCGTCGGCGGTGAGTATGGCCGTGGCTTCGCCGTTTGCCGTCATCACGGTGAGTGGGGCGGACCAGCCGCCGTTCGCGTAAGCGGCGGCAGCTTCGGAGCGCAGATTGGGGCAGAATCCACCGACTTTGTATTGCTCGTAATGAATCAGAAGGGCATGGACCGGCTAGCCAGCGATAAATTCACGGTTGGTGGAGACGCCTCGGCCGCCGCAGGACCAATCGGAAGAACCGCCTCAGCCGATACCGATGCATCGATGACGGCTGAAATTCTGTCTTATTCGCGCGCTAAAGGTGCGTTCGCCGGGGTGTCGCTGAATGGCACAGTGATCAGCCAAGACGATAGTGAGGATCGCAAACTCTACGGGCGCGACGTCAGCAACAAAGCCGTGATTATGGGCGAAGTTCCCGCGCCCGCCGGCGGAGCCGAGTTGCGCGATGAACTGGCCCGCGTCTCTCCCGGCTATAAGCGGTAGCGCACGCACTTTGCGGGCAGCGTTCACACTCGTATGAACGCTTGGTTACACTAATGCCATATGCATGGCATTCCTGCTTCCGAAATGGGGACGCGCGGAGCATTCCGCCGTCCCCTTTTCTGTCTTTTACTACTTACTTCCACTCTCTCCGCCCAAGTAGACGTCCTAACGGCGAACTACGATAACAATCGCACCAACGCCAATCTCAGCGAGTTCGTTCTCAATAAATCCAACGTAAATCCCGCGCACTTTGGCAAGCTCTACGCCTTCTCCATCGATGGCGAAGCCTACGCCCAGCCGCTCTATCTAAGAGGCGTCAACACCGGCGGCGCCACGCACAACGTTCTCTACGCCGCCACAATGCATAACAGCGTCTATGCTTTCGACGCCGATGCCACCGGCAGCACCGCTCCTTTATGGAAAGTAAACTTCGGCACGCCCGTCAATCCGCATGATTTCGACGTTCCCGCCGATCCCACAGCGAACCCGCCCTCAAACGCTCTCCCCTATACCGACATCCTGACCGAAATCGGAATTCTCGGAACACCAGTCATCGATCCCGACACCGGCGCGCTCTACGTGGTCCACTACAGCTACACCGGCAGCGGCGCGGCGAAGGGCTATGCCTACTACTTGCACGCGCTTGATCTCACCACCGGCGCCGAAAAATTCGGCGGACCCGTGCTCATCCAAGGCACCGTCAATGGATCCGGGTGGGCCGGCCTCGAAACGGCCCCGAACAATCAGCTCGCCTTCGACGCCGGACAACATCTGCAGCGCCCTGGTCTGCTGCTGCTCTACGGGAATATCTACATCGCGTTCGGATCGCACGGCGACATCGGCCCCTGGCACGGCTGGCTTATGGCATACGACGCAGCCACGCTCAAACAAACATCCATCTACAACACCAGTGCCGATAACGCCGCCGCCGCATCCATCTGGCAGGGCGGCCGTGGACTCGCCGCCGATGGCGCTGCCAATATCTACGTCGCCACCGGCAACGGCAGTTGGGACGGCACCCAAGCGTACGGCATGAGCGTCCTGCGCCTCGCGACCCAAGGCGGAATCAGCGTCGCCGATTACTTCACTCCCGCCGAGTGGGACGCTCTGAACGACAACGATACCGACGTGGGTTCCAGCGGCCCCGTGCTCATCCCCGGAACCAACCTGCTTTTAGAGATCGGCAAAGAGGGCCAGTTATTCGTGCTCGATAAAACCAATCTGGGACACATCGCCACCTCGAATGCCCAAGTGGTGCAAACCTTTCAGGCGGGCAATCCCGCGCTGACGCTCCCGCAGCGGGAGAACAGCTTTCTCGTTTTCAACAATGCGTTTTGGGACAATCTGGGCGGGCAAATTCTTTATCTGTGGCCCTTCGGGGAGAAGCCGGTGGCTTACCGGATGAAGAACGGCCAGTTCCAGACCACCCCCTACGCTACGAATTCGACTGCTGTCGGCCAATTGCCGATGACCGGCATGTCCGTTTCCGCATACGGAAGTTTGTCGAGCTCCGGGATCCTTTGGGCTACCTCGCTCGACGTATCGGACGTGCCTGGCGCGGGAACCCTCCACGCTTTCGACGCGCTGAATCTGACCGAACTCTGGAATTCCAAAATGACGCCCGGGGACGCCATCGGCAACTTCACCAAGTTCGCGAACCCCACCGTCGCGAACGGGAAAGTGTTCCAAGCCGATTCCTCGGGCGCGATCAACGTATACGGCCTGCTGCCGAATGTCCCGCAAATCGCCTCCGTAGTGGATGCCGCGAGCTATTCCGGCGGCCAAGTGGCGCCGGGCGAAATGATTACGATCTTCGGGACCAGCATCGGACCCGCGTTACCCGCCGCCGCGTCGGAAAACGTGCCGACCAGTCTCGGAGGGATGCAGGTAACGTTCGACGGCACTCCCGCCCCGCTGCTTTACGCCTCAACTGGACAGATCAACGCGGTAGTTCCCTTTGAAGTCGCCGGAAAATCGAGCACCCAATTGGTGATCACGCAGTCAGACGGCCAATCGCTCAGCGCAACGGTTCCGGTCTTCGCCGCGAACCCGTCGATCTTTTCCGCAAACGCATCCGGCACCGGCCAAGCCGCGGTGATCAACGTGGATCACACCCCGAACTCGCCCTCAAACCCAGCCGCGCGCGGATCGGCCATCTCGATTTACGCAACGGGCGCAGGCGTAACCAACCCGCCGAGTAAAGACGGTGTCCTGACCGGAACCACAAATCCCCCGCTGATCGCGCAAACCGTGACCGTGACAATCGGCGGCCAACCCGCTCAAGTCCTCTACCAAGGCGCAGCCCCTGGATTAGTAGCCGGCATGAGCCAAATCAACGTCCAAGTCCCCGCCAATATCAAACCCGGATCCGCCGTCGCTCTGACGCTGGAAGTAGGCAGCACCAAAGCGCGGAATACCGTGACGATCGCCGTAAAGTAGCGCACGCACTTTGCGTGCCGTCTCGGCACTCGTGCCGAGACCAAATTTCAACTCTCGGTTATACCAATTCAGGTATAATACGATTGTCGGCAAGCTAGCCGCTCTTGAAGCCACTTTACTGGATCGGCAGTTCGAAACGCGATTTGCAGGCGTTGCCCGAGCAAGTCGTTGACGTTTTTGGCTATGCGCTTTTCTTGGCTCAAACGGGTGAAAAACACACTCAGGCGAAGCCACTCCGTGGTTTCGGCTCGGCTGGCGTACTGGAGGTCTGCGAGGATTTCGCTGGCAACGCGTACCGCGCCGTATACATCACAGAGATCGCGAACTGCGTGTTCGTGCTGCATGTCTTCCAGAAGAAGTCCAAGACTGGCATCGCAACTCCAAAACCAGACATGCAATTGATCGAAAAGCGGATGCGAACCGCCAAGCAGGTAGCCAAGGACATCAAACCATGAAGAAAAACCGAGTCTTGAAAAACACAGTCGAGAAAAGCAGCGGCAACGTTTATTCCGACCTCTGCTACGCAAATAGCAGCGCGATGTTAATCAAAGCGCAACTCGTCGCCAAAATCTCCGAAATCATCCGAAGCAGAAACCTGACGCAAGCCGAAGCCGCCTCAACACTCGGACTCACCCAGCCAAAGATCTCGGCATTACTAAAAGGAAACTTCCGCGGCATCTCCGAACGCCGTCTGCTCGATTGCCTGACCCTGCTGGGCCACGACATCCAGATCGTGATTCGTCCCATTCCAAAAAGCCGCCGCACTGGCCAACTCATCGTTCTGGAAGCCGACGCAAAGCGCCGTTTTTTTCGCCGAATCCGAAACGCACACGACCTCGGCACCGGAGGAAAAATCAGCTGGACACGCGACGAATTGCACGAGCGTTGACTAACTCACCCCCGCCCGCTTTCCCGCCGCACTCCCTCATGCAACAGCATCTTCAGTAAAGTCTGATACCCGACGCCCTTCCGCTCAGCGATTTTCGAGTGTGCCCGATACCCGCAGCAAATTGCTATGCCAGCGGTTTCCCACCGTAATCCAATAGGGAAGAAAAACTCTCCCTGGCGTGCCGAAAACCGTGGCTACAATTGGTAATGGCAGCTCGCGAGCAAAACTGCCGCCACTGCGGTAGGAGCTTCATCCCCGAAGCTGGCAAGCCCGGATACCTGGACGAATGCCCCGAATGTATACATGAGCTAATGGCGCTTACGCTTCCCGAAGAACCACCCCGCAGCGGCTACCCTGGGCGCGACCTCTCTAAAGACGAAGAATCAAATCTGCTCCCGTACAAATCGGCGGCCATCATCAAGCGCACCCTCGAACAGGGCGGCGGGCTCTCGAACGAGGAAATCGAACTAAGAGTGTCGCAGTTCATCGATAAACTACGCAAGCCCTGAATGTGGGTTTCACCTGCACTTGAATCGCTAGGTATGTCGGTGCATAATTTTGGCGGATTGTTCGGGATTTTGACCACTGTGCGTTTGTCCCTCCTCACCGCCGGCGACTCTCCCGCTGCAAACCCTCATGCAACAGCCTCTTCAGTAAAGTCTGATACCCGACGCCCATCCGCCCAGCAATTTTCCGAGCCTGCGCGATATCCGCCTCCGACAACCGAATCGCAATTTGCGTACTCTTCCCCTTCTTTCTCAACTGCGCCACCAACGACGAGCCGGCCACGGCAACGCCTTTCGCATGCAGTGTTGTCACCTTCTGCTTCACATAGCTTCGCCCCGCCGTACTTGCCCACCAATCCGCTTCGTCACTTTCACTCTTGAACTTCGGAATGTCCGTCGATTTTTTTGCCATTCACTCTCCTTTAAGTCGCGTGGCAAATGCTACGCGGCCAAGTTGCGAAAGTTCTTGCAAGCGCTATTCAAGAGGGTGCAGGCGATGGAGCGAATCGGAGATGCCTACGCACGGCTCAGGCCATTACACGCGGTGCAAGCAACCAGGATGAGCGCGTCAATGGAAAGCGCGATAAGGCGTGCATTTTGGAGATCAACGCGGCGTGAGCTTTTCCTGGCTTCCTAACCACCAGAGTCCGGCGAGAGGGCAATAATTCCTACTCCGGTCGCAGTGGGGCTTTCGGCTTTGCCATAGTACGCACGCCGCGCTCCGTGCTGGCAGTTGTCTAAAGGGGCCCATGGATCGCCAAACTGCTGGGCCTTACGCTGCCACGTAACCAAGCCGTGTTCGTTGCTGACAGGTGGAATCACGTTGGTGATTTGGTACCGCTGCATCACACTCGCGAGATATTCAGGACAGGCGCCAAGACCAGGTTCTTTGTGGCCGACGATTTGGTGATCGCCCACTACCGGCCCGACAATTAGTTCGTGTCCGAACTTGCTGTTTGTCTGGAGCAGAGAACCAGTTGGGAATAGCGGGAAGGCTGGAGGCGTTTGGTTTAGCTTGACGAAGGCCATAGATCACCGTTGTAATAGTCGCCTCTACCCGAATCCCGAGTGTGAATGCAGGCCAGTCCAATATGAAAGAGCGACATTACCAAAACCAACAGGAAACTGTGCTTCTTCAACCAACCGAACACTACATGAGCGTCATAACGTCTCAATTTGCCCATAAGCACCTCCGCCTTCAGCTGATTAACTTCTGATTTACTAACCGCTTCAGGCCAACAGACAGAATCGGGAGCTACCAGGCACTCCACTGCTTGAGGCTCGGGAATCGAGTACAGGCGACTAATACATTGTTAGCATACCTACCAACATTATAAACCAAACTCTCCGCAATTTCGCTTGTGTTTGTGTGCGTGTGTGTGTATGATTGTGATTGAGGAGATGACAAATGTCTGTGGCAAACCGAGCAGAATTGGAAAAGAAGCTGCGGGAGCATCCGCTTGTTGCGGCGCGCCTTCGTCACGAGCGCGATGCGCAAGCAGCCGAGGCTACGATACGCGATTGCATTTACGGTGAGCCGGTGCAGATTTCTTCGTGGCTCCGCTCATCAACGTATCAACAGGTGAAGCTGGCATTCAGCCAGATCACCGGGAACCGGACCATCAACGACGCGCTGATGCAACACGGCGTCGATTTGCTTAAAGCGTTCCACGAATACTACAAGCAGGACCCGGTGAGCGCGGCAACGGAGTTCCGGCGCGGCCTTGTCACGGAATGGAAGTCGCTGCTGCGGATGATCTACGGCGATTCGACCGCTGAGACAATCGTGCTCGGCGCGAGCAAGCAGGCGAAGTTGTCAATTCCTCCGGGTGGGCCACTAGCGGAGGATGGGCGGAGTTATTACGGATTCGACTCGATGTGCCACACCGGGTTCGTCGGGCCGATTGAACAGTGACCCGTTTTCGGCTCGCGTTATAAGCGGCCTTCTGCTATGAGATTTGATCGTACTCCGCCAAGATTGCGTCCATCATAGCCACGGTTCCGGCGGGATGTGGCTCAACAGTTCCTTTTGGAGCCGAAACAAACGCCAATTGACCGGGGGGCGTTTACGCAAAATCGCGGACACGGCCAATCGAACCCACAACTTACTGATTAATAGTCAGCGGCAACATTCCCACCTGCGTCCATAAAATATCCATATTCACCACAATCACTTAACACTCAATAACCATTCAAACCCAAATTCCATCTGCTATCACCAAATCAACATGCACCCGGACGTCGAAATCCTCCTCAACTACGCCGCCTACGCCACCCCTTTCGTGTCCACCACCGGCCAAGCCTTCCTCAGCCTCCCTCTCGACGCCTTCAGCCAGCAGGTCTGCCCCATCCACTCGCCCCGCATTCGCGACTGGCTCATCGCCGCCTTCGATCGCGATCATCACCAGCCACCAAGCCCCTACGCGCTCCGCCAAACCATCCGCACTCTCGCCGCCCGCGCCAACGCGAGTGGAACCAGCCGCTCTGTCCAACGCCGCGTCGCCTCGAAAGGCAATCCGCACCATCCCGACTGCATCTTCTTGGACCTCGCCAACTCCAAAGGCGAAATCGTCGAAATCACTTCGCAAGGTTGGCAACTCACCACCGACCCCACCGCTCTCTTCCTCCACAACCGAGGCAACCGCGAACTGCCGAACCCCAATCCCCAAACCGTAACCCGGCAAATCATGCCCACGCTCCAACGATTGCTCAACCTCACGCACGCCGACAGTCACCGTGCAGCCGTCTGGCTCCTGTCCGCCCTCCGTCCTCAAGGCCCACACCCCATCCTGGTTCTTGAAGGCCCGCCCTTCAGCGGAAAATCCACCGCCGCCCGCATGCTCCGCGCAATCCTCGATCCCAGCGCCGCGCCCGTCAGCTCGCTTCCATATTTCGAACACGATCTCATCGCCCTCGCGACGCTCAACTGGATTCTCGCCTTCGATCACGTCGGCCAAATCCGTCCGAATATATCCGCCACTCTCTGCCGCCTCGCCACCGGAGCCGCCGTGCGCCAACGCAAAAAAGGCGACGACCGCGAACCAACCGTCCAGGAACTCCATCGCCCCATCATCCTCACCGCAACCGCAGCATGGAACCCCGACGAATCCTTAGCCGAACGAATCCTAACCCTCCGCCTAAACCCACTACCCAAGCGCCGCCCGGAAGCCGAACTCTTCGAGGAATTCGAGACGATCCGCCCGACTCTCCTAGCCTCTCTCTGCGACGCAACAAGTACCGCCTTGCGCGAGCATCCCCAATTCCCCAGCCCCGAGCACCAAGTCCCTCGCCTGCCGGACGCAACTCTCTGGGCCCTCGCCGGATTCCCCGAGCACGCCCCAAACATTCAAGCCGCAATGAACCAATCACCGACAACACCAATCCTCGACTCCCTCGCCGAATTCCTGAAAACTTCCCCTCAATGGACCGGCACTGCTTCCGACCTCCTCCACCAAATCGCCGTCACCACCGTCACCGCCCCCGCCCTCTCGCATCATTTAAGAAGCCACAAAAACCATCTAGCCTCGCAGAACATTTCCGTGCATTTCACCCGCAAACACGGCGGATCCAGAATCATCACCCTAAAGCCGCGAGTCCGCAATCCCCAAGCCCTAATCCCTAAACCCCAGTCCCCAGCCCCTACAATGAATTGAATGGCCAAGCTAACCAGCGACGTCACCAACTTGAGCGGCATCCCGATCGATCCGGTCTACACCGCCGCCAATACGCCAAACCTCCAGCTTCCCGCCCCCGGCGAATTTCCTTACACGCGCGGCATCCATCGCGACATGTATCGCGGCCGGCTCTGGACCATGCGCCAATTCTCCGGCTTCGCCACGCCGGAAGAAACCAATCGCCGTTATCTCTATCTGCTAAGCCAAGGTCAAACCGGACTCTCTGTCGCCTTCGACCTGCCCACGCTCATGGGCTACGACGCCGATCACGCGACGTCGGAAGGCGAAGTCGGCAAGTGCGGCGTCTCTATCTGCTCGCTCGAGGACATGGAGATCCTGTTCCGCGGCATTCCACTCGGCGACGTGACGGTCTCGATGACCATCAATTCGCCCGCGCCCATCATCTGGGCCATGTATCTCGCAGTCGGCGAAAAGCAGGGCATCGAGTGGTCGCGCATGTCGGGCACTCTGCAAAACGACATCCTCAAGGAATACATCGCGCAGAAGGAATATATTTTTCCGCCGCGCCCTTCCATGCGCCTGGTGACCGACGTCATTGAATATTCCACTCAGCGCGTTCCCCGGTTCAATCCAATTTCGATCAGCGGCTATCACATCCGCGAGGCCGGATCCACCGCTGTCCAGGAACTCGCATTCACTCTACGCGACGGGATCGAATACGTGGATTGGGCGCTAGAGCGGGGGCTCCCGGTGGACAGCTTCGCGCCGCGCCTCAGTTTCTTCTTCAACGCCCATAACGATTTCTTCGAAGAGATCGCCAAATACCGCGCCGCCCGCAAAATCTGGGCTGAAGTGATGCGCAACCGCTACGGTGCAAGCGATGAAAAAAGTTGGAAGCTCCGCACCCACGCGCAAACCGCCGGATGCTCGCTGACCTGGCAGCAGCCGCAAAACAACATCGTCCGCACCGCTCTGCAAGCTCTAGCGGCCGTGCTCGGCGGAACGCAATCGCTGCACACCAATTCGCTGGATGAAGCTTACGCGCTCCCGAGCGAGCACGCCGTCACCATAGCGCTCCGCACGCAACAGGTCATCGCGTACGAAAGCGGCGTTCCGAACGTGCCCGATCCATTGGGCGGCAGCTACTTCGTCGAAAGCCTGACGGCGGAAATGGAAAAACGCGCCAGCGATTACATCCGTCGGATCGACGAAATGGGCGGCATGATCCCAGCCATCGAGCGCGGCTTCCCGCAGACGGAAATCGCCAATGCCAGCTACGAATACCAGCACACCATCGAGACCGGGCAACAAAAAATCGTCGGCGTGAACGCCTTCGTCGAAGAAAACGAGCCGCCCATTGAGATCCTGCAGATCGACGAATCCTCCCAACAGCATCAACTCGAAAAACTCAAAAACCTGAAATCCCGCCGCTCGAACGAAACAGTATCCAACACGCTGGACGCCCTAAAACGCGCCGCCCAGGGCCGCGAAAACACCATGCCCTACATCCTGGACGCCGTCCGCGCGTACGCCACGCTAGGCGAAATCTGCGACGCCTTCCGCGACGTCTTCGGGACCTATACAGAGACCTCCGTCCTTTAGCATCCGTGTCGATCCGTGGCTAAATGATAAGATCAGGGTGTATGGATCATCGCATCCGCGTACTGGTCGCCAAACCGGGTTTGGACGGCCATGACCGGGGAGCGAAGGTCATCGCGCGCGCTCTCCGCGACGCGGGCATGGAAGTAATTTACACCGGCCTGCGGCAAACTCCGGAGATGATCGTGAATGCCGCCCTTCAGGAGGACGTCCAGGTAATCGGATTGTCCATCCTATCCGGCGCGCACAACGCGATCGTGCCGCGGGTAATGCAATTGCTCAAGGAGAAAGGCATCGCGGACGTCCTGGTGACCGTCGGAGGTATAATTCCTGACGAGGACGCCGCCCAACTGAAGAAGCTGGGTGTCGCGGCCGTATTTCAGCCCGGAGCCTCGCTCGAATCGATAGTGGACTTCATCAAGTCATCCGTAAAACAGATCGCTTGAAGTCAATCACAGGCATTTATGCCAGTGAACCGTAACCGAACCGCGACCGTAAGGGAGCGGCAAAAGAAAGAAACAATGCAAGAAAAACTCAACATCGCCGTATTCGTAGACTATGACAATATCGAAATCGGCGTAAAATCTACTCTGCGGCGGGAATTCGATGTATCGCTGCCGCTGGATGCGCTCAAGGAGCGCGGCGACCTGGTCGCCAAATTTGCTTACGCCAATTGGGGACGGCAGGAAGGCGCCGCCCGGTCCATGGCGGAAAACGCCGTCCAGATGGTGCAGCGTCTGCCCTCTCCGCGCGGCGACAAAAATGGCGGCGATATCAACCTCGCGCTCGACGCTCTGGAGATGGCCTTCACGCATCCGCATGTGAATGCGTTCGCCATCGTCAGCGGCGATAGCGATTTCATCCCGCTGGTCAACAAGCTCAAGGAGTACGGCAAGACCGTATTTGTGGTGGGCGGCAAGGCGTTCACCAGCACCATCCTGCAGCAGAACTGCCACGAGTTCGTCAGCTACGAATCCCTGCTCTCGGATACGGACCAGCGTCCGGAACAGCGCAGCGATCGCCCTCCGCAGCAACGCCCGCAGCAACACGGCGGAGGTCAACGGCAAGGCGGACAGCGTGCGCGACCGGCGCCGCTCGACCTCCAGCAGGCCATGCCGCTGGTGGAACGCGCCCTGCAAGTTTTGGAACGCCGCGCCGTTCAGCCGCAGCTTGGATTATTGAAATCCACCATGCTGCAACTGGATTCCGCTTTCACCGAAAAAGCCTACGGCGCCGGCAGCTTCTCCGATTTCGTCGAGAAACTCAAGAAAGCCGAGTTCGTCAACGTCAGCGGCCAGGGCGGCCGCTATATCATCGAGCGGAAAACTTCGAGCCAGCCCGATCGTCCCACGCCCAAGCCCGAAGAAGCTCTGCCGGCTTTGCGCGACGTTTTGGAAACGCATCGCCTGGAGATGGAAAACGGCGCTCCCGTGGACGATCTCTCCGGCTGGGTGCAAGCCGAAGTTCCCAACTTCGAACCCGGCGCCTACGGATTCCAGGAATTTTCCGAATTCCTGAACTACGCGCAGGACAAGCTGGTGGTTCGCGTGGAGCCGGATGAAGAAAAGGGCCTGGTGGTTTATCTCGGCGCTGAGTTCTATCCGCCCGCCGTACCCGAACCGCCGGCAGCGGAGACCATCGAAGAGGAGGAAGACGAGAAGCAGCCCATCGTAGAAGGCCAGCCCTCGCTGTTGGAACCCAATCCTCCGCCGGTGAAACCGAAACCGATCCGCCGGGCGCGCAAGCCCGCCGCGAGCGGTAACTCCGACCGTCCGCCGCGCCGTTCGCGCAAAAAGAAACCAGACACACACCATCACACAATGCAATGAGCGTACCCAAACCCAGAGGTCCCTATTCACCATTCGTCCGCGCCGGAGATTTTATCTACGTCTCCGGCCAAGGACCCGTCGATCCGGCGACGAATGAATTTTCACTTGGCGATATCCGTCACGAAGTCCAACTCACGCTGGACAACATCCGGCGGATTTTGGAGCAAGCCGGCGCTTCGCCCGCGGACGTGGTGAAGTGCTCGGTGTTCTTAAAGAACGCCCAGGATTTCCCGGCCATGAACGAAGTCTACGCGGCGTTTTTCGGCGAAACGCGCCCGGCTCGAACCACGGTGGAAGCGCAGTTCTTCCAGCGCGAAATGAAAGTAGAAATCGACTGCGTAGCTTACAAGCCGCGCTGAGCCACACTCGTGTGAACGCCTGATTTTTCACAGTGTTCGCAAGAGTGCGAACACGGCACGCAGAGTGCGTGCGCTACAAAGTAATTCCGCCATCCACCGACAGAACCTGTCCGGTGATGTAATTGTCAGGCTCGAGCAAAAAGCGGACCGCTCGCGCGACGTCCTCCGCATTGCCGTAGCGCGGAATCACGCTGTCTTTCAAGTACCGTTCGTATTTGCCGGATGCGATGCTGGCTTCCGCCATCCCTGCAGCCATGACGCCCGGCGCGATCACATTCACCCGAATGTTCGCCGCGCCGCGGCATTCCTTGGCTAAGATACGCGCGGCGTGCAACAACGCCGCCTTCTCGCCCGCATACGCAGTCGATCCGGGAAACAACCCGACGGCTTGCATGGTAGAAAAAAGAACGATCGCGCCTGCTGTTCCGCTGGCCCGCATCCGCTCGGCCGCCTCGCGCGCCAGCAAAATCGGACCTTCGTAGTTCACCTGATGCGAAATCCGCATCGCGTCCTGAATCTCGCCGCGCGCCGGAGTTCCGGTGAACACGACAAGTCCATAAAGCTTCGGAATCGCGTCCAGCAATCGCTTGCGATCTTCCGCGATGGTAACATCGGCTCGGATCCCGTGCGTGCGCGAACTGACGATGACGTTCGCGCCTTCGCGTTTCAACAACTCGGCAGTGGAGGAGCCGAGACCTCCGGCGCCGTCCACGAGCAGAATCTCAAGCCCGGCGATCGGCAAAGTCCGTAGCCTCGATGGCGACGTAGCCGAATGCGATGGTCGCCAGAAACAGCGTCAGCACTTCGCTGTCGCCGAGATTGTACTCGAGCAACCCTTCGGCGAGAATCGCGAGGATCACAGCAATCGCGCCGTGAAGTACAAATCGCGCTTCGGGGCTCGAAGCCGTTCGCCGCAAGGCGGTTGCGAAGTCCCACAGCACCTTCCCGATCAGCCACAGCATCGCGAGCAGCGCCGGAATCCCGCGCTCGGCCGCATACTGAATGTAGTCGTTATGCAAATGCCCGTACCAACCCTCCGGCAGCGGCCGCGGGATGTCGGCGGGCACGTAGTGGTCGAAGGTCTTCGGATCTTTCATTACCTCCGGACCCAGTCCGAGCAACGGATGCGCGCGAATCATCTCGATGCCGGTCCGCCGCGTGATGTAGCGATGCATGTTCGAATCGGTCTGCCCGTGCGGCTGCATGATGGACGTGACGCGCTCCTTCAACGCCGCGGGCGCCACCAGGAATGCAATTACGGCGAGCAGGGGAACTGTGGCGAGCAGCCACTTGTGCCAGAACCAGAGCAGATAGAGCAATCCAACCGGAAAGCCCAGCAGAAAAATGCTGCGCGTGAATCCAAGTACGAGCGAAACGGCAAGCACTGCGGCGCAAATCCATCCGGCGGCTTTCCACTTCCGGACAATCGAGAAAAAAAGCAAAGCAAGAAGCAGCAGCAGCACGATCATTTCTTCGCCGCCGAACGTCATCCAGTGGCTCATGAACCCAGTGATCCGCTGGCCAATATAAAACTCGTAGAAGTTGCGATGCAGCTCCTCGGATTCCTGATACTTCTGCCCGAATTGAACCAGGCTGCGAACGGCGGAAAGCGTGGCCACGGCCGCCCAGATCAACACCAGCGCGCGAATCTCCGAAATCTTGCGAAATGTGGAAGCGACCAGTAGCAGAACAGTGAACACGAAGAACTTGCGGATCTGCGGCGTCCCTTCGTGAATGTGCCCGGATGCCAGCCACGAAGTTATGGTCAATCCGACAAAGAGCGCGAGCGGCAGCGTAATCGGAGGCAGCCGCATTTTTTCATTGGATAGTAACAATGCGGCCAGCGCAAGGCCGAGCAGAATTTGCGACGCAGCAATCGATAATAAAATGGAGATAAGCGATCCGCAGATCAAAAAGAACGCGGCGCGATCAAGGTAAGGCTTCAACTCTGTAGGCTACCAGGAATGAAGATCTATATTCTCCGGCACGGAATCGCGGAAGATGCGCAGGGGACTCAACCGGATTCCGATCGCGCGCTCACTCCCGAAGGCAAGAAAAAGCTCCGCAGCGTTTTGCGGACCGCGGAGGCGGCGGATGTTTCTCCCTCGCTGATTCTGACCAGTCCGTTCCGGCGCGCGCTGCAGACCGCGCAAATCGCCGCTGAAGTTTTGAAGTATAAAGGTGAGCTGCTGCAAACTAAAACGCTGGAGCCTGGATCGCAGCCGCGCACCGTTTGGGACGAGATCCGCGTTCACAAGGATGAAGCCGAAATTTTATTGTGCGGCCACGAACCGCTCTTCAGCAGCTTGACCGCGTATTTGCTGGGAGCGCCGGGTCTGCAGATCGATTACAAAAAAGGCGCTCTCGCCTGCGTGGAGATCGATCACTTCCCGGCCGAGCCGCACGGTGTCCTGAAATGGATGCTCACGCCGAAACTCGCGGCCACCTAGGGCAGCAGTTCCGTAGTCAGCGTTGCGCCGCCCATTTCGCTCAGCACCGCCGTCATCTTCACCAGCTTGCGTGAAGCTTTGTCGATCCAGATCGTCGATTTATCCGGACCGCCGTCGGCCGCCGCCAGGTCCACTTTGAAGGCATCGAAAGTTCCGGCCGGAACGGTTACGGATTCGGAGCCCGCGACTTTCAGCTCCACCAGCTTGACCTTGTTCTTGGTCAAATCGAGATTCCGGAACGCCGTGGTGTAGCCGTCGGCCAGCGGCAGGCAACCGATGGTCGATTGCGCGCCGATCGAATCGGCAAAGAGCGGTCCGCCGAGATCCACCGAAACCGGATGATCCTGTCCGTTCATGCTCATCGTGCCCTGGGCTTTGTCGCCCGCGAAATCCAGTTCGATGGAGGTTGGCCCTTGCTTGACGCTTCGCTTGCGCAGCGTCAGGTTCGATTTGTCGAGAGTCACGGTATCGGCCGCCTCGCCCATCGGCGTATCCATGGTGGATTTCGCAACCCACGCGCCGTTTTCTTCGGTGATGGCGACCGCCACTTTCAGCGCGATATGCTGTCCGCCCATTTCGATCTTGGCATCGTAGTGATACGTCCCCGGCTTCAGATCCATCGCGGGTTTCGGAGCACTCACCTTCGCGGCGTCCACTTTCTTCGCCACGGTCACCGTCTTCGGATCCACCATCAGTTCCTTCAAGCGCTCGACAACTTCTGGAGTGCCGTCCTGCTGATAACGGCCGTCGAGATACTTCGCCAGGAATTTTTCGGTGGCCATGAACATCGCCAGGTTATTCACCGGACGCGCAAACCCGTGGCCCTCATCGGGCGCGAGCATGTATTCCACCGGAAATCCGCGATCGCGCAGCGCCACCACAATCTGCTCCGCCTCGCGCTTGTTCACGCGTGGATCGTTCGCGCCCTGCACCACCAGCAACGGAGTCTTAATCTTGTCCGCTTGCGTCAGCGGCGAGCGATCTTTCAGCCACGCTTTGCCTTCTGGCGTTCCCGGATCGGCCATGCGCGCGTACATTATTTTGCGTCCAGCTTCCCAGTACGGTGGAATCGCTTCGAGCAGCGTGATCAGATTCGATGGTCCGACAATGTCCACCGCCGCGCGATACAGATCGGGAGTATAAACGACGCCCGCCAGCGTCGCATATCCGCCATACGATCCGCCCAAGATCCCGATGCGCTTGGGATCCGCGACGCCTTCCGCCACCAGGTACTTCACGCCCCAGGTGATGTCGTCCTGCATCTTCTTGCCCCATTCGCCGTTGCCCGCGTTCAGGAACTTCTTGCCGAATCCGGTGGACCCGCGGAAGTTCGGCATCAACACTGCATAACCGCGATTCGCGAAAAACTGCGCCAGCGGATTGTATCCCCACTCATCGCGCGCCCAGGGACCGCCATGCGGAACAATCACCGTCGGCAATCCTTTTCCCGGGACGCCCTTCGGCAAAGTCAGGTAAGCCGGGATTTCCAGGCCGTCCGAAGATTTGTAGCGCACCGCGTGCATTGAAGCCAGCGATTCGCGCGGCAGCTTCTCGCGGATCTTGTACTGATGCGTGAGTGTGTGCGTCGTTCGGTCGAACAGGTAGTTGTCTCCGGGCTCGGTATCCGAATGAGCGCTCACCAGCCAGATCTTCTCATCATTGCTGCGGGAAGCGACCCCAATCTCCTTGCCGGGAAATTTCGCTTCCAGCCACTTGTAATCCGCTTCGAAGCTCTTGTCCCGGAAATATCTGCGTAGATGATCGTCTTCATACGCGGTCATCGCGAGTTCGTCGGTGGCTTCCGAGAATACCGCGGCCCCAAAATCCACATGCTTCAGCGGATCGGATTCCACCGGCTCCAGCTTCAACGTTTCCGGATCGAACAGGACCAGTCCCGACAGATCCACATCGTGGCCCTTGTTGGTTTCCATGTAGAAACGCTTGCCATCTTTGTGGAAGCGCAGCGGTCCGCAAGTTTCAAACACATCGCAAGAGTAAATCTTGGTGAACCCGTTCGCATCCGCGCGCAGGATTTCCTGGTCGCCGTTATCGGCGGTACGAGTGGCCAGGCGGAGCTTGCCTTCAAGATCGAAAACCCAACCCGAGATGCGATCGGTGTTTTTGCGCAGCAGCGTCCGCTCGCCTGTGGAGATCTTCAGCTTGTAGAGATCGTGCCAGGCTTTGTCACGGTCATTCAGACCGATGTAGACGACATCCGGATCGTTTTTCGGAACGCTATAGGGCTGCACGCGAACGCCGGTCAATCCGGTGAGATCGCGCGACGGTGGAGCATCCGCGCCAGCCGCCGCTTTGGCCGCCGGATCCACCGAGTAAAGATTGAAATTCTCGTCGCCGTCTTTGTCCTTCGCGTACAGGATGAACTTGCCGTCGCGCGACCACAAATATCCGGCCACGGGCCGTTTCGTCTCGGTGGTGAGGAGCTTCGCCGCGCTGAACGGCTCGTCCGTTTTCTTGACCCAGATGTTGCGCGTCTTCGACCACGGCTTCATGAACGCCAGATACTTTCCGTCCGGCGAAACCTCGGCGGCGGTGATCTCGGGATCGCCGAAGAGCAATTCGCGATCGATCAATGGGGGCAAGCCCTGCGTGGTGTCTTGAGTATGTTGAGCGGTGAGCATGGAGGTCACGAGCAGGCCTGCGTATGCGATAAAGAACGATTTGGCCATCTAAAAACGATTGTAGCGGGTGGTGAAAAGCGCGGCAGCTTAAATGTTGTTGCGCTTGCGCTCGTAAGGCGCTTTCAAGTATTTCGCGGCCTCTTCTTGCGCATTCTGCGTGTTGTCCTTGGTGCGGATGGCCTGGTTGTATTCGTTGACCGCGCGGTCGCGCTGGCCGTGCAAATCGTAGATCATGCCAAGGTGAATGTGCGACCAGACCTCGGTCCATTTCGGATCCTCGTCGCCATTCAACACTTCGCGGAATTCGGTGGCGGCGCTTTGATCGTTATTTTGGAGGAAAAATACCTCGCCGACGCGGTAATGCGCGAGCGAACTTTGCCGATTCACTTCCAGCGCCTTTTGAAATTCCTTCAGCGCCGCGCCGTAATCGCTCACCTCGACGAACTGTTCGCCGCGTTTGATAGCAACGGCCACGCGCGTGGCGGGAGTCCAGCGGAGCACGGATGCCGCCGGATCGATGGTCACCGATTTCGGTTTGCCGAACGTGTCGACCGTGAATTCGGAAGACGTCCCGACCACGTCAATGCGCTTGGTTTCCGGATTGCCTTCGGTTTCTATCTTCAAATCCACCGGCATGTGGAACGTATCCAGATCCTGCGTGATCTTACCCATCACGCGGAAGCCTTTTTGCGTGCGGAACACCGTGTACTCCAGTTTGAACTCCGGCGCGCCGCTCGACTCCAGCCACTGCAAGAAGAAGTACTGCAGGTTTTGCCCCGAGATCTCCTCGGCCATCTTGCGGAAATCGGCGGTGCTCACGGTTTGCCAGGCGTACTTCTGCGTGAAGTTGGCTTCCAGCTTCGCGAAATTCTCCTTGCCGATCACGTTGCGCAGCATGTTGAGAAGCGCTGCGCCTTTGCCCGCGGTGACGGCCCAGTACTCCGGCGAATAATCCTCCAACCTCCCGGATTGGATCACCGGCGGATTGTCCACGGTCATGGCATCGATATAGGTTTCGTGCAGCGCCTCTTCGAAAGCCCCGGGACCGTTCGCCTCCTCCTCCCACAGCAGCTCCGCATAGCGGGCGTTGCCGTTCTCGATCCACATATGATCGCGATTGATGGGCGATACCAGTGTGCTCCACCATTGGCGCGAGAGCTCATTGGCCAGCAGCCGCGATCCTACCGTGTTTCCGATTCCGTGCGGCGAAAGAAAAACGACGCCAGGCGCCGAGTATCCGTTCGGCGTACCATCTTCCGTTTCGACCAGCGTGAGATTTGCCTGCGGCGCCAAGCCATACAGACCGGTGAGGAAGGTCAGTACTTTTCCAGTCTCTTCACCATACGCGGCGGCCATGGATTGCTTGGTCCGAAAATAAATCGACGTGGTCACGCCTTGCGAACTGAATCGCTGCGGTTCGCCTTGCACCAGGGCGATGCTTCCGGGGAACGACGGTTTGGTGAACTGGAAATTGTAGATCTTTTTGCCGCCATCGACCTTTTCGGATTCCATGCCGCCGGCGATCACTTTGAAAGCCGCAGGCACGGTGATGTGCATGTCGGCGGTGTAGCGATCGATCGTGTAATCGTTGATCGGAAACCAGCGCGACGGGTACATCAGGTACGCGAATTCATTCTGGATGGCGGCGAACTTGATTCCATAAACCGGCGAATCCTCGGCGCCAGTCAGACGGCCGTCGTAGGTGAAAATAAGCGTGGTCGGCTTGCCCTTCGCCAAAGGCGCCGGAAAGCTGAGCCGAAGATTATAATCCTGGCCGGAGCGCGAGGCGGGAATCTGGTGACCGGCGTCGTCCACGACGCTCGAAACATTCAGCGCATTGTTCAGCTCGAACGATACCGAGGAAATGTCGCTGTCCAATGGCAGAAAGCGGACCGCCACGGTGGCGTTGAGCGCCTGCGTGTGCGGATTGACCTCCGCATTGATGACGTAGTTCTCCACGTCGATACGCGTCTTCTTAACGCCTCGATCTTGCCCCACCAGGAGCGAGGTAACCAGCGCGGGAATTGCAATCCCCTGCAATGCCCGAAGGAGCCTCTTGCTATGCATGAACCATTTCCTCTTTCAAGTACGTTTCCACGGTGGATGCCGCCACCTCGAGCGCGTCCTCTTCCACGGCGAGTTTTAGGGCCACTCCGGTGAGCGCGCTGCGCATGTCTTCGCGCGCGGCTTCGTTGTCGAGCAATGCTGCCGCCTCTTTCGCTAATCGCGCTGGCGTCATGTCGCTTTGAATCAGCTCGGGGACCACGCGGCGTCCCGCAACCAAGTTCACCATGGAGAAGAATGGGACGTCTACGAGGAATTTACCCATTAGCCAACTCAGCTTGTTCACCCGATAAAAGGCGACCATGGGGGTCCCCAGCAGCGTCGCCTCAATGGTTACCGTTCCACTGGCAGCGAGCGCCAACTCCGCGCAGGCAAGGAGGTCCCAGGTCTGGCCTTCAAGTACTTGGATGGATGCCTCGGAAATGCGTTCCCGAAAATTTGCGCTTAGGACGTTCGCCGTTGGAATCCCCAGTATGAAGCGTGGGGCAAGCCTCCGGCTTGCCTGACGAAGTTGCTTCACCGTCTCAATCAAAACCGGCAAATGGCGCTCGATTTCGCCTTTTCGACTCCCCGGAAGCAGTGCAACCACGGGAGACTCATCGTCCACGCCAAATCGCCCCCTTAACTCGTCGCGGCCGGCGGATGGCTTCACCAAACGGGTCAGCGGATGCCCGATGTACCGGGCGTTGATCCCATGAGGGCCAAAGAACTCCGGCTCAAACGGGAAAATGCAAAGCAATTGATCGATGGTCTTCCGCATAGCAGGCA
This sequence comes from Bryobacteraceae bacterium, assembly GCA_035295865.1. Taxonomy (GTDB): domain Bacteria; phylum Acidobacteriota; class Terriglobia; order Bryobacterales; family Bryobacteraceae; genus Palsa-89. Next base: position 25,362 of record DATGIH010000368.1, read on the forward strand.
ATCGGCCCTTGCGCCAAGCCCAAACCTGCGGGGCGACCAGATAAATCACGGGAATTCCGAGCCGTTTCAGGTGGCGTGCCAGCCGGAGATGAAAATCCGGACTATCCGTCAGGATGGCCACGTCCGGCCGTTCCTTTTCAGCGGCGCGGATCAGCTTGCGATACTCGCGGTGCACGCGCGGAATATGCTTGATCACTTCCACAAGCCCGACCACCGCGATGCTTGCGGCATCCACCACGGCGCGAACCCCGGCGCGTTGCATGCGCTGCCCAGCACATCCGAAAAACTCAAGATCGGGATGGCGTCGGCGGAGAGCAGTGACCAAACCGGCGGCGTAAAGGTCGCCCGAGGCTTCGCCGGCGGAAATGAGTACCTTTTGGGCCACTATTCTTTTAGTTTATCTCGGCGGGAGCCTTTCAAAGCTCTTAACATTGACCCTCTACCATGGTAGAGGGTTCAGAATTAGGAATGCGCATCGGCGATCTTGCGAAACAGGCGGGAGTGAACATACAAACCGTCCGCTTTTACGAGCGCGAGCGCGTGCTTCGCCAGCCGCCCCGCACCAGTTCGGGCTACCGTTCCTATTCGGATCGCGACCTCCGGCGCCTGACACTGGTCAAGCAATGCCAGCATCTTGGATTCACATTGAAAGAGATTCGCGAGTTTGCCGCTTTGCATGATTCCCTGCAATCGGCTTCTCCCGGAGATCCAAAACCTTTGCAAGGCATTCTGCAGATGGCCGAACAACGCTTGCTGCTGATTGATGAGAAAATCGAGGGATTGCGAACTATGCGCGCCAATCTCGTAGACCTCATCCAAGAAGTTCGCAAGCCCGTGGGCGCCGAATGTCCCGGCAGGAAACTGGGGGGATAGTGCGCCCGGTTTCGCCACTGCTCCATTCTTTTGTGGAAGGAATCCACTATCACGATCACGAAGGAGAAGTTCCGGAAAGATTAGAGCGAATTTTGCCGGGAGGCCGAATTCATCTGATGGTGAATCTGGACGAGGACGAGTTCCGGACCTATCACGGACCGGATTGCGCTACGGTGCGCCGTACCAGCGGGGCGATTCTGGGCGGGCCGAATTCCCAGGCTTCGGTGATAGATACGCGAGAGCAGCGTTGTCTGTTGAGCGTGAATTTCAAGCTGGGCGGCGCACGGCGGTTTTTCAAAATGCCGCTGCACGAGACCCACAACCAATTAGTAAATCTCTACCAGCTCTGGGGACGCGACGGCGCAGTGCTTCGCGAACAATTGCTGGAGGCGGGTACGCCGCAGGCGATGTTCCAGGTGATGGAATCGGCGCTCCTTGCCCACCTGGTTCATCCGGAAGCTCCGGATCCTGCGGTGCGATGGGCCGCAGCGGCCTTCGAGTACGGCCGGCCGGTGTCGAAAACGGCATCCGAACTGGGTTTTCTCCCTAAAACCTTCCTACGGCGTTTTCGCGCTGACACCGGATTGTCGCCCAAGCGATTCGCGCGCGTGCGGCGGTTGCAACGTCTGCTGGGATCGGTGGGTGATCCAAGCGTGGCCGATTGGTGCGCGTTGGCCGCGCAATTCGGTTACACGGATCAGGCGCATCTGATTCACGACTTCCGCGATCTCACCGGCCTCACTCCCGGCGCATATCAACCGCGTTCCGCCCACGAGCAGAATCACGTTCCAGTTTCCGCCGGCTGACCCTTTTCTACAATACAGAGCGCGAGCCTGTTCATTATCATGATCCTTATGATTGAGAATCGTTCCGCGCCGCCCGGCGCCGTGGTTCCCGTCCTGGTTTATCGAGACGTGCCCAAGGCCATTGAATGGCTGTCCGGAGCTTTCGGATTCGAGGAGCGCCTGCGCACCCCAGCGGAGCCGAACGGCAACGTCCATCATGCGCAATTGTCCGTTGGCCAAGGATCGATCATGTTAAACGGCAACCCGGACGCGCCAAAATCATCTGGCGGAGTGCTGGTGTTCGTCAACGATGTGGACGCGCATCACGAGCGAGCCAAAAAGTTCGGCGCAAAGATCGTGAATCCCCCCAAAACCGCGGAATTCGGCGAGCGCCAGTACACAGGCGAAGATCCGGAAGGTCACCGATGGACTTTCTCGCAATCGATGGCAGACGTGGATCCCAAGGATTGGGGCGCTGAGGTTCATCGACTTCGCCATCGGTTCGAGCTGATGCCGCAGCCGCGCTTTTGCTATCTCGAGATTCCGGCCGTGGATTTGCAAAAATCCGTTGCCTTCTACGAAAACGTATTCGGCTGGAACATCCGCCGCCGCGAATCGGATCATCCGGGCTTCGACGACGCAACGGGAAACATCAGCGGGATGTGGGTGAAGGGGATGAAAATCCATCGCGAGCCTGGCCTGCTGATATCCGTTTGGGTGGAAGGCATCGACGATGTGCTGGCGCGCGTGGTGGCGAATGGCGGCGAAATCGTAGAACCCGTCCGTCACGATCAACCGGGCAGCACGGCGTGGATTGCGAGGTTTCGCGATCCGGCGGGAAATCCAATGCGGCTGTACCAGGAAGCGCCCAGAAAGTAGCCGGCGGCGTTTCGCAACATAACGCTTGACTCTGTACCAAGGTACGGGGTGCACCATCGGAGCATGATCCACACACTTCTGCTCCTGCTGGCTTCACTCACGCACGATTTTTCCGGAACCTGGGAATTCAATCCCTCCAAAAGCCAAAACATCGGCATGATGGCGGAGATGAAACTGACCAGCACCGTGAAGCAATCCAAGCGCGAGCTGATTATCACCGACGTTTCCACATTCAACGGGCGCCAACAGACCAATCAAACCCGCTTGGATCTTACCGGCAAGCCGGTTCCGAACCAGACACCGATGGAAGCCAAGGCGGAAACGGTCACCAATTGGGATGGCGATCGTCTGGTCACCACCTGGACCAGCCCCGGATCCATCGCCGGCACAACCAGCGTTCGCACCGAAACGCGCTCGCTTTCCGAGGACCGAAAAACCATGACAGTAGAAAGCAGCCGGCGCAAGGGTCCGGCGATGGTCATGGTTTATGACCGGAAGTAGCAAGGTCGCTATGGCGGCATCCTTGGCGGCGGTGGCGGCAGGCGGCGTTTATTATTGGCCTGCGCTGAGGCAAAAACTGGCGCCGAAGGCGGTGCAAGCTGGAGCCACTTCCAATGTCGCGCGGCCGGAATCGCGGGAAGCGGGCGCTGCCGTCACCGCCACCGGGATTA
>DATGIH010000369.1:0-15476 GCA_035295865.1 Bryobacteraceae bacterium
GAACGATTTCGCGGCCGACAAAACCCGATCCATTCCGGAAGACGATCGACAGGCTTATACCGCAGCCTACGCGGCGCCAGGACGCATGCGCGCCGGATGGGCCTACTTCGCGTCGTTCATCCAAACCTCGAAGGACTTCGCCGGACTAGCGCGGACTAAGCTCCGCATGCCGGTTCTCGCGATCGGCGGAGAAAAATCGATGGGGGACGTGTTGGGTCGCCAGACAAAGCTGGTAGCAACCGATGCGACCGTGGTGGTTCTCAAAGACGCCGGCCACTGGATTATGGAAGAGCGCCCCGAAGAAACAATGGACGCGCTGGTAAAGTTTCTTTAGGCTATGTCGCCCCCGGCGGACTCGATCCGCCGAGCTTCGAAAACGCGGCTTCCACCCATTTGGACGGCAGCTCATCTACCGCATTGCGCATGCGCTCCTGCCACCACGTTGAAATCTGACTCAGCTCGCCGCGTTCGTAGCGATGTTCCACCAACTCGTAGCTTCCCCGCCGATACAAAACCAGATCGATCGGGAAATCAACATTGGAAGCGCATAACCGCGTTGCATCGAACGCCAGGATACCGAGCTTGAATGCGTAAAGAATCGGGTCGGCGTGTGTCAGGGAGCGTTCCAAAATGGGCTTCCCGAATCCGGAATTGCCGATGATCTGATAAGGCGTGTCCGGTCCCACTTCCACCCAATTGCCCTCCGGATAAACCAGGAAGAGCCGATGGGAGCTATCGCCGGTCATTTGTCCGCCGATCAGCGAGTAAATATTAAAGTTGAAATCGTTGTCGCTGAGCGTCTTGGCGTCTTCCTCGGCCGCGCGCCGCACCTGCGTGGCATATAAGTTGACCAGCTTGTAAAGCCGTTCGCGAGCCGACGTCTGGCGGCTAAAAGCTTCCTCGAATCCGAGCAAAACCTTATCGCGCAGGGAACGCAGCCCGGAATTCATGATGAAGAACGAATATCCCGGGCCCTGGTAAGTGGCCACCTTGCGCGCAGTAAGCGATTCCGCGCCCGACACGACACGCGTATCCGCAATCCCGACTAGACCGTCTCCTACAGTGACGCCAAGGCAAAATGTCATTTCGATTCCGGCAAAGCGACATTGTCGCATGGAATCCCGCTCTAGCGGCGGTGCGTTACTGCTTTAGGTGAAGTTCTTTGACTTCAGTCGTCGTTACCGGAAGCTGATCGTCCGATCGCTCGAAGACCAAGTGCATTCCAGGTCCAACAAATCCGGGTTCGAAATCCCCGGAGTTGCGCAGCGACCCGCGGAGATGGACTTCGGTTGGAGTCGGACACCATTGCGGATGTCCGGAAATGCGGACCTTATCGCCACCGAGGTATTCGGCCGAGTAGTGGCGCGTTTTGGTTTCGATATCCAGCACCGCTCCCCATTCCAGGTCTGTAAGTTGTACTCCATTCAAGACTTCGTTTGAACTCGTCATACAACCTCCGCGAAACTCAAGAGCAGTTTGGCTTCCGTGCCTGGACTATCTTAATTTCAGCGAGTTAGGGAGGTTTTAGTACTTGTACTTCTTACCGCTGCTGGTGAAAAGTCCGCGGATCCCCATCGCCGGCGCGATCTCCGGCTAAGCCTAGACCCCCCGGGGAATCCATGGCCATCCGGGTGGCATGTCCGTCGCGTAACACAAATGAAATGTGGGTTTTGGGGGCGGTTGCCATCGCAAAGCTCCCATCGGGCTGACGGAGCAAACGCTGCGGGCCTTCGCCGAGTGGCTGGATCATGAGCCGCCCATTTTCATCGAATACGCGATAAGTCCGCCGGTATTGCGCAAAAGAGTCATGCAGGTTTGCCGGGACTTTGACCGCGCTCAGGACGAACGTCCCGGTCAGTTGCTTGCCTTCGTCACGAGAAACCGCGTCTCCCGTGATGAGCGGATCCGGCAAAGCAGCGGGCTTCGGAAGTTCAGGTAGACGCAACGCCACCCGCGCCAAAGCCTTCGCGATCGCGTAGGCGTTCTGATTTTCGGTATTGGTGAGCACAACTACGGTGAGTTCGTCTTCCGGAAAATCGTAAAGACAACCGCTGTATCCGAGGAGCGAACCGTGCTGTCCGACGCTGCGGTGATCCTCTTCGTGATTGAGCGTGAGCGCCAGACCGTAATGCATTTTCGGGTCGACTGCGCTCATGTGCTCTGCCGGGCCGACGGCGGTGCTCATCATTTTCAGCGTCGCTGGTTGAATTAGAGGCTTCTTTTTGACGGCGTTCCAAATCCGGTGGAGATCTCCCACACTGCTGCAATAACGCAAGTCGGTGTTGAACGCCATGTCGTTCTCCTGCGCCATGACGAAGCCCGCGCCGAATATGCGATAGCCATGCGCGAGGGCGGGCGTGAGCGTGAAGTCATCGCAATACGTTGTGGATTTTACTTCGGCCGGTGTCAGGATGTTCTGCTGCACATAATCGGCGTAGCTCTGCCCGGTGACCCGTTCGAGAATAGTCACCAAGAGCTGGAAACCGGAGATCGACCAATCCCATTTGGAGCCCGGCTCATTCACCCAGCGTTTGTTCGAATAAAGCGCCATCACTTCATCCAGCGCTTTGGGCTGGCGGCTGGTGGCATCGATGGGATCGCCGAGATAATGATAGTCGACGATTCCGGATGTGTGATTGAGCAAGTGCCGAATCGTGACGTGGTGGCCTTGCTCGGGGAACTCAGGGACGAATTTGGAGAGATCGTCTTCAAGTGACAATTTGCCCCGTTCGACGAGCTGCAGAATGGCCACTCCGGTAACGGGCATCATGGGGCCGACGACGTGATATACGGTTTCGGGCTTGGTGGGCGCTTCCAGGCCCAGGTCCGCGAAACCATAGCCCTTGTGAAGAACGATGCGGTTGTGGAGCTCCACCAGTACGGATGCGCCCACCACGCGCTCCTCGGAAATCTTCGTTTTCGCCGCGGCATCCAGGCGCTCGGCCAAGTCCTCCGCATGGACGGCTAGCGTTACCAGGGTGATGAGAAGAGCTCGCTGGATCATGGCGATGAATTATAGCAGTCACAACTTTCGAAAAGAATCACTCAACCCGAGTTATCTCTAATCTTTTCGGACCGTTGCTCGTGCATTCTGCTGATCCAACGATGTGTCGCTGCGAAGAATCCTGAAAGGCTGAGAGTATACTGCGGCCAGCATCTTGTCCTAACGGAATGAACCCCAACCTCCCAAACGCCTGCTGGCTCACGGTGCCGGATGAACGCAGCGCCGAGTTTCTTCCGGCCTTTGTGCGAATCTCGATGGCAATCCAGACGGTGCTGCGGGCACAAGTTCCGGAAAAGTACTTTGAGGATCTGGAAAAGTTCCGGGATTTGAAGACCGCCGGTCCCATGCTCGTGTATCGAGCCAGCCCGCCTTTTCGCGGCAAGAAACGGCCCGAGCTGACTTACGACGTCCTGAATCCCGCATTGATGGCGAGACTGTTCCGGGGCGCGAAGCTGAACTTGCCGGATCTTCTCGTGCAAACCGAGACAAGGCTGTTCGCGGCAGGCCTAGCCGAAGTGGCGGATCAATATGCGCCCAGGCGTGCCGCCGCGATTCTCGACAGCGTCCAGAAACTGAGCCGAAGCCGCCGCAACTTATCCGTTTTGATTCGAGGAGAGAGTGTTTTGGTGGACGCGCTGGTGCAATTGAGCGGTCTTGGCGATCTCCCGCGAAAGGCCCAGGCGAAGCGATGGGCGGCTCTGGAAAAACGCTGGCTGTTCCACCTGAAACGTCTCTACCAGAGCAGCGATTTCACGTACCTCGCACCGATGTTGCTGGAGGCGGCGGAGAAGGCGCTCACCGCCGAAAACGTTCCCCTACTCGATGAAGCCGATCCGGCGTAGCGTCTGAGCGGGCTCGGCATCTTCGAAGGAGGCCACTACGGCCTTTTGATGCCCGCGTTCCAGAGCGACGCCGAAGGGCGGATCCACGAACTGGAACGTTCCGCGAAGCAACTTCAAATCAAAAGAGGTACCGGCTTGCAGCCCGGTATCGTGCAAAAAAGCCGCCGCAAACTGATTGTCATGCGTTGGGATAGCGATCACTTTAGTGTTTTTCCAGTTCAGCTTGGCCATCCTGCGAGCGGCGGCATCGCAATGCATGCATTCCGGATCGTAGAAAAACAGGAAAATCTCGCCTTGCTGAAGCGAAAACGGCTGTCCGTCGACGGTGATGGATTCGGGCGCCTTCAGGCCGGTCTGGCGCACTGCATTCGCGCCAAAGGACACGCCCGCAAATACCGCCACGGCTCCTAAAACCACCAGCGCAGCACGCAGGTTTTCGGATGGACGAGTCCACCATCCGGTGATCACCGCCATCAACAACATCAGTCCGTCGCCCAGGAAGAATCCTGGACCGATGGTGCGCTTCACGATCGGGAAGCAGCTACATTCCTTGCCGGCCAATGCCGAGTAGTTCGCGCCAATGTAAAGCATGAACGTCACGAGCATGAGAGCGATCAACCAGCTTCCCCAGCGGCGGAAGCGCGGTACCAGCACCAAAACCGCCGAAAGCGTTTCTCCGACTCCGAGCGTGATGGTAAGGGGCAGCGAATAGGCGGCCTGCACCTTGAATTCGGTAAGCGCGCGCGCCCACTGAAACGGGTCCGTGAGCTTCCAGGCGCCGGAAGCAAAAAAAAGGATGGCGAGCAGCAGGGCAGCGACGCCACTGATGGAGCTTTTCCATGCCGGAAGGTCAACGGTAGCCGAAGACAGCCCTAAGTCGGCTGATTCCGCCAGACTGTTACTCATACCCTTCTATTTTAGCCTCCCGGGTCGGTGCAGGGGGGCTGGGGGCTGGGGACACCGCGATCGCGAGGCTACCACCCACGTTCGTTGTCGCGCTTCCTTGCGGTCGCGGTTCGGTTAGCGGTTGAAGAACGTTTGGGCCGCTTCCACGGTTTGGGCGATGTCTCGATCGGAATGGGCGGCGGAAACGAATCCGGCTTCGAATTGAGAGGGAGCCAGGTAAATTCCGCAATCGAGCATCCAGTGGAAGAATTCCTTAAACCGGGCCGTATCGGACCGTTTGGCGGATTCCCAATCGGTCACCGGATCGGGCGTGAAGAAGAACGTAAACATCGATCCGACGCGGTTGACCGTTATGCCCGCAGGCGGCTTGGCGCAAAGCCGGGCCGCGCGGCGTTCCAGGGTCTCGTAGACATCCGGATTGGCCTTGAGATGCCCCAACATGGCAATTCCCGCGGCCACGGCCAGCGGATTCCCGGAAAGGGTTCCCGCCTGGTAAATCGGTCCTAAGGGAGCCACCTGGCTCATGATGTCAGCGCGTCCGCCGTAGGCGCCGATCGGCAGGCCGCCGCCTATGATCTTTCCGAGCGTGGTGAGGTCCGGTTTGATTCCATATCGCTCCTGAGCGCCTCCCAGGGCCAGCCGGAAGCCGGTCATCACCTCGTCGAAAATCAGGAGCGCGCCGTATTTTTCGGTGATGCTGCGGAGGGCCTCCAGATAGCCTTTGTTGGGAGGAACGCAACCCATATTGCCAACCACCGGCTCCACAATCACGGCGGCGATTTGGGATCCGCGCTCGCGGAAGGCCGTTTCCACCGCTTCGACGGAGTTAAATGGCAGCGCGATGGTGGTGGCGGCGAAGGCCTGCGGCACGCCCACCGTATCGGCGATCCCGAGCGTGGCCATGCCGGATCCAGCTTTCACCAGCAGCGAATCCACGTGGCCGTGATAACAGCCTTCGAACTTGATGGTGAGGTCGCGGCCGGTGAATCCGCGCGCCACGCGCAGGGCGCTCATGGTGGCCTCGGTACCCGAGTTCACGAGCCGGACCATTTCGATGGACGGCACGCACTCCTGAATGAGTTCGGCGAGCTGGATTTCGCGCTCGGTAGGCGCGCCGAAACTGGTTCCAGTGGCAAGGACATCCTGCACAGCTTCGAGCACGAAACGCGGACGATGGCCGAAGATGAGCGGCCCCCAGGAGCAAACGTAATCGATATAGTCGTTGCCGTCGGCATCGAAGACACGCGATCCTTCGCCGCGCGCGATAAAGGGAGGGGTCCCGCCGACGCTCCGAAATGCGCGGACCGGTGAATTTACCCCGCCTGGAATCACCTTCTGGGCGCGCGCGAAGAGCTCTTCGGAACGGGAACGGTTCATCGGCGTTAAGTTTTGCGCGGAATCAGCTTCTGGTAGAAGAAATTCAGCATGACGTCCTGCAGAGTGCCGTTCAAATTCTTGAATAACCGGTTCTTCAAGCCCAGATAAGGCTGCGTGCCGGCCAGCAGATCCTCGATGAGAGCGCGGAAACGTGGGCTGCGCCGTACGAATCCGACCATTCGCGCGGGAACGCTATTGAAGAGAAAGCGGCCCAGGAAAACGCGTTTCGCAAGGGATGCGCCGAATTCTAAGTCGGCAGCAAAATCGCGCCGCAGCAGCCCGCAGTAAGTCTCGGCTTTCTCGGCTGGTGAATGCACGTCATCGAGCACAACCTGGCTGGCCAGATCGGCCGATCGCAGCGCGTAGTACAAGCCTTCGCCCGTTATCGGATCTACCAATCCACCCGCATCGCCGACCGCCATCCAGCCGTCGCCGGCCAATCGATTCTTTTTCCAGCCGGGACTTTCGAGGGAGGGCAGCATGTGGCCGTAGAACGCCGCGCCTTTGTAGGGAATGGCTTTCTCGTCCATGTACCGTTCCAGGCGCGCTCGCAACGATTGAGCCGGCTCGCCTTTGCCGCAAATGCCGACCGACAGGTGTCCGCAGCGCGGGAAGACCCAAATGTAACCCTCCAGGTTTTCGAGAAATTGAATATCGATGTGCTCTTGCTGGGAGGGAACATAGTAGCCCAGGGCGTACATGGTGTCCGCTGGGGTCCATTGCGTGCCGACGTTGCGGAGCGGATTGCGAGCGCCGGTGGCGACGATACAAAAGTCGGCTTTTAGCGATCCGTTGCGAGTTTTGAGCAGCCAATTTCTTTCGGAACGCTCAATTTCGAGCACGCGCGTTTTCTCGATTTGCGCGCCGGCATGCTCGGCGCGGTCCAGCAGCATCCGATTCAGATCCATGCGCGAATAAATCAGCAGCGGACGGCTGAGGTCCATCTTCACGGCCCCGGCGTTGTGCGCGGCGAGACACGTTTCGGTGACCACGCGCTTCGGCGTGTCATTCTCGATCAGAAAAGGATACTGTTGATAGGCTTTGTAGGTCAGCCCGCCGCCGCAGGGTTTCTCCCAAGCCAGTTTTTCGTCAAATACCAGCGTCTCAAGACCGGCTTTTGCCAGACGCTCCGCCGCAAATGCTCCGGCCGGACCGCCACCGAGGACGGCGACTCGTTTCATTTGGTTGGCTCTGGCTTCTTACTGGGAATGGTCGGATGGCCTGGAGGAAGCGTTTGCGGCATGGCGCCGATTGAACCGGCTCCCTCTGCTGGTGGTGGCGCACCAGAGGGCATCCCCATGCCTCCTGCGCCATGAGTTTCACCGCCTGCCCGTCCTTTTACTACCCATTGGTTGCCTTTCCGTTCCAACAGATAGCGCAAATCCATTCCCGATCCGGGCGCGGTACTGCCTTTCGCCTGCAGGTGAACGGTGGCGGTTGCTTCGTCCTGGCGGTATACCACATTGGTGATGCTGACATCCATGGAGAGAAGGTCCGAGCGCTTGGCCAGGTACGTCAGCACGCCTTGGCGCACGGCATCCGTACTTTGGATGTCGCGCTTGCAGCCAGTCGCCAGGAACGAGACCAGGAGCGCGGCTGTGAAAACGGAGGAGCGGTTCACAATCTCGATTATAGTCCTGGAAGGCGCGCCGCTTGCCAGTCCGGCCAGACGTTGCTAAACTTCCCTAAGTTTCTTATGGGAGAATCGAAACCCCAATCGGGCGACCTTCTGCAAGGCACGCTGGATATGTTGATTCTGAAAACGCTAGTGCGTGGTCCGCTGCATGGGTATTCGATTGCGGAGTTTATCCATCAAACGTCTGAGAATGCGTTGCGCGTGGAAGAAGGCGCACTGTATCCGGCGCTGCATCGGCTTGAGTTGCGGGGATTGCTGGCATCCGAGTGGGGCGTTTCGGAGAATAATCGCCGCGCTAAGTTTTACCGGTTGACGGCGGCGGGAAAAAAGCAACTGGCACAAGAGACTTCGCATTGGGGAAAGATGGCGGCGGCGATCGCTCGGATTTTGGAAGCGACTTAGGGCACGCACTCTGCGTTCCGTACAATCTAGAGATGACGAAAATCCTGGCGGTGCTGTTCTGTTGTGGAATCGCATGGAGCCAATCCACCACGGACTGGCCGAACCTGGCTCGCTATCATGACGCGAACGCATCGCTCGCTCCCGCCGCGGCGGATGAAAATCGAGTGGTATTCCTGGGCGATTCCATCACCGACGCCTGGGGACGGCAGCACGGACACTTCTTTCCCGGTAAGCCTTATGTGAATCGCGGAATCAGCGGACAAACCACGCCACAGATGCTGATCCGTTTTCGGCCGGATGTGATCGCCCTCAAGCCGAAGGTTGTGGTGATTCTTGCGGGTACGAACGATATCGCAGGCAATACCGGTCCGATGACGCTCGAGATGATCAAGGACAACATCACGTCGATGGGCGAGCTGGCTCAAGCGAACCACATAAAGGTGGTTTTGAGCTCGGTGATGCCGGTTTGCGATTACATCAAGCCGCAGATGGCGCGTCGTCCGCCGGAGAAAATTGTCGCGCTGAATGCCTGGATCAAAGACTACGCCGCAAAGAACGGATTCGTCTATTTGGATTACTACTCCGCGATGCTCGACGACAGGGATCTGTTCCGCAAGGAATTGACGTACGACGGGCTGCATCCGAACGACGCCGGTTACGACGTGATGGAACCGCTGGCGGAGAAGGCAATCGCCGCCGCGCTGGGCCAATAATTATTTGCGCAGTACTTTCACACCGCTTTCACTGGCGACATGCACTTCCGAAGTGAGCCCGATGAACAGGCCGTGTTCGACTAACCCGACGACGTGGTCGAGTTCACGCGCCAAGTCGCCGGCTGAGGCGATGGATTGGAACCCGCAGTCGATAATAAAGTTGCCGCTGTCGCTGTGATATGGGCCGCCCGCGGGACTTTGGCGGAGCACCGGCTTCGCGCCTAAATCCGCAAGATGGCGCGCGGTCACCTGCCAGCCAAACGAGATCACCTCCACGGGAACCGGATCATGAATGCCAAGCCGGCCGACCACCTTACTGCTGTGAACGATGATGGCGAGTTTCTTACTAGCGGATGCGACGATTTTTTCGCGCAATAGCGCGCCGCCGCGTCCTTTGATTAAGTTGAGATTGCCCTCTTCCACTTCGTCCGCGCCGTCGATGGTGAGATCGGGCTGCGGCTGCTGCTCGAGCGTGGTGAGCGGGATGCCCAGTTCGCGGGCGAGCGCAGCGGTGCGTTCCGACGTCGGAATGCCCACGACGCGCAATCCGCTTTTCACTCGTTTTCCGATCGCCCGGATCGCGAACTCCGCGGTGGATCCCGAACCGAGGCCAAGGATCATGCCATCGGAAACTTGCGCAACGGCGGATTCCGCAGCTGCGGCCTTGAGTTGATTTTCGTCTTGGCTCATAAGGTCACTCTCCATGATATAGGCAGAATGAAGTAAACAGATCTCGAAGCTCTGCGAAACTGAGTCTATGGCACGTAACTTCGGATCGCTGGTTTTTACTCCGCTCGTGAAGGAGCTGCAGGAAAAGTATGGCAGCCGGCGCCAGTACGCTCGTTCGGAGAGCTCGACTTCTCAGCCGGACCGGTTGGGTCCGGACGAAACGGTGTACATCGAGGAGCGGGATAGCTTCTACATGGCGACCATCGGATCCACCGGTTGGCCCTATGTGCAGCATCGCGGGGGCCCGAAAGGGTTTCTCAAGGTAATCGACACCAGCACCATCGCATTTGCCGATTTTCGTGGCAACCGGCAGTATGTCAGCACCGGCAACATCGGAACGGACGATCGAGTGGCGCTCATTATGGTGGATTATCCGACGCAAACGCGTTTGAAGATCTTGGGACGCGCGCAGATTTTCGAAGGGGAAGCAGCGGGCGAGTGGATGGAGCGGCTACGTGATCCGAATAGCAAAGCGGTGGTTGAGCGAGTCTACGTGATCCGGGTGGAAGCGTTCGATTGGAACTGTCCGCAGCACATTACCCCCCGGTACACGGCGGAACAGATTCGTACCGTCTTGGCTCCGTTCGAGAGGAGGCAGGAAGAATTGGAACGGGAGAACGAGAAACTGCGCGAGGCTGCGCGTTCAGGTTCCTCTTAAGCTACGAAGCTGGGCGAGCGACGTGCGGGCGCGCTTCCGCATCATCGATTCAAACGAGACGCGGGGGACTTCGATCAGCTTGCGCATCTCGGCTGCGCGCAGCAGGCGTTGCGTGGCATTGGGCATGCGCGCGGTGGCTCGCTCGAAGGCGCTGGACGAGGCTTGGTGCATGCCGGCGATAGCGCGGTAATAGCCTTGCTGGCCCTTTAATTTTTGGCAGCCGATCACCAGCGCGGCCAAGACTTCGTGATGTTCTTCGAGCTTCGCGACCACGGCTCCCCAGTCATCCAGGAACGGACAAAGGGGCAAGAGGGTGGCGGGCGACCGCCTGAGCGCTTTCACCGGACGCAGCGGATAATGGCGGTGGCCTTCGGCCGAGAGTCCCGTGTCCTGATACATGCGGACAGCGATTTCGAAGCGGCCGCGTTTGGCCAGATGCTCCATGATTGGGATGGTCACGGGCGTCTTCTTCCAGAAGCCCATGCCTTGCGTGAGATCGCCGCGATTGTGGGCTAATGTCATTGCGAGCCGCAATAGGTCTAGTTCAGCGTCGCGTTCGGCGGCGGTTTCATTGAAGATTGTCAATTCGCGATCGATTTCGGCCTCAATGGCGGATTGCGCTTCTTCAGCCGACGCTGTGTCGCCGAGCTCCAGCATGCGGCCGAGTCCGCCGGCGATTGCGCTCCAATGCTCGCCGTTGTGGCCGCTGACTCCCCGCACCGATCTTGTCGAGATGCCCATTTCGGTCCAGCCTCGAGCTTGGAGCGCGAAGCGGAGCAGGGGTTTCAGGACATCCGGGTCACGTGTTTCGCGCCACGCCAAGCCTCGTATTTTCGTGTCCACATCGGTGGGCACGAAGGTAGCGACGGTGGCGTGATGGCAGGAAAGGCAAAGCGCGAAATAGTCCTGGAGTTGCTCGGCGTGGTGGAGACCGGCGCGATGAATGTTGTTCCAGCTTGCCAGGACGCGCAAGAATCCTTCGGACGTTCCGCCCATTTCGATCAACCGGCCGGTTTCCGGCGGCGGCATGCGAGCGGCGAGAAACGGTGCGGTGTTGTGAACTTGCGAGAGCAGCGTGTCTGGCGAAATCCATTGCGCCCATGCCTCGCGCTGCGGTGTGGCGAGCGGTTCGGACAATCTACATTATGACTCGGGCGGCAAAATCCCACGGCGGCGCAGATCGGGGAAGATGACGTTGCGCAAGCTGGGGGCCAGTTGCGCCGGGTCGTCCGAGAGACTGAACCAAACCAGTTCGCCGATTTCAGAATGCGCGGCGGGTTCACCCTGGACATGGCCGGCATAAAGTGCGATCTTCACTATCTTTTCCGGATTTCCGGCAGCCGGGCTTTCGTAATCACCGAGGTACTGAAGACTTCGGATTTCGACATCGCCCAACTCCTCGCGGCACTCGCGCTGCAGGCAATCTTCCGCGGTTTCGCCAGGTTCGAATTTTCCGCCAGGAAGAATCAGGAGCGAAGTGTCGCGCTTCTTGCGGCAGAGCAGCACGCGGCCGTTTTTCAAGTGCAGCAAACCTGCTTTGTAGATTTCCGCCATTTATTGCAGGATGGGAAAGCGTTCGAAATCAGCAGGGACGAACAGGCTGCCTTCGGTGACACCGGCTGGTGCGATCCGTTTTAGCTCGCGGCCGAGTTCGGCGCCGTTGATCGCGCCGGCTAGAAATTCCTGGAATGCGGACGTCACGAGCCGCACCTGCTCGGCGGATTCATGCACGAACTCCAGGCGAAAATGGCGGATGCCGGCGGCGAGCCACGTATCCATATGCGCGCTTGACTGCTGCGCTTCGGCGCCGAACACCGTGTTGCGGCATCCGACGTCGGCCATTACGGGATGCGCGCGGCCGTGGGAATCGCGCAAGGCAACTCGGTGGTGCTCGCAGGGACGTCCGCAATCGCGGTAAGTGGTTCCGGTGGAAAGAAAGCGGCAGAAGACGCAATGCTCTGTGTGGAAGACGGGCAGATGTTGATAGGCGATGGCTTCCAATCGATCCGGGCCGACGTTTTCAGCGAGCGCGGCGACTTGGGCGGCGTTCAGATCATGCGTGGGCGTGAGGCGGTGGAGTCCCAATTCCAGATACAACTCCGCAGTCAGCGTGTTGGCGGCGTTTAAGCTGAAATCGCCGATCAACGGTTGCCCGGTTGATTCTCGAAGCGAGTGGAGCATACCGGTGCTCCGCACGAGAATTGGACAGCGAAGGCTGGAGAGAAACTGCGTGACGCGGCTTTCGCCGGGTTTCAAAATACGCGGACTTGCAACACGAACTTGCAATCCGGCGGCTTTCACCCGCTCGACGGAGGGGCGCAGGCCGTAGAGATCCAGATAATCCAATGTAATGCTTTCCGGCCGGGCGCTGATCGCCGCTTCTAACTGTTCGGAATTGCGGACCAGCAAGTGGAGTTGCGCGGGGCTTGCGATTGGCGGGCGCTTTTCGCGATGGAAATCCGGCGCGGGATGAATGGATCGCGCTGGTGAGCGGGACTGAAGCTCCTCGAGTTTTTCGACGGCTTCGCGCCGAACGCGATTCGCGAGCGACGCCGGGAGGAAAACAGATCCGGAGATTTCCGCGCTCAGTTCCGATAGTTCGTAAGGCGTGTTGCCGAGCCTGGCGAATTGTTCCTGTAACAATTCTTTAGTAATGCCGCGGTTTTGCGCCGTTTCAAGCGGGCCAGGCGATTCTACGGTTACGCAGAGTCCGGTTGGAAGAGTCCACCGAGTTTGCAGCGGCGCATTGGGGGCAGCTACGACGTGCACCGCAACTGGCTGCTTGGCGACCGGCGCCGCCGGATCAAGGAAAGGCCGAACGGCGCGATCAAGATCCGGATCATGAGTGCGCCATACGAGGTCGCCAGGGCGAATACGGCGAAAGTTGACCGCGTTGTTTGCGAAACTCAGCTCCAGTCTGCCGTCGAGGTGCGGCGAAACGTGATAGACGCGGCCGCCCTCCTCCTCTTCCTGCGGACTGCGCCAATCGGCGGCATCGAATACCACGCCGTCGCCGGCTTTGAGTGGCGAGATCTCGTGCGCCGTCGCGGGTTGAACAACGACGCTGCCATCGCGGGCCACGGCGACTGTCGCGATGTGCACGCCGCGGTGGCGCGGGCTCCGTCCGTTCACCACACGCTGATGATTGACGCCGGTGATGAAGTAGGGGCCGAGACCGCGCGAGTACACCTGCTCGATTTCCAATTCCTGGCGAGGCGTGATAGAAGAGGGACGCCCGGCCCACGCGTCATCCACGGCTTGGCGGTAGGCGCGCGTGGTCAGGGCGACGTAATCGGAATCTTTGTATCGGCCTTCGATTTTCATGCAACTCACGCCGGCGGCGATGATCTGCGGGACGTGGTCCAGCGCCGAAAGGTCGCCGGGCGAGAGAAGATAGCGCGCATCGGCCAACGGTTTGGTTTGGCCGTCCACTACCATCTCGTAGGGCAAGCGGCACGCTTGCGCGCATTGGCCGCGGTTGGCGCTGCGTCCGCCCCATGCTTCCGAAGAAAAGCACTGGCCGGAATAAGCAACGCAGAGCGCGCCGTGGACGAAAATCTCGAGATCGGCTTTCGTCTTTTCGTAGATGGCGGCGACTTCTTCGAGCGAAAGCTCGCGGGCCAATGTCACGCGATCGGCTCCCTGCGCGAGCGCGAACTCGACACCCTCCGCGCTGGTGATACTAGTTTGGGTGGAGGCGTGGAGTTCGAGATCCGGGGCGATTTGGCGCGCCATTTTCAGTACGCCGATGTCTTGCACGATCATGGCATCGACGCCCGCTTCCGCGATCGCCGCAATCGCACGCGCCGCTTCCGAAAGCTCATGCTCAAAAACCAGCGTGTTGAATGTCAGGTAACCACGGACGCCGCGCCGATGCAGCGTGCGCATCGCTTCCGGAAGTTCGCTCAGTTCGAAGCCGACTTTGGCACGGGCGGAGAAATGTTTGAGGCCGAAATAGCAGGCATCCGCGCCGGCTTCGATGGCCGCGTGGAGTTGCGGCCAGTGCCCGGCGGGACTCATCACTTCGGGTTTTTTCGGCGAACGCATTTGCCTCCAATTCAAGGTTAGCGTGGTTGGGTGCGGATAACCCGTGTCATAAACTAAAGGATTGTTCATGCCTGCAATTCGCCGCTGGAACTTGCTTCCATGGATCATTGTCTTGGCCGGCGGATCATTGTGCGGGCAAACTACGCAAGGAATCGTACTCGGCCGGATTCTGGACTCGGCGACTGGCCTTCCGATCCCTGCCGTCTCGGTGACGTGCGTCAACGAAACTACCGCGGCGGTTTTTTCCACCAGTGCGAATGCCAGCGGATCGTATGCCATCGGATCGCTTTCGCCGGGGCGTTATCGGCTCACTGTGAGCGCGCCGCAATATCAATCGCAACAAGCGCGGGCGCTGGAAATTCCCGTCGCAGGACGGCTCGAGTTGAACTTTCGGCTGCGTCCGCTTTATGACGTTTGGGAAGCCGGGCAATACCGGAGCTGGCTGCTTCCCGAATCGCAGCAAGTGCTCGGGTACTACGGTCCCGACGTTGACACAAGCCGGGTGGCGGTGTTCAACGCAAATCGCGGATTGATCTCGCCGCTCGATATTTCGCTCTCCGATGTGGTTTCGAACAACTATATCGCGAATCTCCCGCTGGCCGGCCGCGATGTTTATACTTTGCTGCTATTGCTTCCGGGAGTTACGTCCGATACAGCGACCGCGCGCGGATTGGGGTTCACCGTGGATGGGCAGCGGCCGTCTTCGTCCAATTACCTCCTGGATGGGGTGGAGAACAATAATCTACTCGTTACCGGACCCGCGAGCGCGGTGAATCCGGAGTTCATCGAAGAGTATCGCGTGTCGACGGCGAATTATTCGGCTGAGTATGGGCGAACTTCGGGATTCATCGCGAACGCGATCACGCACAGTGGGAGCAACGTCTGGCACGGCGCTGGTTTCCTGTTCGGCGAGTCGCAGGTTTTAAACGCCAATGGATTCCAGGAGAATGCGCGGGGGTTGCGCCGCCCCACGTTCTCGCAAATCCTGCCGGGCGGGGGCGTTGCAGGTCCTCTTTTGCGGAACCGGCTTTTCCTCTTCGGTGGCTTTGAGACGCTGCGGTCGCACGGGCGCAACGATCCGCAAGTTTTTGCACTTCCCACCCAGGCGTTTATCGATTCGACGGATCCGCAAAGCTATGCGGGGCAAATTTTAAGGCGCTTT
>DATGIH010000370.1:0-2122 GCA_035295865.1 Bryobacteraceae bacterium
GAAAACGGAAACATACTGCACATCGGCGTTTTGGAATAGTTCGGCGCTCCGTCTGGTCCACAGGTTGATCACTTTCTCCCATTGGTCGACGGTCAGCTCCGAGGGAAGCTTTCGATGGTCCGAGGAATACAGCACCACATCGCAGGCGCCACGTGCTCCCGTGGTTTTGAACAGTCCACCCTCCGGATGAAATTCAGGATTGTCGAAACTCAACGCCGGAAAATCGTTTGGATAAAGATACACATCGTATTGATCGGGCACGTGTCCCGAACCCGGACAAAACGGGCACCAGTCCTTGGGAAGCTGCGGACGGCCTTGACGCGCGGCCGCCACCCCCACCCACTGCCGTAGCAGCGGATGCCAGCGAAGTTCCGAAGACGATTCGGATTCATTCATCACAGCCAGAATACAATGAGTGAAATGAATATTCGCAAAGAGGACGTGCTGGAGTATCACGCCTCTGCTCCTGCTGGAAAGATTTCTGTCACGCCCACCAAGCCCTGCGCGACGCAGCGCGACTTGAGCCTGGCCTATACGCCCGGAGTCGCCATTCCTTGTTTGGAAATCGAAAAGCAGCCGAATCTCGCCTATAAATACACTTCGAAGGGAAATCTCGTGGCCGTGGTGACCAACGGAACCGCTGTTCTCGGGTTGGGGAACATCGGCGCCTTGGCGGGCAAGCCGGTGATGGAAGGTAAAGGAGTTCTCTTTAAGCGCTTCGCGGATATCGATGTTTTCGATCTGGAATTGGCGGCGAGCGATCCCCAGGATGTAATTCGCGCCTGCCAAATGCTGGAGCCCACATTCGGGGGAATCAACCTCGAAGACATCAAGGCGCCGGACTGTTTCATAGTCGAAGAAGAGCTGCGCCGCACCCTGCGCATTCCGGTTTTTCATGACGATCAGCATGGCACTGCCATTATTTCTGGCGCCGCGTTGATCAACGCCCTGATCCTCGTGAAGAAAAATATCGGCGATGTAATCGCAGTATTTAACGGCGCGGGCGCGAGCGCGCTGGCCTGTGCCACGCACGCCATTCAACTCGGCATGAAGCGCGAAAACATCTACATGTGCGACGAGCACGGCATCGTGTATGAAGGCCGGACGATTGGGATGAATCCGTACAAAGCGCGCTTCAGCTTAAAGACGGAAAAGCGGACACTGCTCGAAGCCATGACCGGCGCGGACGTCTTCTTTGGTTTGTCGGTAGCGAACTGCGTTACGCCGGAAATGTTGCTCGCGATGTCTGAACGGCCCATTGTATTCGCGCTGGCAAATCCGGATCCGGAAATTCCTTATGAACTGGCGGTGAAAACCCGGCCGGACGCGATCGTCGCCACTGGCCGGTCAGATTATCCGAATCAGGTGAACAACGTTCTTGGTTTTCCTTTTATCTTTCGCGGCGCGTTGGACGTTCGGGCGACTACCATCAACGAAGCGATGAAGCTCGCGGCCACGCACGCCCTCGCAGAACTGGCGCGCGAAGAAGTGCCGGATTTCGTGAGCCGCACTTATGGCGTAGAGCGCCTCGAATTCGGTCCCGAGTACATCATCCCCAAGCCTTTTGATCCCCGCGTGCTGCTGCGCGAGGCCGCCGCGGTGGCTAAAGCCGCCATGGATTCCGGCGTCGCCCAAGAGCCCGTGGATCTTCTTGAGTATCGCGAGCAGTTGGAGCGCCGGCTGGGCAAAGTGCAAGGCGTGATGCGCATCATGATCCACAAAGCGCAGCAATCGCCCAAGCGCATCGTGTTTCCGGAAGGCGAACAGCACAAAATCTTGCGCGCGGCGCAGATTCTCATCGATGAAAAGATCGCAACCCCCATTCTGCTCGGCAACGAATCCGCCATTCGCGAGGGACTTGCGTATCTCCATCTCACGCTCGATTCGGTGAAGATTGTGGATCCGTCAAAATCGCAGAACTTGATGCGATATGCCGAAGAACTGTACCGGTTGCGACAGCGCAAAGGAGTCACGCGAACCGAGGCCCACGGGTTGATTCGAAATCGCAACTATTTCGCGTCCATGATGCTGTCGATGGGCGACGCGGATGCCCTGGTCGCTGGGTTGACGCAGCATTATCCGGATACAATCCGGCCGGGGCTGGAAGTAATTCCCGTTCGCG
>DATGIH010000371.1:0-3629 GCA_035295865.1 Bryobacteraceae bacterium
GAGGATGCTAAAGCCCGTAGCGGGGTAGCGTCCACGACGCCCACTACGGCGTAGTTGGTGCGATTCAGCGTAATGGTCTTGCCAATCGCGTCGGCGCCGCTATTGAATTCGCGCCGCCAAAGATCGGTGGAGATCAATACCACCGGGCTTGCGCCGGGCCGGTGTTCTTCGGCGCGAAACGTGCGGCCAGCAATCGGCCGGACTCCCAGCATCTCGAAGTAATTCTCCGAGACCATCACGCCCAGCACACGCTCCGGCTGACGCCGGCCGATCAGATTTAGACTGGCGGAAACCTGCGCCGTGACGTTGGTGAAGACTTGATTGCCGTTGCGCCAATCGGTGAACTCGGGGAACGAAGCAGGGGTCCGTTCGTTGGGGGGCTGCAGATCGGTGAGCGAGACAAGTTGATCCGGATCGCTGAGAGGAAGCGGGCGCAGCAGATATGCGTTGACCACGGTGAAGATCGTCGTATTGGCGCCGATTCCAAGTGCGAGCGTCAACACCACTACAATCGCGAAGGCCGGTTTTTTTACGATCGTTCGCAAAGAAAAACGAATGTTATCCAGAAATGTCCGCAAGGCAAATCCCCTTCGTCATTCTTAGACTTACGCCCGCTCAAGAGGATAGGAAAATATTAGCGGCGGCATGAGATGAGGCAGAATTGAGGGATGCGGCCGTTGCGCGGGTCCTTCTGGGTTTTCGTGCTTTACGATGTCGCGGAGGAAATCGACCTTGCCAAGCTGTGCAATCTGGTCGAAGCAAAGCCGGTGCCGCAGCAACCCGGCTTCAAACATCCTACGCCTGAATATGTTCGTTTTGAGAGGCCGCCCGCCATCGAATATCCGCCAGCGCTGACGCTCGAAAACGGCCAGCAGTTCCAGGTCCGAATCAAGTATTTCGATTACGGCGTAGTCAGCATCGAGCTGCAACTGGATTTTGAGGCCGACTGGGCGGAGCTGGTTCGTCTGTCGAATCGATGGATCCTCGCGCCGGAGTTGGAGCGGCGAACGGCGGAGCTGCTGCGGCCTCGGCTTGAGCAATCGGCGGGCGCGATGACTCAGCCGTACGCGCCGCGGCTCGACGAGGATTACTACATCATCCATCTGCGCGAAGCGGCGGACGATTCAGGCCATCCCATCACTGCGCCTGAGATGCTGGCCACACGAGGCGTCGAAATAGCGCAGATCGTGCGTGGCGAATCTACCCCTCTATCAGATGATGAGCGCAAGGAAGTGCTGCAATCCAGCATGTCTTACTATTCAAGCGACCTGCTCGTAGTCGGGTGGGTCGCGGCTCTGGTGTACGATACGCAAGCCGGCGCCGAGCCGACCATTCAGTTGCTGGAATACGCCAACACGCAGCTGCTCGAGTTTCGTCATTACGACGACGTCCTCACTCGCGTGTTGCAAGAGGTTTATAAGAAGTTGGAACAGCATGGCAGTTTTCTGCGCCGCTGGAGCATGGCGCGCGAGGCCGAACGGCTCAATACGTTACGGCTGGACGTCACGGAATTGACCGAGCGAACCGACAATGCCATCAAGTTCCTGAGCGACATGTTTTACGCACGCGTCTATCGGATCGCCGCCGGGCGCGTGGGAGTGACCGATTATCGGAATCTGGTGGAAGAAAAGCTGCGAACAGCGGCGGATCTGTATCAATTCATGACCAACGAGTTCCACCAGGCTCGCGCGTTCGTTCTGGAAGCTATGGTGGTGATGATTCTGGTGATTGAGCTGGTCCATCTGTTCCGCGGCGGATGGTAGGGCGGAGTAGCGCGGTTAAAGTTTTCCCTTGATTTGGCCGATAGTTTGCCCGTGGGCGACCTGTATCTCGAATCACGCCTGGACTTTCTGCGTAAGACCCAAAACTCCGACGGCGGCTGGGGATACTTCCCGGGCAAGCACTCCTGGTTGGAGCCGACGACATACGCTACGCTCGCGTTGCATGGTACGCCCGGCGTTGAGCCGACGCTAGACAAATCCTGGAATCTGATTCGATCCTGGCAGACTGCCGAAGGGAGCTACCGGCCGAGCGGTCAAGTGCAAGGCGGTACCTGGATCACGGCGCATGTAGTGACGCTCGCGTCCGTGCGCGGAGTTTATGACGACAGCGTCCGCCGCTCGGTGGATTGGATGCTGAGCGTGGTCGGCGCCGAACACAACTATTTGATGCGCACGGCTGCCGCTTTCCATCTGCTCAAGACCAAGCTCGACGTTTCGCACGCGGGCTGGCCGTGGCGCGAAGGGAATGCCGCTTGGATTGAACCCACCACGCACACGCTGGTTGCATTAAAGAAGATTGCCGGCAAATATCAGGGCGCGGAACTCGCACAACGCGTTCGTGAAGGCGAGGCGATGGTGCTGAGCCGCCGGTGCAGCGATGGCGGATGGAACTGCGGGAATCCGAATGTGCTGAATTTCGACCTGCCCTCGTATCCCGAAACAACCGGCCTTGCGCTGCTGGGATTGCAAGGACGAAACAGCGCGGAGTTGAACGATCCGCTGAATGTGGCGCAGAAGTTCCGCGAAGAGACCAAATCGTCGTTGGCGAAAGCCTGGCTGACGATTGCGCTGCGCTGCCATGGCCGGAATCTGGCCGCGCCGCAAGGCGAGAACAAAGTTTCGAGCGACGTGATGCTTGCGGCGTTGGAAGCGTTGGGTCATCCCGATGGCAATTACGCGCTCCTGCGCACGGGAGGCCCCGCATGACGCGCCGGCAATTCATTCCGCTGGTTGGGATCGCCGCGACCGCGTCCTACGCCAGCATCAAGTTTCAGAAACCGCCCAAGCTGCCGGACGGCCCGGTCGGCAACTCCGCGGTGGCGATTATCCGGGCGCGCTCTTATTCGGAGGACCTAGTCAGCCGGATGCTCGACGGCGTTCGGCAAACCGGTCTCGACGTCCGCGGCAAGCGCGTTCTGCTAAAGCCCAATTTGGTGGAGTTCGAATCGTCCACTGTGATCAACACCGATGCAACCATCATCGCTGCGGCTGTTGAGCTTTTCCATCGCTTAGGCGCGGCCGAAGTGCGGATCGGCGAGGGTCCTGGCCATCGGCGCGACACGCTGGATCTGGCCGACGATGCCCGCTATCGGGCAACGATTCCTAAGTTCGAGTCTATCTTTACGGATCTCAACCGCGACGACGTTTCGCCAATCAAGGGTTTCGCTGACGAAAAGGAGTTCTACTTCCCGAACACTGTCTTAGGCGCGGACCTGATCGTCTCGCTCGCCAAGATGAAGACCCACCACTGGGCCGGCGCGACACTTTCGATGAAGAACCTGTTCGGCTTAGTCCCGGGCGCGATTTACGGCTGGCCCAAGAACAAGCTGCACTACATCGGCATTCCGCGCTCCGTTGCGGAACTTTCGCGTCACTTCCGCAATACTTACGCGATTGTCGATGGCGTGGTCGGGATGGAAGGCAATGGACCGATTCAGGGAACACCGAAGAAGGCGGGCGTAATGGTGATGGGCTCCAATCTTCCGGCCGTGGACGCGACGTGCTGCCGCATCATGGGCATCGATCCCGCGAAGGTGGATTATCTGCAGATGGCGGCGGATCGCTACGGCGTGATTGAAGAGTCGCGCATCGAGCAGCGCGGGGAAAAGGTCGCACCGCTCCGCACGG
>DATGIH010000372.1:0-3821 GCA_035295865.1 Bryobacteraceae bacterium
CGAGGTTGATCTCGCCGACCACGCGTTTGCCGATGAGCGCCGCGCTGTCCGCTTCCGCGACTTCGGCGACGAATTCATGGCCCGGCGTGCCGCGGAAACCGTAATAGCCGCGCTGGAGCTCGAGATCGGTGTTGCAGATGCCGCCGTAAATCAGGCGGATGGCCGCGAATCCATCCGGCCGCCGCGGCACGGGCAGCCTGCGCACCGATACATCGCCGTTTTCGAGACGCACCGCGAGCATATCGTGGATACTTTAATCATGCTAGCGGAGTTGGCGTGCTTCGAGCACGATTGCGGAGAGCGTTTTGCGATCACGGAAGCGATCTACAACTGTCCGAAATGCGGTGGATTGGTGGAGGTTCGGCTCACTGGGACGGCGGACGCCCCGGCCTGGAAAAAAATCTGGCGGGAGCGGCGTACGTGCAATCAGCCTCTAGACCAAAGCGGAGTTTGGCGATATCGGGAGTTACTTCCATTCGATGGACAGGAATCGGCGGTGGTCTCACTGCGGGAAGGAAACACGCCTTTGCTGGACGCGCCGCGCGCGGCAGAGTACGGCGGCTTGGATCGGCTCACGTTCAAGCATCAGGGATTCAATCCGACGGGGTCGTTCAAAGACAACGGCATGACTTGCGGCGTCGCGCAGGCGATCCGGCTGGGCCGCAAGCGCGTGGCGTGTGTGTCTACCGGGAACACGTCGGCGTCCATGGCGGCGTATGCCAGCGCGGCCGGACTCGATCCGATTGTTTTTATCCCGCACGGGAACATTTCCTACGGAAAACTGGCGCAGGCGCTGGAGTACGGAGCGCGGACCTTGCAGGTGAAAGCCAACTTCGATCAAATACTGGCGCTGGTTCGCGAG
This sequence comes from Bryobacteraceae bacterium, assembly GCA_035295865.1. Classification (GTDB taxonomy): domain Bacteria; phylum Acidobacteriota; class Terriglobia; order Bryobacterales; family Bryobacteraceae; genus Palsa-89. Next base: position 863 of record DATGIH010000372.1, read on the forward strand.
CTCGCCGGACCAGCCGGAATTTATCTGCTGAACTCCATCAATCCCTTTCGCATTGAGGGCCAGAAAACGATTATGTTCGAGCTGCTGGATCAGTGCGACTGGAATCCGCCGGATTGGATCGTGCTTCCGGGCGGCAATCTCGGCAATACTTCGGCATTTGGAAAAGCGCTGAGGGAATTGCGCGATTTCGGCTTCATTTCGCGGCTGCCCCGGCTGGCCGTGATCCAGGCCGAGGGCGCAGCGCCCTTTTATGATTTCATGCGCAAGGGCGGCGTATTCACAAGCGTCACGGACCCGCACACGCTGGCGACCGCGATCAAGATCGGGGATCCGGTTTCGTGGCCCAAAGCAGCCCACGAAATCGCAGCCACCGAAGGCGTAGTGGAAAAAGTCAGCGAGCAGGAGATCGCCGATGCCAAAGCGATCGTCGGGCGCTGTGGTATCGGTTGCGAGCCGGCCTCGGCTGCGACGCTGGCGGGCATCCGCAAGTTGACGGCGTCGTCCGTCATTCAGGCGGACGAAAGCGTTGTCGCAATATTAACTGGAAATGTTTTGAAGGACCCGGACTACATTTATCATTACCACACGGGTCAATTGCAGGATCCGGAGGGCAAGAAGATCGAGCCGCGTTTTGGAAACCAACCGCTAGTGGTTCCCAACGACGCGGACGCGATCGCAAAAATGCTGGAGAATTAAGAACTAGTGGTTGCGGCCTCTACCTTCACGCCGCCCGCCGCCTCCGCCACCGCGGCCTTCGCGGGGCACCATGGGGCGAGCTTCATTGACCACCAGAGCGCGGCCCATGAGGTCGCGTCCGTTGCAGGCTTCGATGGCATGGTTGGCAGCCGTGTCATCGTGGATTTCGACGAATCCGAACCCGCGTGCTTCTCCGGTGAAACGGTCGCGCATTACGTTCACGCTGTCCACGGTGACGCCAGCCTGAGTGAAGAAATCCGTTACGTCGGCCTCGGTGGCCGCATAGGGGAGATTTCCTACAAAGAGTTTCATTCAATTGCTCCTTAATTGGACGAGAGGCAGGTTCACGGCCGCGGACTCAAGATCACCAACAGGGCGAATGCCGGGGGGAAGGACTGACTCCGAACACACGCCTTTAGTGTGCCAAAATTGGGGAGCCGTGTCAAAAGAAAGCTGTTAGCGCTATGTGACAACCCGGCGTGTGGCGGACGGCCTCCTCACTGCCCTGCCGGGCCGAGTCACTCGCTTACTTACCTACCCGTTTTGACAGCCGCCTTGGCGCGCGCAAACATTCCAGGCGATTGAATACGGTCCGCATATTGCTCGAACTCCGGCCTGGGCCGTCTCCACCGCAGCTCATCCACGTCCTCAAACACAGGAACATCCAATCGCAGCGTCGCCAGCGTCCTATACAGCAGCGCATCGTTCCAGTTTTCGACCAGGACCGAAGCAAGCCGCTGCGCTCCCCGAATTCCCGGATCCCACTCGCGCCAGTTCTTGGGAACGTTTTCCAGGTGCCGATACCGCGCGAAGGTGAGCCCAGCGGACTTCGGTCCCCAACCAGCCAGTCCCGGAAATCCATCCGCACTGTCACCAACAACCGCCAAATAATCAGGAATCGATTCCGGCTTCACGCCCCACTTCTCGACGACACCAGACTCATCGCGCAGGATCCCGCGCATCCGGTCGAGTTGCACCACGCGCGTTCCAGAGACACACTGCGCCAGGTCTTTGTCCGGAGTGCAGATGAAAACCTGCTTCACACTGTCATCCTGTGCGGATTTCACCGCCGCAGACGCCAGCGCATCGTCGGCCTCAAACTGCACCATCGGCCAAACTTTCACTCCCATGCTTTCCAACGCTTCTTCCAACACGGAAAACTGGGCCAGCAGTGGCTCCGGGACTCCTTCGCTGGTTTTGTATCCAGGATAGAGCTCGTTGCGGAACGATTCGATGACATGGTCGGTCGCAACTCCGATATGTGTCGCGCCGCCCTCGATCAATCCCAACACCGAACCCAACACACCCCGCACGGCGCCCACTTCATTCCCCTTGTCGTCCATTATCGACGGCACCGCAAAGAAGTGACGGAACAACTCATAAGTTCCATCCACCAGATGCACATCCATGCACTTCATTGTCGCCCGTCTAAAAGCGAAGGCGGAAGCACCCGTGTGTGTGCCCGGCCGAGCCGACTGTGAGTTGCATTACGACCCGGACGGGGAGTATAGTTTCAATTCCATGATGCGAACATGTTTGCCAATACTTGCTCTCGCGATTGCGAGCCTTCCGCTCCACAGCCAGGAACAGACGCGGCTGGAGAACTTCCGGGGTAAATCCATTCTCGTGTTCACGCCGCATCCGGACGACGATACGTTCTGCTGCGCAGGAACGCTGGCACTGCTGGCGAAGGGTGGAAACAAGATTCGAATCGTGATCTACACCAACGACGACAAGGGCTCTTACGATCCGGACATGACCAGCGAGCGGCTGGCGAGAATCCGAATGCACGAGGAAGAAGAGGCGTGCAGGATCGTCGGCATTCCCAAGGAGAATATCACTTGGCTGGAGTTCCACGACGGAATGCTCGAATACGCAAATACGCGCGATTTGGTTGAGGAAGTGACCAAGATCATTCGCCAGGTTCGCCCGGACACGGTGCTTTCCATCGATCCCGGTTCGGAGTACGTCCGCTGGCATAAGACGGATCACCGCATGGCTGCCAACAACACCATCGACGCGATCCGGGCGGCCGAGTGGCACCTCTATTTCCCGAATCAGCTCTTGCATGAAGGACTACAGCCTTGGCTGGTTCCCCACGAGTTTTATTTCTACGTAACGGACAAAGATGCAAACTACTGGGTCAACATCGACAGCGTGGTGGAGAAGAAGCTGGATGCCGCCATGGCACACGTGAGCCAGTGGGAGCCCTCCATCCACCATTACCGGCCGGACTGGGATAAGGCGGACCTGGAAAAGACGA
>DATGIH010000373.1:0-5286 GCA_035295865.1 Bryobacteraceae bacterium
AGAATCTCTTTAATTGCGTTCACACGAGTGTGAACGCGGCACGCAAAGTGCGTGCGCAACGGGGTACAGTGGTTCTCATGCTTTCCTGGCGACCAGTCACTCTCTTCTGTATTGCCGCAAGTTTGTTTGCGCAGACAAAGCCCGTTCCTCCGGCCGATTTCCCGAAGTGGGAAACACTCGGCGCGGGCGAGCTCTCGCCGGACGGCAAATGGCTCGCGTATTCCATCCGCCGCGTTTCTACGGACGAAGAGCTGCGCGTCGCGAGCGTTACCGGAGCGCGGAAAGACATGGTCGCGGCGTTTGGACGCCGGCCCGTGTTCTCGGACGATTCCAAATTCTTGGCCTACGTCATTGGCATTTCCGAAACGGAACAGGACAAGCTCAAGAAGGCCAAAAAGCCTATCGAAGACAAACTCGGAATCCTCAATCTTGCGACAGGCGAGACGTTGGTGATCGACAAGATATCCGGATTCGCGTTCAGCAAAGGCGGGCGATTCCTGGCGATGCGGAAGTATCCGCCGGAACCAACCCCGCCTCCGGCCGAAAAACCTAAAACGGCGGATTCGGCCGGCGCCACGCTTGTTGTGCGTGACCTTCAAACCGGCGCCGACGCGACATTTGGAAACATCTCTTCTTACGCGTGGTCCGAGGCCGGACCCGATATCGCGATGACTATCAGCGTCGAGGGCAAGACTGGGAACGGCGTTCAGGTCTTCAATCCGGGGAGCAATCAACTGCGCGTCCTCGATTCCGGCGCGGCGCTTTACAAAGGACTGGCGTGGCGGAAAGACAGCAGCGATCTCGGTGTTTTCAAATCGAAGACAGATGACAAATTCGAAGAGGATACGCACGTTCTGCTGGCGTGGAAGGATCTCAACCATAAGTACGAATTCGACCCGGCGACGAACACTGCGATACCGGCCGGCCAGCGGATCGTCTCTTTCCGTTCCCTGACGTGGTCCGACGACGGCTCGGCAATCTTCTTCGGAATCGCGGCATGGGAGCCGAAACCAGAAAAGCCTGCCGAGAAGGACAAAAAGACCGACGCCCCCGAGGAGGAGCAAGCCGAAGTGGATGTCTGGCACACGCGCGATCCGCACGCCATTCCGGAACAAAAGCTGCGCGCCGATCGCGATCGTGAATTGAATCTGTTGGCCGCGTGGCGTCCGGAATCCGGCGCCGTTGTTGTCCTCGGCGTGGATCTAAAAGAAGGAATCACGCTGGTAAAAGGGCAAAAGCACGCCATCGTGACGGATGCGCTGCCCTACGAAAAGCAGGACATGTTCGGCCGCCGCGTAGAGGATCTTTACGTCCTCGATACCGTCACCGGCAAACGTACCAAAATCGCGCCCGGCATCGAATACGAAATGGGATCGAGCCCTGATGGCCGGTATATTCTCTACTTCGAAAACAATCACTTTTTCACGTACGATATCGAAACCGGAAAGCACACCGACATCAGCAAAGACATTTCCACACCACTTTGGAACCACGATTTCGATCATCCGGTGAAGCAGAAGCCGCCTTATGGCGTCGCGGGCTGGACCAAAGGTGGCCGCTCGGTTCTTATATACGACGAATACGACGTCTGGGAAGTGCTGCCCGATGGATCGAAAGCCACGAAGCTTACCAATGGCGCCGCTGAGCAGATCAGGCATCGTTACGTGAAGCTCGATCCGAAGGAAGAGTTTATCGATCTTGAGAAGCCTGTCTATCTCAGCTTGTACGGCCCGTGGAACAAGCGCACCGGGTACGCGCGCCTCACCAAGTCGGCTGCGGGAGCCACGGTGGACCGGTTGCTCTGGGTCGATCAAAATACCAGCCGCCTGGCCAAGGCGAAGGATGTCGATGTCTTCGCCTATACTTCGGAAGACTTCAACATTTCGCCCAACTATTTCACCGGTTCGGGCGACCTGAAGAATCCGCATCCGGTAACCGATACGAATGCATTCCAAAAAGATTATGCCTGGGGACGCTCCGAGTTGATCGACTACAAAAACGATCGCGGGGAGCGCTCGCAGGCCGCGCTGTTTTATCCGGCAAACTACGAAGCGGGCAAAAAGTACCCGATGATCGTGTACATCTACGAAATCGTTTCGAACGTGGTGCATCGCTACAACGTGCCCTCGGACCGCGCGCCATACAGTCCCGCGGTTTTCACCAGCAAGGGTTATTTCGTCTACGAACCCGACATCACTTATCGCCCGCGCGATCCGGGAGTCTCGGCCGTTCAATCCGTCGTTCCGGCGGTGAAGAAGATTATCGATACGGGCATGGTGGATCCGAAACGGATCGGAATCATGGGTCATTCCTGGGGCGCGTATCAAACGTGCTTCCTCGCGACGAATACGAATTTGTTCGCTGCCGCGGTAGCAGGCGCTCCGCTCACGGATCTGGTGAGCATGTACGGATCGGTGTATTGGAACAGCGGAGTCCCAGAGACTGGCCATTACGAAACTGGACAAGAGCGCATGGAAGTTCCGCTGTGGGAAGATGCGGAAGCCTACATCCGCAATTCGCCGGTCTACAGTCTTCCGAAAATGACCGCCCCGCTACTGGTTGCGTTCGGCGATAAAGACGGCGCCGTCGATTGGCACCAGGGAATCGAAATGTACAACATGGCTCGCCGCTTGGGCAAAGACATGGTGCTGCTGGTCTATGCCGGCGAAAACCATTCGCTGGCTAAGAAGCCGAACCAGATCGATTATCACAATCGCATCGTAGACTGGTTCGATCATTACCTGGCGGGCGCGACAGCGAAAGAGTGGATGGTCAAAGGGCAAACTTATCTCGAGCGCGAGAAGGAGCTGAAGCGGCTGAAGAAAGCCACGCCGCCCGTTACCGCGACGAATTAATGGGCCGCGAATGAACGCGAATGAACGCGGATAAAACAACCAACTAGTCGTAGCGCAGAGTGGTCACCGGGTTAATGCGAGCGGCTCGGCGCGACGGGAAGAAGGCCGCGCTGAGAGCTGCCGCCACGACAAGGAATCCGCCGCCGGCGTAGGCAAGCAAGTCGAAGGCGTTGATGAACACGAGGTGCGCCGCGAACCAGCGCGACACGCCGAGCGCCAGGGCCATACCGACGACGAGGCCGATTGCAGCCAATCGCCCGGACTGTCGCAGGACCAAGCGCGTTACGTTTCCGGTGGTGGCGCCCAGGGCCATGCGGATACCGATCTCCTTCGTCCGCTGGGTCACCAGGTACGAGAGCACGCCGTAAATTCCGGAGAGCGTCAAAATCAGCGAGAGCCCGCCTAGGAGCGAACCAATCCACGATCCCACGCGAAATGGATAAACGCTCAACGCGAAACCCTGATCCATGGAATGGATGTCTTCCACCTCTTCGCCTGTCAGCGCGCTCAATTCCTTGTCGAGCCGCAAGCGCGCTTTCTCGACATTGCCTTTCACGCGGATCAGGACGCTGTATTTCGCCGTGGTGGCTGGAAGATAGACAAGGGGGGCGTCGGGACCATACGGAATCGTGCAACTAATAATGTTGCGGGTCACGCCAATCACGCGAACCGCGGAATACGCGGGCAACGGGCTTCCCCAGCTTGTGCGAGTATCTTTGCGGATGAACATCTCGCGGCCGATTGCGCTGCTGTTCGGCCATAAGCGTGCCGCGGTCAACTGGCTGACAATCGCGACCGGCGCGCCCGACAGCGCTTCGCTTGGGCTGAAATTGCGGCCGTCGAGAATTGGGACTTCGAGCAGCGAGAAGAACTCGGGTGAAACGAAGTTGTACCAGGCATCGGTGGTCTTTGCGTCGTTCCGTTCTGAAATTAGGACGGAAGGCAGGATGCCGTTGAGCGGAATGGATCCCGCGGCCGCGATGGAATCTACCGTGGAATCAGTCCGCAACCGCCGCATCATCGCGTCCCTGCTCTTCTCAGGCAACGTCATGCCGATCACGCCATGCGTTCGGTAGCCAACGTCGAAACTTCGCATGGAAGCTTCGCCGCGAACCAGCACACCCGAGCAGATCAGCAGTAGCGCGCAGACGGTGATTTGGACGATTACCAGCATGTTTCTCAAACGCATGGGGCGCACGTCGCTGGTGAACTCCCCGCGCGCCGCGAGCATGACGTCGCTGCGAGTGGATTGAATGGCCGGAGCGAGTCCGAACAGGAACGCGGATGCGCAGGCGGCAAGCAACATGAATCCGAACACACGCATGTCGGAAGGCAACGTCAGAGGCGGAATGATTTCCGCCATATCGGGGGGCAGCGTCGCATACATGATGCGCAAACCAAGTTCAATCGCCGCGCGAGACACTAAGAAACCCGCCAGACCCGCGGGGAGAGCCAGTAGCATGCTTTCGGTGAGCAGTTGCCGGATCAATCGTCCACGGCCGGATCCCAGTGACAGGCGAATTCCGATTTCGCGCTGCCGAGCCATCGAACGGGCGAGCATCATGTTCGCGACATTGGCGCAGGCTAAAACCAGAATCAAACCAACCGCCGCACCCAGCGGACTAAACAACGCTATGACCCGTGCGGACAAACGAATCGGTGTAGCGCGCGATTCCAGCGTCACGCTAGCGGCGCGGTCACGCTCCGCGCGGCTTTGGGTAACCTGCCGGGTGTAATTGGTCAGAGCCGATTCCGCTTGGCGCATGCCGACGCGCGGCTTGAGCCGGCCTACGATGGAAAAATCGAAACTGTCATCACCGAATTTGTTGTGATCGAGGTTCAATTGCGGCGCCATGGTCAGCGGAATCCAAAAATCGAGCGGCGCGGGATCGAGGCCCCGGAATCCTTCCTGCGCGATCCCGATCACTACCAGCGGGTACCCACGCATCAGCAGCTTCTTCCCGATTATGCCGGCATCGCCTGCGAATTTCGTCTGCCAAGCCGTGTAGCTCAAAACCACAACGGGTTCGCTGCCGGGCGCCGGAGAATCCTCCGGAGTCAACAGGCGTCCCAGATACGCCGAGCCTCCGACCATCTGAAAATAGTTTCCCGAAACCTGGGCGCCGATCAAAGGGCGGCCCTCCGCACGCGCATAAAAGTTGTTCAAGCCGGCGACTTCCGAAAACACGGGATTGTCTTTGGCGAACTTTTCAAATTCGGTCCAAGAAAAATGGCGATCGCGGCCGCTGCGATCGAACCATTTGAATGCGTACAGGCTGTGTGGATCGCGCACCGGGAACGGCCGCAGCACGAAATTGTCGAAGATGGTGAACAGCGCGGCGTTCAGTCCGAGACCGAGCGCGATGGTCCCGACCACGGTGCAGACGAACAGCGGGCTGCGCCGGAATCCGCGCAAGGCGTATTTGATATC
>DATGIH010000374.1:0-2723 GCA_035295865.1 Bryobacteraceae bacterium
ATCACTGCTCGCGGCCACCCGATCGCCGCGGCGTAGCCAAATCGCAGCCGCGCCAGCGACCGCAAACGGCACAAACAATAGTATCCGCCGCCGCGTGATCGCTTCCTGAATCGCGGGAAACATCAACTTCATCTTCGCACGCACCGTGCTACGATACCCGCTGATATGCGCTATCTGCTGATGTTCGCCGCAACCCTCTCGCTCTGGGCTCAGCCTGCACGCGTCCTCAGCGGACACCGCTATCCGCGGCTCGTCATCCGAAACGCCATCATCATCGAAGGGAACGGCACACCTGCCTCCGGACCCAAGGACATCGTCATCGAAAACGGCCGCATCACAGCGATAGTCCCGCTCGACCCCGTCGCCGTCAGCCGCGGCGCCGCCAATCGCCCGCAGTCGGACGTCGAAATCGATGCCGCCGGCAAATACGTCATGCCCGGATTGATCGACGCCCACGCGCACGTCCAAGAAGAACGCGGCGGAATTCCGCAGCCTCTCGAATACGAGTTAAAGATGTGGCTCTCCTGCGGCATCACCACCGTTCGCGATGTCGGCAGCAACACGCCGAAGACATTGCAGCTTCGCCAGCAAAGCGCCGCGGGAGAAGTAGCATCGCCCCGCATCTTCGTCTATCCGATGTTCAATGTGCCGTCCACTCCGGCAACACCCGAAGAAGCCCGCGCCCGCATTCGCGAATACAAAGCCATGGGCGCCGACGGCGTCAAGATCATGGGTGTCTATCGCGACATCATGGAAGCGCTGGAAGACGAAGCGCACAAGCTAGGACTGCGCGTCGCGCATCACACCGGCGTCGAAGAAACCAACGCCTGGGACGATATCAAATTCGGAACCACCAGCATCGAACATTGGTACGGCATCCCCGACGCCGCCATCGAAAGCGGCCGCCAGGATTTTCCCGCCACGTACAACTACAACAACGAGACGGACCGTTTCCGCTACGCCGGCCGCCTGTGGCGCGAAGCCAACTGGGACCAGCTAATGAAAGTCTTCGACGGCATGGTCGCCGCGCACGTCGCCTGGGACCCCACGCTCGACATCTACGAAGCCAGCCGCGATCTGCAGCGCGCGCAAAACCAGCCCTGGTTCCGCGAGTACTTGCATCCCACGCTTGCAAAATATTTCGAACCGAACCCCGCCAATCACGGCTCCTACTTCATCGGCTGGACCTCCACCGATGAAGCGTTTTGGAAAGAAAACTACCGCATCGAGATGGCCGCGCTTCTGGAATTCGCCAAACGCGGCGGCCTGATCGGCTGCGGCGATGACGCCGGATTCATTTATCAAATGTACGGGTTTGGATTAATCCGCGAACTTGAACTGCACCAGGAAGCCGGATTCCAGCCGCTCATCGTAATCCAGCACGCCACGGCCAACAACGCGAAAATTCTCGGGCAGGAATCGCACCTCGGTCGAGTCCGCACCGGCTTCGCCGCCGACATTCTGGTCGTGAACGGAAATCCACTCGAGAATTTGAAAGTCCTCTATCCTGGCGGTTTCGACGATCTACAAAACGGAAAAGTAGTCCACTCCGGCGGTGTCGAGTGGACCATCAAAGACGGCATCCCCTATCACGCACCCACGCTCGCGGCGGAAGTGCGCGAGATTGTCGCGAAAGCCCGATCGGTGGGCAAATGAACGCTCCCGCGGAGAACAGGCAAGCGGATTGTAGACAATACGGACACCGCAGCCATGACCGAACCGCGTCCGCAAGGGAGCGCTACCACCTGCGTTCGTGGTGGCGCTTCCTTACTATTGCAGTTCGATAGCCACCATCCTACTTACTTGCGCTATCATAAACTTGTTGGACCATCCGGATTCACCGGAGGGATTTTACGAACCAAGAAAACGATCCAAAGCCAGGCCAAAGGACATCTATGGAAAAGCTGGCGCAAAACATACAGGAAGCCTTCCTCAACAACGCACGGAAGGATAAAACGTTCCTGACCATCTACTTAATGAGCGGCGTGAAACTTTCCGGCCGCATCAAGAGCTTCGACAAGTATTCCGTCGTGCTCGAAACCAACAACCAGGAACAGCTCATCTTCAAACACGCCATCTCCACCGTGGTGGTCTCCCGGCCTTTCCACGGAGGCGCTGGAGGATCTCATCCAGCACCGTCCGCCAGCGCTCAAACCGCGGCGGCTACACCCGGACCATCCGTTTCCGAGCATCACGAGGAATAACTCCAGTTTGGCAGTACGTGGTCAAGAGCGCGCGATTTTAGTCGGGCTGGAAATCACCTCCCGCTCGCGCCGCACTACCGATCACATTCCGTACGGCCCGGAAGAATCCATCGAGGAACTGAAGGCCCTCGCCGATACCGCTGGAGCCGCCGTCGAAGAAACCATCATCCAAGCGCGCCCCGCGCCGGATGCCGCCACCCTGATCGGATCCGGCAAAGTCGAGGAACTGAAGAATCTGGTCACTAGCCTCAAAGCCGACGTGGTCCTCTTCGATTCTGAACTCACGCCCACCCAGCAGCGCAATCTCGAAAACGCGCTGGATACCAAAATCCTGGATCGAACGCAGTTGATCCTGGACATCTTCGCCCACCGCGCCCGCACGCGGGAAGGCCAGTTGCAAGTGGAGCTGGCGCAGTTGAATTACTTGCTACCGCGCTTGACCGGACGCGGCGTCGAAATGTCGCGCCTCGGCGGTGGAATCGGCACTCGAGGCCCTGGCGAAACGCAGCTCGAAACCGA
>DATGIH010000375.1:0-2691 GCA_035295865.1 Bryobacteraceae bacterium
TTATTACGAAGCCGGCCACATGATGTACATCGACAAGAAGGCGCGGGAGAAGCTGCACAAAGAAGTCGATGAGTTCATAACCGCGAAGAACTAAAAACCGTTTCTGGTTTCTCGTTTCTGGTTTCTGGTTCGGAAGGCTCAACGGGTTGCTAATCTTGTGCCGTGGGCTTCGAGATTGAGATCAAGCTGCGCCTTACCGCAGGTGTCCCGCGAGTGCGGCGCATGCTGCGTGAGTTGGGCTTTCGCATTGCTCAAGCCCGTTCGCACGAAACCAACGTTTTGTTCGATCATCCGAAAGACCCGCTCGGCAAGCAAGGCAAGCTGATTCGCATCCGGCGAGTAGGGCGCGACGCCGTTCTTACTTATAAAGGACCGTCCAAAAGCTCACGCTTCAAGAAGCGCGAGGAACTTGAGATCCATGTTTCGGACGCGGATACACTGCAGACGATCTTCCAGCACCTCGGCTATCAGCCCGTTTTTCGCTACGAGAAATATCGAACTGAGTATGTGAAAGGTTCCGAAACCGGCAAGGTATTGCTGGACGAAACGCCGATCGGAAACTTTCTCGAACTCGAAGGGCCACCCCGTTGGATCGACGCGACCGCGCGGATGCTCGGCTTCCTCAAATCCGATTACATTACGCAGAGCTATGGATACTTGCATATGCTCCATTGCCGCGAGCACGGCATCGAGCGTAAGAACATGCTTTTCCGCGGCACTCAGCGGAAAGCCTGAGGCGTCTTCCGCGAAACAACCTTAGGACTGCTCCAAACTCTTGTACCGGCTACTTACCGATGATATTCTTACCTCACGAGTGAACGTACTGGACCTCTGGTACCGGTTCTCGCGCGCAACCGATGATTGCCATCGCCATAATCACCGTATTCTCCCTCGGGTCTTTATTGGCGTGGTTCCGTTATAGCTGTGGCCTGATCTTGAGCGCGAAGCCGGCGCACGATTACACACCGCAGGTGGCGGAAGCGAACGAACTCGGATTTCTGGAAGTCCAGCACGATCTCGCGGATGCCAGCGAACGCCGCGTGCTGGATACGCTGCGGCAGAAGCTGGAGCGGGATTATCAACTGCTGAGTTACCTGCTCGATCACAGCCCGGCTTGGCACTCGGGAAACGACGGTTTCGAGCAGGTAATGATGACGCTGGATTTCAAGTTGATGACCGCCTTTTATTCCGGCGTCTCGCTGCTCTCGTGTGCCGGCGCCCGCCGAGCATTGCGCGAGATGTCGCAGGTGGTTTGCTATTTCGCGAATACGATGGGCGAGCGCGGATCGCTGACGTCAGTTACCGAATAGTCGAAGCCATCTACAATACAGGGGATGACGTCCCACGAGACGCGCTTCCGGGTGCGCTATGCCGAGACCGATCAGATGGGCGTGGTCTACTACGCGAATTATCTGATCTGGATGGAGGTCGGGCGCGCCGAATACTGCCGCGCGGCGGGAATTCCGTACAAAGACATGGAGCTAGGCGATGGCATCCGGCTGGCCGTGGTGGACGCCCATTGCCGCTATCTGTATCCGGCCCGCTACGACGAAGAGATCGCGGTCACGACATCCATCCAGCAGTCCAATCACAGGATGATCGAATTCGATTATCGGATCCGTAACGCCCAAACAGGCCAAACGTTGGCGAACGGCGAGACGAAACACATTTACCTGGGGCATGACATGCGCCCTAAAAAGCTCCCCGAAAAATATTTCCGGGCTTTTGGCGTGAGACAAGCTTCCGGCCTGCCGGACGCTACTGGCCAAACTTAATCGTCGATTCGCCTGTGAACTTGTGATAATTGCGGAACTCGATGACGTTGCGCTCGCACTCATTCGATCCGCGCGAGCAGCTCAGCACTTCCGCGCGAACCGGCAGCAGGAATTTCTCCGGAGTGCCGAGCGAGATGTAGTCATAATCCACGGCAGTCTCAACCGCGATACGAGGAAACTCGTCGGGGATGTCGGTGGCCTGCATCTCGATACGCAGCGCGTTTGCGGTTTGCTTATCCACCCAGACCGAACCTTTGTAGGACGGAAGAATGTACTGACCGGGAACCCAGATCTTCCAAGATGAGCGCATGCGCTCCACGGAAAACTTGTAGATGGACGCGGCCTGATGTGCAATCCGGTCGTCTTCGGCGTACTTGAAATCGGCGTCGGTGCCAGGCTCGAAAAGATTCCTTAGAATAGTGCCGAACTCGCCCGAAGACCACGCACCGGTATCTTCCGGCGCCTTCTTGGTGGGCTTGCCGTTAATGGTGAGATTGCGATAGCTTTCCTTGTGATTTTCGTACACCACTTCGGCTGAGACGACATCGATGACCTGCCAGTTCGGATTCCGTGTTTCGCTCACATAGCGGGTGGTATTTTCCTGGCAGACGTAGTTCGGCAGCCCTTCCATATAGGCCATGGCCGCGGCGCGCGCTTTTTCGATGAACGCCTGCCGGGCGCTCACGGGCGGAGTTGCCGGCGCGGGCGGCCTCTCGACTTCCACTTTAGGCGCGGACGCGGGCGCTGCAGCGGCCTTCGCGGGCGGAGGTGCATCCTCATCGTCGTCATCCTGCTTTTTCGCGGACGCGCGCGCCACCGGTTTGCCACGCTTCAGCACCGGAGGACCGGAGTCATCGGCATCATGCGTCGGCTGTCCAGGACGAACCATAATGGTGGGCGGCGGCGCGGTTCTTCC
>DATGIH010000376.1:0-26166 GCA_035295865.1 Bryobacteraceae bacterium
AAATTTTCGGCGCGAAAGGAAAGTCGTCCATCCGAGGCGGCTATTCGATGTTCTACAACCATTTCGGCGCTGGCACCGTGAACTCCTATGATTCGGCCGGAGCTTACGGTTTATCCAGCCAAGTGTCGAACGTGCCCGGCACAGTCAGCGTGTCTAGCGCGCCGCGCTTCAGCGGCTTGACCTCGATTCCAGCGGGTTTGCTTCCGCCCGCTCCGGCCGGGGGATTCCCGGCCACGCCTCCGAGCGATGCGTTCGCCATCAGTTGGGGACTCGACAGCAAAATGCAGACGCCGTATTCGCACGCGATCAACGTCTCGGTTTCGCGTGAGTTTTCGAACGATCTGGTTTTGGATGTCGCCTACGTCGGAAACTTCGCGCGCCGTTTGCCTGAGCAGGAAGACGTCGCGATGCCGCTGAATCTTGTCGATTCCAAGAGCGGCGTCAGTTACTTCACCGCCGCTACGATGCTTTCGAAGATGGCGCATGCCGGCGTTCCTGTTTCGTCCGTACAGCCGATCCCATATTTCCAGGATCTTTTTGGACCGCTCGCCGGGGGCGGACTTTCCGCGACGCAGGTTGTCTATCAGCAGTTCTTGGAAAACGTTGGGAACGAAACTTACGCGTTGTTCAATCTGGATTTGCCCGATAGTCAAACAGGTGCGGGCTTAAACGTTCCCGGCCACAGCTATCCTTCCTATCGCTTCTATCACGATCAGTATTCCGCGCTGTATTCGTGGCGAACGATCGGTAAGTCCGATTACAACGCGCTGCAGGTCACGCTGCACAAGCGCTTCAGCCACGGCCTGCAAGGTGACTTCAACTACACCTGGTCGAAATCGTTCGACTGGACGTCGCAGGCGGAGCGCATTCCAACTTCGGGGGGCAACAACGGCGCGCAGATCATCAACACCTGGAATCCGTCGCAGCTTCGCGGCTTATCCGATTTCGACGCCACGCATCAGATCAACGCGAACTGGATTTATGAACTGCCGTTCGGCCGGGGCCGGCGGTTTGGCTCGACTGCGAACAAATTCGTGAACGCTGTGGTCGGCGGCTGGCAGTTGAATGGACTGTTCCGCTGGACCAGCGGTTTGCCCTATACGATTGACGAAGGCTCCATCTGGCCGACTAACTGGGATATTGAAGGCTGGGCCATCTTCCAAGGTCCATTGAGCAGCGCCGATTTGAAGCGCGGCAGCGGGCCCAACGCGTTTGCGAATCCGCAAACGGTGTTCAATGCGTTCCGCGTGGATTATCCGGGCGAATCCGGCACGCGTAATCCGTTGCGCGGCGACGGCTACTTCGGCATCGACGCCGGATTGTCCAAGGTTTTCCAACCTGTCGAACGCGTGAAGCTACGCTTTCGCTGGGACGTGTTCAACGTGACCAACAGCGTGCGCTTCGACGTGAACTCGATCGGCAATCGTTTGGATTCGCCAAACAATTTTGGCGTGTACACGCAAACGCTGACGAATCCGCGCGTGATGCAGTTGGCGCTGCGCGTGGAATTCTAGTCAAGCATGGTGGCGCATGCACTGGTGCGTGCCGCGTCGCCACGCCAGTAGTTTCTTTCTACTATTTACGAGCGTAAGGCCGATCCGTAAACTAGCAAAAGCTAGTCTCAGGGAGGCTGTATCTATTCATGCGAAATTTCGCCTTGCTATCGGTGTGTCTATGCGCGTTATTGCGGGCGCAAACGCCCATCGGAACACTGGAAGGGCAGGTTACTGACCCCGCTGGAGCGTTGGTTGCGAGTGCTGAAGTCAGCGTGCATAACGCGCAAACTGGCCTTACGCGCACTGTCCATTCGTCGCGGCTTGGGACTTACCATTTTTCCGACCTCCCGGTCGGTTCTTATCTGCTCGAAGTGCACGCCACAGGATTTGCGGCGTACTCGGCGACCTCCATCCGAATCGATATTGGACAAGTTGTGACGTGGCCGGTGCAACTATCGATCGCGAGCGAACACAACGTGGTAAATGTTTCGGGCGAAGCGGTAACGGTGGACACCAGTCCGACGCTCGGCAATGTGGTTTCGGAACGCGAAGCCGTCGACCTACCTTTAAACGGACGCGATCTCACGCAGCTTGGACTTTTGCAGCCGGGCGTCGCGCCGATGACCGCCGGCCTTTCGGAAGCGGGCGGCATCGCGCGCAGCGGCCAAGCGTATGCCGTGAACGGCCAGCGTCCCGAATCCAACAATTATCTTCTGGATGGCGCGAGCAACGTGGATAGCGTGAACGGCGGCTATGCGCTGCGCACGCCGGTGGACGCGGTGAGCGAATTCCGCATTTTGTCATTGAACGCGCCGGCTGAATACGGTGATACCAGCGGCGCGACCACCTCGGTGGTCACAAAATCCGGAACCAACGCGTTTCACGGCGATGTTTACGACTTCCTGCGCAACGACGCGATGGATGCGCGCAACTTTTTCGCTGCGCAAACTGAGCCGCTGCATCGCAATCAATACGGCGCCACGCTCGGCGGACCCATCCGCAAGGACAAAGATTTCTTCTTCGTCTATTACGAAGGCCAGCGGGACACCGAGGGCAAAACTCAAGCCGCGATCGTGCCCACCGCCGCCGAACGCACCGGCGATTTCTCCGGACTCGTGGATCCGTCCACCGGACAGCCCGCGCCGCTGATCAATGAATTCACCGGACAGCCGTTTCCGGGGAACAAGATTCCAGGATTCCTGCAGAATCCGATTTCGCTGAAAGCCGCGCAGTTGTATCCGCTGCCGAATATCGGCACCAACGTTTTCGAATCCACGCAAATCGGAAGCACGGATTACGATCAGGGCGGCGCCCGGTTGGATCATTATTTCGGTGTGAACGATCAGCTCTTTGTGCGCTACTCCACTTCGTCGCTGCATCAGTTCGATCCGCTGCCCATCGCGGGCGCGGGCGTTCCCGGATTTCCGGTGGTCGACGACATCCGCACGCACGCTGCCACTGCGACGTGGGTCCATCTGATTTCGCCGCAGATCGTGCAAACGGTGCGAGGGTCATTTTTCCGCAACATCTTCTTGGCCGGACAAGCCACCAATCATTCCCCGGGCAGCGATCTCGGCTTCCAATATCAGCCGACTCTCGCGTTGAACCAGGGCGTTCCGTATCTCATCGTCAGTGGCTACGCATCGCTCGGAAATCCGATCACCGGTCCGCAGGACACCTATCAGAACGATTTCCAGGGGAACTATTCTCTGGCGATGACGCGCGGCCGGCATAATCTAAAATTCGGCTTCGACATCACGCGTGAGCAGATCAACGTTTTGTTCGGTATTGCCACCAACGGCTTTTTCGTGTTCGCGCCGTTCCCGGCGAGCGATTCGTTCGCCAGCTTCCTGCTCGGACAATCTGTGCAGTTCTTCCAGGGCGGCGGCCAGTTCGATCGCGGCCTTCGCAAGTGGAACACGGCAGGCTACGCGCAGGACGAATTCCGCATCACGCCTCGCCTGACCTTGAATCTTGGATTGCGCTACGAAGTGAACACGCCGTTCACCGAGATTCGAAATCGGCTGAATGCCTTTGAGCCGGGCCGGCAATCTCAGGTTTATCCGAATGCGCCTCGGGGACTGCTGTTCCCCGGCGATCCTGGAGTTCCCAAGGGAATCGCGCCGGTGGATTATCACGAGTTCATGCCGCGTGTCGGGCTGGCTTGGGATCCTTTCGGAGACAGTAAGACCACGATTCGCGCCGGATACGGAATTTTCTATGACGGATTTACCAACGGCACCGGCGGTCCGCTGCAAGCGGCCGTCAGCGCGCTGCCTTGGACCGAAGCTTACCAATTGCCGGGCCCGGGGTTCAATATCGCGAATCCCTACGGCACGAACGCTCCGCCGTTCTCGTCGCTGAATTTCGTGGCGCCCGCTACAGTGCTCACCGTCCAATCCGGGATGAAGCCGCCGTATTCGCAGAACTGGAACTTCTCCATCGAGCGCGCCATCGCGAAAGACTATTTGCTGGACGTTCGTTATGTGGGAAATAAGGGCACGCATCTGCCGCGATTCATCGAAGCGAATCCGGTTGTCTTTGGCCCAGGCGTGAATCCGAACAACAACAGCCAGCATCGCCTGTATTCGACGTGCAACGCGCAGGGACTTTGCGATTATGGCTCGGTGGGATTACTCGCCGACGATTCCAGCTCCACGTACCATGCGCTGGAAGTCGCATTCTCGCGGCGGTTTTCCAACGGGTTGAGTTTCCTCGCGTCTTACTGGTTCTCGAAGAGCCTCGATTATATTTCTACGCTGAACGTCGCCGGATCGGCGCCGACGCTGGTTGCAGGCGAAAACGACCTTGCGCAAAATCCCAACGATCTGCGCGCCGAACACGGCCCGTCGCTATTCGATTCGCGCAGCCGCTTCGTGTTCAGCGGAACATGGGCGCTGCCGAAGTGGCGCAGCGCATCGCGCGGCGCTGGACTGGTTGTGAATGGCTGGCAGCTCAACACCATCGTCAATCTGTCGACGGGCACGCCGTTCACCGTGTACGACAGCGCGAATGTTTCGCTACAAGGCAGCGCGCCGGAAATCACCGGATTCTATTCGAGCAAACCGAATCTGATTTCCGATCCGAACGACAATCAGCCGCACACGGCGAATCAGTGGATTACACGCGCTCCGTTCCAGCAGTTGAATCCGCAGACGCAGGCGGGCCAGTTCGGCAATGAAGGGCGCAACGTGGTCCGCGGACCAGGCATCGAGAACGTGGATCTCTCCCTGTTCAAGAACTTCAACATGGATGAGCATCGGCGAGTGCAGTTCCGAGCCGAGTGCTTCAATCTGCTGAATCACGCGAATTTCGGATTACCGGAGAACGATTTGGAATCGCCGGCTTTCGGGCAGATTCTGCAGGCTGGTCCGCCGAGGTTGCTGCAGTTGGCATTGAAGCTAGTGTTTTGAACCGCGGCGAGGGAGCGTAACTCCCTTGCGGTCGCGGTTCGGTTAGAACTTACTTCAACGTATAGGTGAAGCCCAGGTTGATCTGGAACGAATTCTTCTTGAAGCCCGGCGGTGGATCGTTCAGGAACGCGTCGATCACGCCGGTAGAAACGCTCAACCGCTTGTAGACCGGCATCGCGAGCAGGCCGGTGAACGAAGCCGAGTAGTTGCTGGTGTTGTTCCAGGCCGGAGTAATAGAGAGAATTTCGTCGGCGATCAAGCCGCGCTTGAATTTCCGGTGATAGTGTTCGGCGAATGTGGAACCCACCAGATCCTGATCCGGCGCCGAGCTGAAATTCTGACGGATGTAACTCATGCTTGCTTTGAGATCCAGCGTTTGATTGGGATCTTGTACCACGGTCCAGCCGAGGCCGCCGCCATAAATCTGCTGCAGGTCCAAACCTTGCGAGAAGTTGTGATCGAACGCGCCCTGTCCGAAGACGAAAACTTTCTGGCTGAAATATTCGTCGCGTTCCGCGTCGCCGTGGAAGATGGACGTCTTTACCGTGGGCGTGCCCGGCTGCGATAGTTCGCCATACGCGGCGGACATATTGAAGATAGTGCGGTTGCGCGGCGCGATCCAGCTTTCGCCGGGCTCGGCGCGGACCAGGCTCAACGCGCCATTGAACGTTTCGTTGTCCTGCGTGGCGTTCACGTAAGAACCGCCCAGCGTGATAGCGCCGTTCCAGCCGTGGAAGAATCCGGGCGCATGATGCACGGCTTTATCAAACGCCGGCTGATCCACGATGACGTTGGCGTCGGCCACCGGAATTGTCTGCGTGGCCACTTCAATTTTCTGATTCTCCATGTTGATCGTACCTTGCGGAACCACCGACGGGTCCGTGTGCCGGCCGATCTCGACCCCTTTGCGAATCACCGCGACTTTGGACGCAGTGTGGAGCTCCTTCACCTTGCTCCAATCCACGCTGATGTCGCCGAGAACGTCGCTCTTGAACTTCACTGACGATCCGCTGGAACTGACGAAATGCCCAACCAGCTTGTCGCCATTTACGAAGACAATGGTGTCGGGCCCCGGCGCCGGTGCTTGGGCCACCAGTGGAGCGGCGCATCCGATGAGAACAAGCGAAAACCAAACATGGCGAAGCATGTTTTCAAGGTAGCAGGCTTTGCTTGACCTAGATCACTTACCATCGATCGAAAACGCGAGCAGAACATTGCCCGGAATGGCGTTGAAATATCCGTAGCCCGAATTCACGAACACCATGCCGCCGGCCACCGCGGGACCGGCCGCGTCCAGCGATCCGCCTTTGGCCTTCACGCCGTTCACGGTTTCGAAATCGCGCAGCGTATCGTAGTCCCACAAGATGCTTCCGTCTTTCGAGGAATATGCGCGCAGGTGGCCGTCGAGTGCGCCGGAAAACACGATGCCGGGCATGGCCGTCACCGCAGCCGATTGCGCCGGACTGCAGCCCTTCGTCTTACAGCCCTTTCCCGGTGAGGGAGTGTCCCAGACCTTCTCGCCGGTGGCAATCTTCAATGCAAATAGTCCTCCGCCCACTAGCGGACTTGGTCCAAACCCTTCGTTCGCGGCGACCCGCGATGGATCGGTGACTTGCAATCCGAAATCGGAAAGCGCGGCGTAGACCGTTTCGCCATCCGCAGCCGGGCCCCACTGAATGCCGCCCAGCGGTCCGCCTTTGCCGATGCGCGTTTGCCACAGGATTTCGCCCTGCTGATCCGGATCGAGCGCGTGCACCACCCCGGATTTCTGCCCCGCGATGAGCGCGCGTTTGCCCGTGGGGAGGGTTCGCAGGATAGGCGAATCGCCAAAATCAAAATCGGGTCCAGGCTTTTCCGGACAGTTCAGCTGCGACGGCATGATACAGCTCGTGTTCCAGACATCTTTCTCAGTGAGCTGGCGCGACCAAAGAATCTTTCCGGACGCCAGGTCCAGGGCGAGGATCGCGTCGGTGGTGCGCACGGCGGGTTCGGTGTATCCGTCGCCGGTGCCTACGTAGAGAACCCCCTTGGCCGCGTCAATAGTGGGCGCGGACCACACGCCTCCGCCGGATGGTCCCCAGATCGTCCGGCCGAGCTTGCTCTTTTTGTCCGTGGGACGCGGTGCTTCGGCGATCGTGTAGGTCTTCCAGATTTGACGGCCGGTTTTTGCATCGAGCGCTACGACGCTTCCGCGAAATTTGCAGCAATCGGCGCCGGGATCGGCGGCAGTCCACTCGTCGTGCGAGGAGACGGGAACGTACAGCTTGCCGTCGTGAAGCTTGGGCGATCCGGTGATGCGCGCGCCAGCGTAGTCATCGACGCGCGTCTTCCACAATTGTGCTCCGGTGTCCGCGTCCAGCGCGTAGACGTTTGCTTGCTGATCTCCGAAGTAAGCCAGCGGGCCGGGGCCGATTGTCACTGCTGTACGAACGCCGGCCCCCGCGTCAAACGCCCAATGCGTGCATCCGGTGGAAGGGTCGAGAGCATATACCTTGCCGCCCGCGCTGCCGACGTAAAGTTTGCCGCGAACCACGGAGGGCTGCGAAAACGCCACGAAATCACCCGGGAATCCGAAGGCCCATTTGAGCTTGAGTTTCGAAAGCTGGTCCGGCGCCAGTCCGGATGCTTCGGCGGATTGGAAGCGGCTGTTTTCGAGATCCGTGCTCCAACCGTTCCATTCGCCTGCAATGGACTTGGCCGTGAAGTTCGCGCCACACATCCCTTGAGTAGTTACCTCGGACTCGAATTTCTTTCCGGTGACGAACTCGGCGACGGCGTGGCGTTCGGCGAGACTTAGATCCGTGCCCTGGAAGCGCATGGCTCCGCTGACCAGCGCGCGATTCGCGGCGTCGGTGGAGATTTTCTTAAGCGCATCGCGCGTCGGAATCTGCGGGATTCCAGCGTCGTGACAACTGGCGCAGTGGGCCTGGTAGATGGCAGCGCCGTCGGGCGCGGCGGCCTTGAGGAAGCAGGGAAGAGCAAGAAGCGCGACGGAGAGCTTAGGGCTTCGCATTGAATCATAATAGTCCCTTATGCATTTCGCGGCTTGGTGAACTATTTTTCGCCACTGCGCGTCTACCAACGAGGTCGTCCCATAAAGAGCATGGAACTTACGAACGTTTCTCTAAAAGTTAACGGTGATGAAAAGACGGTCGCCATCGAGCCGCGTGTCTCGCTGCTCGATTGCTTACGCGACCATTTACATCTCACCGGAACCAAGAAAGGCTGTAACCAAGGCGCGTGCGGGGCTTGCACCATTCTGGTGGATGGCGAAAGAATCAACTCCTGCCTCGCGCTCGCGGTGCAGTTCGACGGGCGCGAGATTGTAACAATCGAAGGCTTGGCCCAGGGCGATCACTTGCATCCGATGCAGCAAGCGTTCATCGAGCATGACGGATTCCAGTGCGGATATTGCACTCCCGGGCAGATTTGCTCCGCCGTCGCCATGATCTCCGAGTTAGAAGAAGGCATGCCGAGCGCTGTAACAACGAACGGGACGACAGAACTGAGCGACTCGGAGTTGCGAGAACGCATGAGCGGAAATCTGTGCCGCTGCGGCGCCTACGTTGGCATCCGCGAGGCCATCCACCAAGCCTACGGAGCATTGGCCAAATGAACAACTTCACTTACCAACGCGCAACCGATGCAAATTCGGCGCTGCGTCTCTTCGCGCCGAACGCGAAATTCCTCGCGGGCGGGACGAATCTTGTGGACCTGATGCGGGAAGGTGTGGAAACGCCGCAAACCCTGGTCGACATTACGCGCGCGCCGCTCGCAGAAATCCAAGAACTGCCGGATGGCGGACTTCGGATCGGCGCCCTGGTCCGCAACAGCCATCTCGCCGCGCATCCGTTGGTGCGCGAGCGCTATCCGCTGCTTTCGTATGCCATCTTGAACGGAGCATCGGCGCAGCTTCGCAACATGGCGACCACCGGAGGCAACATCATGCAGCGCACGCGCTGCTACTACTTCTACGACACGGCATCGCACTGCAACAAACGCACACCCGGCAGCGGCTGCGATGCCATGCAAGGCTTCAACCGGATCCACGCCATTCTCGGCGCTTCGCCTCACTGCATCGCGACGCATCCATCCGACATGTGCGTGGCACTGGCCGCGCTGGATGCGACGGTCAACATCGCCAGCGGATCGGGCGAGCGCACGCTGGCATTTAGCGACGTGCATCGCCTGCCCGGAGATACTCCGGACCTGGATACCAACATCCACGCGGGAGAGCTGATCACATCGGTGGACTTACCTGCGGCTTCGTCGGAATTGCCGTCCCTATATCGCAAAGTGCGGGACCGGGCTAGTTATGCATTCGCACTAGTATCCGTCGCTGCAGCACTGAGGCTGGAGGGCGGTAAAATCTCCGATGTTCGCATAGCGCTGGGAGGCGTTGCGCACAAACCCTGGCGCGCGGCGATCGCCGAGGGGAAGTTGCGCGGCGCTTCTCCAACGTTCGACAACTTCAGCGCGGCAGCAAACGCCGAACTTGAATCGGCAGTTCCAAGAAGTGGCAACGCCTTCAAGATCGAACTGGCCAAACGAACCATCGTCGATGTGTTATCGGAACTCGCCGGCCCGGGAGACGTGAAATGAGCATCCTCCGAAAAGTCATCGAGACCGTTGCGCACGTCATGCCGGATCGCGAACGCGACGAGTTGATGCGGCAGCACAAGTTTCTCGGAATGCCCTTCTCGCGGCTGAATGGCCAGGAAAAGGTAACCGGCACCGCGCTGTTTTCGGCGGAATATCCGATCGCCGGCCTGGCGCATGCCGCGCTTGCCTACAGCACCATCCCCAAAGGAACCATCACCAGCATCGATACCAGCGAAGCGGAGCGCGTCCCCGGCGTGCTCAAAGTGCTGACGCATCGGAATGCCCCTGAGATGAAAGTTCCGCGGCATTTTTCCATCGAGGGGCCTCCATCGGCCGGAACCTCACTGGTCAAAATCCTTAATACGGACAAGATCACTTGGAATGGCCAGCCGATCGCGCTTGTGGTGGCCGACACACTGGATCGCGCGGAACATGCGGCGTCATTGATCCGTGCCACGTACGCGCCTGGGCGTGCGATGACGTCTTTCGAGGAATCCATTCCGCACGCCACCAAGCCGAAGGACGTTTTGGGCGACGCCCCGGAAGTTACCAAAGGCGATCCGGACAAAGTGTTCCAGGCGGCTTCGCATCGCGTGGATCTCACGTTCACGACGCCTCCTTACAATCACAACGCGATTGAGCCGCACGCCGCGATCGCGATTTGGGAAGACGACCAGCATCTCACGCTTTACGACACCAGCCAATTCACGGCCGGAACCGCGTACGGAATCGCCGAGGCTTTCAGTCTGAAGCCTGACGATGTGCGCGTTGTTTCGCCTTTCGTCGGCGGCGGGTTCGGTGGTAAGGGCGGAATCTGGCCGTACAGCCAGCTTGCGGCTCTCGCCGCGCGGGAAGTGAAACGGCCGGTTCGACTGGCATTGACGCGCGCTGGGATTTTCCGGATTGTGGGCGGCCGCACTCCGTCGCAGCAGCGAGTCGCGGTGGCGGCGGACGATGCTGGAAAATTCACGGCCTTCATCCATGAAGGCGTCACTGCGCAATCCACCGAGAACCATTTTCCGGAACAGCTCAGCTTTCCGCCGCGCCATTTGTATGCGATGGGTTCTTATCGGATCGGACAGGTGGTGAGCGAACTGAATCGCGTGGCCAATACGTTTATGCGGGCGCCGGGCGAATCCATCGGAACGTTTGCGGTGGAAAGCGCTATTGACGCGCTTTCGTATGAACTGCGCATCGATCCGGTGGATCTTCGTTTGCGCAACGAACCCGAGCGCGATCCGGTGAGCAACAACGAATTCTCCAGCCGTTACCTGCGCGAGGCATATTTGATGGGCGCGGAGAAGTTCGGATGGTCGAAACGGCCTGCCGCGGTCGCGGCGCAGCGCGACGGCGAGTGGATGATAGGACAAGGCGTCGCCACCGGGACGTATCCTGTCTATCGTATGATTACGGCCGCACGCGTTCGCATCAACGCCGATGGCACGGCACTGGTGCAGACCTCTTGCCAGGAGATGGGCATGGGCACGGAAACGGTGCAGACGCAGCACGCGGCTGAGCGCCTGGCGCTGCCCATGGAGAAAGTAACGTTCGACTATGGCGACAGCACACTCCCCATGGCGGGAGTGGCTGGCGGTTCTTCGCAGACCATCAGTGTCGCGCTGGCTGTGCACGAGGCTTCCGATCAGGTAATCAAAGAGCTTCTCTCGCTGGCCCAGAAGAATTCCGATTCTCCGCTGGCGGGAGCCAAATTCCAGGATGTTCACGCGGCGAACGAGGGCGTCTTCCGCCGTGATCGCCCGGAAGCCGGGGAAACGTACGCAGCGATCCTAAAGCGCTCCGGCAAGGAGTTCGTGGAAGCAGAATTGAAAACCGGCGCTCCGTTGGAAATCATGAAGTATTCGATGCATTCCTACGCCGCGCAGTATTGCGAGGTACGCGTGCATCGGCGGACAGGCGAGGTACGTCTCAACCGGTGGGTGGGCTCGTTCGATACGGGCCGCATCTTGAATCCGAAAACGGCGGTTTCACAATTCCGCGGCGGCATCGTGATGGGGATCGGAATGGCGCTGACCGAGGAGACGCTGTTCGACGATCGTACGGGTCGGATCATGAATGCAACACTCGCCGAATATCACGTGCCGGTGCAGGCGGACGTTCCGCCGATCGACATCATTTATACGGACGTCGCCGATCCGCATACGCCGTTGGGCGCGCACGGGATCGGAGAGATCGGAATCACGGGTTGTGCGGCCGCGATTGCGAATGCCGTTTATCACGCGACTGGCAAGCGGATCAAATCGCTGCCGATTACGCTCGACAAGCTGCTTTAACGCGGCGGTTCTTCGGTTCATTGGTTGGCTGGTTCTTGCGCCGCCAACCGGCAGAAGTTTTCCGGCCCGGTTCCGTCAGGCTTCCAGGCATCAGACTGATAAACTAGAATCCAATGACCGAACAAGATCGCATGGCCCGTCCTCTGTCCGAGGTCGATCCGGAAGTTTATGCGCAGGTTCAGCATGAGGTCGAACGCCAGAATGGACGGCTGGAGCTGATCGCGAGCGAGAATTTTACTTCCGAAGCTGTGCTGCAGGCGACCGGCAGCGTGTTCACGAACAAGTACGCTGAGGGCTATCCGGGCAAGCGTTATTACGGCGGGTGCGAGTTCACCGATGTAGTCGAAAATCTGGCGCGCGATCGCGCGAAGAAGTTATTTGGCGCCGAGCATGCCAATGTGCAACCGCATTCCGGATCGCAGGCCAACCAGGCGGCGTATTCCGCCGTGTTGCAGCCGGGCGACACCATTCTCGGGATGAATCTTGCACATGGCGGACACCTGACGCATGGGCATCCGCTGAATTTTTCAGGCAAAACATATCATGTGGTTCCCTACGGCGTGCGCCGCGAAGACGAGCGGATCGATTATGACGAACTGGCCCGGCTCGCTCTCGAACACAAACCGAAACTGGTGATTGCGGGCGGCAGCGCGTATCCGAGGATTATCGACTTCAAGCGCTTTCGCGAAGTGGCGGATTCGGTGGGCGCGCTTTTTCTCGTTGACATGGCGCATTTTTCCGGATTAGTCGCGGCCGGCGTATATCCGAATCCCTGCGAATACGCCGATATCGTGACTTCCACCACGCATAAGACGCTGCGCGGTCCGCGCTCAGGGATGATTCTTTCGCGCGAGAAATTCGCGGCGGCCATTGACAAAGTGGTGTTTCCAGGGGTGCAGGGTGGTCCGTTGGTGCATGTGATCGCGGCCAAGGCGGTTTGTTTCCTTGAAGCAATGGCCCCGGAGTTCGCTACTTACCAAAAGCAGGTGGTCAAGAACGCGCAGGTGATGGGTGAAGCGCTCGCCGAAAGAGGATTCCGCATCGTCTCCGGCGGGACCGATTCGCATCTCATCCTGATGAACGTCTTTGCCAAAGGAATTCGCGGCAAGGAAGCGGAGAAGGCGCTGGACGACGCTTATCTCACGGTGAACAAGAACGCGATTCCGTTCGACGTCAATCCGCCGCTGAATCCGAGCGGGATTCGCCTCGGCAGTCCTGCGGTAACCACGCGAGGGTTTCGCGAACCCCAGATGCGCGAAGTTGCGACACTCATCTCGGACGTGCTGGACAATATCGATTCGCAGGAAACATCCGCGTCGGTGCGCCGCCGCGTGACCGCATTGGCCGAGCAATTTCCGCTGTACGGGTGGAAGCTCGCTCGAGCGACCGCTTAAAAAAATGCGGGGACACGTCTGCCTTCCGGGAAGCTTGAAACGCTCGTGCAACTAGCCCGGCATGTCCCCGCATTTTTTCGGCAGGCGCCGGCATTTTCTTAACACCCATGGCTCTGAGGATTGTTTTGGATGCTCGCCGGGTGGGGGATTTCGGCATCGGTACGTACATCCGGAATCTGGTTCGCGCATTGGCCCGTCTGGATAACGCAAATCAGTACACGCTGATTGCGCCGTCGCCCGACGTGCCGGAGTTTTCCGATCTTCCTTCGAATTTCGAAATTGCGGTCTACGCTAAACAGAGCCGGCCTGGATTTGCGCAAGCCGGTTTCACGTGGTTTCTCAGCCGATTTCCCGCGGACCTGTTCCACATTCCGCTGAACGCCGTTCCCATGTGGATGCCCAAGCCCTATTTGGTGACCATCCACGATATGAGCACGCTGCTGTTTTCAAATCAGAAGGGATATCGCAGCAGCTTGCGGCTTTTTTATCTACGCCGCGGACTGGCGCGCGCGGATCGCGTGCTGGCCGTTTCCAGCGCAACACGGCGCGACGTGGAATCCGTGTTGCAGATTCCCGCCAGCCGGATTCAGGTGGTGCACAACGCGCCGGATCCGAATTTCCGGCAATCGTCGGGGAAAACGGAAGCGGAAGTGCAGCGGGTCCTGGATCGTTACCGAATCCACTATCCCTTTCTGCTGTATGTGGGGCGTACCAACCCGCAGAAAAACATTCCCAGGCTGGTGGAAGCGTTCGCCGTGTTGCGTGGCGAGTTGCAGGAGCACAGCCGTTACCAGGATCTGCGGCTCATTATTATCGGCGACGAGATCTCTCGGCATCCGGCATTGCGCCAAGCTGTGATCCAAAGCCGCGTGGAGGATAGCGTGCGATTTCTTGGATTCGTGCCCATCGAAACACTACGCGCTTTTTACCAAGCGGCGTCGGCTTTTGTTTTCCCTTCGTTATATGAAGGCTTCGGATTGCCGCCGCTCGAGGCGATGGCGTGCGGAACTCCGGTGGTGTGTTCGCACGTCAGCTCGCTGCCGGAGGTAGTGGGAGACGCGGCGCTGATCGTCAATCCGGAAAATGTGTTCGACATCGCGCGTGGCATGCGCGAGGTTTTGTTGAACGATACCTTGCGGGAGGAACTGATCGAGAGCGGCCTTGAGCAAGCCCGGCAATTCAGTTGGGAACGGACCGCGGAGCAAGTATTGCAGAATTACGAAGAAATGACTTCGTACAAGAAGCGGCCGCGTTGACTCGCCGGCAGTTTGCGATCGGTCTCACGGCCTAGCCAGAGCACCCTCCCTTTGATCAGCGCGGAGAGGTCCTTGCGTAAAATGCTCAAAGCCTCCCAGCGATTCGGACTTTCGAGCTCGGCGTCAGTGACCAGGTAATAGCGGCGCGCTCCCGGCCGCAAGTAGCGGAGCACAACTTCTCCATTGCGCTCGACAGCGTAGAGACCTTCCGGCGACGCCTTAGACCTCTCGGTTTCTGAAGTATCCAGCAGCGCCGTGTCGTAACCGGCCAGAGTAGCGCTCATTTGGGGATCTGGCGCCAGCCGCGCCATCACCAAACCTGGTAGAACCGTACCCGAAGGGAAGGGCGTCGGAGAGTATTTCCGGTGTTCGATCGTGGTTGGCCAAGGATTCCCGGGGCCGATCGGAGTATCGAGGAAGGGGACCTCGAAGGCGGGCTCGACGGCTTTTCGACTTCTAAGGTGCTCTTCCAAATCCTCGAGAGCTGCCAAATCGAGGATCGACATGTGAAAAATGTTTAATATCGAATCGGAAGTAGAAATTGAGAGATTCCGGACCCCTTTCAACACATTATGAACATGAGGTTGCGACATACCGACCAAACGAGCGAATCCTCTCTCCGTCAATTCCCCGTTGTGGATACGATCGCGGACGAAAGACAGCAGTCGAAGCTGCGCGTCCTGGAAGTTCAAGCGAGCTTCCCCCTATATTTCACTTGGAAATAGGGCCAAAGGGAATAAGAAATTCCCGCGCAACCCAGAACTTCAGACATAGGGCGGTTCCCGAAGTTATAGACCCTATCTAAGTAAAAGACAACGTTACCTTTGTCCTACTCTCTCCTCAGTGGACGTCACATAATCAACCTAGATGCGGGTCTGAATCCGTTGACGGGTCTAAGGTGCGCGCAAAGACTGTAAGTCGGCACTAAACACTCGGTTGCCTTTCCGAGTTCCAAAAAAGAGGAAAGAAATGGAATGGACTAGATCAGAGACACTGGCGCAGGCCGCCCCGGGCTGCAATACCTGTTTGGGGATGGGACTTCGAGTTGGCAGGCATGGAATCACTCATCCCTGCAACTGCGTGCTGCGCGCGATATTCCGGGCCTGCTATGAGCATTTTCGCGACTGCGTGAGCCGGGAACGCTACATCAGTAAAATCACGCTCGATCCCCTGCCAGGGAAGGATCGAAGAGGTTCGTGGGGCAGGAAATCGGAAGAATTCTCGGCGGATTTTTGCCTTGTGAGCAAGCGAACATTGAATGCAGCGGAATACGATATTTTCAAATATCACTTCCTCTTAGGAGCGGATTGGAAACTGTGCTGCAACAAACTGAAGATGGATCGCGGAAACTTCTTCCACGCGGTGTATCGAATCGAGCAGAAGTTGGGCCGTGTGTTCCGCGAACTTGAGCCCTATCCTCTGTTTCCGATCGACGATTATCTTCACGGTCCGGTGAAGGGCGTGAAGAGTTGTCTGGCACCCGCTGCGAAGGCGCCGGTGCGTCCGCCTTTGTGGGCCGCCTGAAAACGGGAATGGGCACTCGCGGCTGGGTGCTTGGGAAGACGATCTCCGTTATTCGAACTGTTTTTGGAATACGGCGAATTGTTGTTTCAGATCCGCGAGTTCGTTGCGGAGTTGAGAGACTTCGTTTTCGAGTGCGGTGATTCGATCCGGACGTGCCGGCTGCGGGGGTTGGTCTGGTTCCGAATGAGAAACACTTTGGGAAACACTTTGGGAAACCAGAGGAGGGCCGCTTAATAGGTGCGCATAGCGGCTCTCCTTTTCCCCGGGACGGCGTTCCAGTTTTACGATTAGCTCGGGCAGCCGTTCGATGACCGATTGCACTTGATCGGTGTCATCGAAGGTATGCATCCGGTCTGCGCGATTGCGCAATTCGCCCGTGGTTTGCGGACCGCGCAGCATCAATTCACACAGGATCGCGAGTTCCGGCCGGCCCAGATTCAGCTTCTCGGAAATCCGATGCGCATATTTTTGGACGCGGCTGCCGGCGCCGGTAATCGATAGCAGCAGGCCCTTGTCACGCAGGGTATGGAGCGCTTGCTCGACCGTAGCCTCGTCGAAATTCACCACTGGATCGCGATTCGATTTCTGGTTGCATGCGTTGACCAGCGCATTGAGAGACAGCGGGTAGTATTCGGGCGTGGTGATCTCTTTTTCGAGCAGCGAGCCGAGTACGCGGACTTCGATGGGGTGAAGCTGTAGATCGTCCATGCGTTTCTAGTTTTGCATGCCTCGGGAGAACCCTGGGATATTAGAACCTGAGGTAATAAACAATGGATATCGCGAAACATCTCGTCGTAAAGCCCGGTAGCAAGTTCCGGATCAAAGACCGTGATCCCGAGGATACGTTCGGAATCAAGCGCGACGAAAAAGGGCACCAGAAGACCATCGACCGGCTGAGGGAATTGCAGCACCTGCTTTATGCCGACAAAAGATACGCGCTGTTGATTGTGCTCCAGGCGCTGGATGCCGGCGGCAAGGACGGGACCATCCGGCACGTGATGTCGGGCGTCAATCCGCAAGGCTGCGACGTGCATTCCTTCAAGGCGCCATCCTCGTTGGAACTGACACACGATTATCTTTGGCGCATTCATCAGGCGGTCCCTCCGCTGGGAAACATCGGAATTTTCAACCGGTCGCACTATGAAGATGTGCTGATCGTACGCGTACATCGGCTGGCGCCGGTGGAAGTGTGGGAGAAACGGTACCGGCAGATCAACGAGTTCGAGCGGATGTTAACCGAGAACGGCGTCACCATTTTGAAATTCTTTCTGCACATTAGCAAGGAGGAACAGAAGCGGCGATTTGAGGCCCGCATGCAGGATACGGCGCGCAACTGGAAGCTCTCGCTGCCGGATTTTGAAGAGCGGCAACATTGGGACGAGTACCAAGAGGCCTATGAAGATGCGCTGCGCAAATGCAGTACCGAGCGGGCGCCCTGGTACGTCATTCCCGCGGATCGGAAGTGGCTGCGGAATCATATCATTGCGAAGCTGATTGTGGGCGCGCTGGACAACATGAAGTTAAAGTATCCGGCGCCCACCGTCGATATTTCCAAAGTAGTGCTCTCGTGACCCACGATACCTCCACATTTCGCAACAAAGAACAGGTTCTGTACGATCTCTCGAAGGCGATGGGATTCTCACCCGAGTCGCTCGAAGCCAATCGGGTTGGCCGCCTCTCGACCGAGCAATTCAAGAAATTCATCGGTCCGGCAATGGCTCCTTTGGGAGTCGCGATCATTTCCGCGGCGGCGCCGTTCTTGCTGTGGATCAGCTTGACCGGGATGCGGGAACACTTAGGATTTTTCGCGGCGGCGAACTTGTTTGTTGGACAGCTCATGCACTTGAGTGAGACGGCGGAATCCCAAGGGAAGATCTCTACGCTCACGACGTTGGTCACCATCGCCGCTGGCGTTGGATTTGCCCTGTACCAATTGAGCCGGTTTTCGCTCGGAATGTATTTCGATCTGTTATCGCTCCAAGTGGCGGCGCGGGAAGGACGCGTCATCGCCCGCGAAGAGCAGATCCTCAGGCCGAATGGACGCGACCCCATCGAAAAATACTTCTTTGACGCCAAGGACAAACGGTACGATGTGAACTACACCGCTTACAAAGCAATCGAGAGCGGTTCAACTTACATCTTGTATGTTCTGCCGCGTAGCGGAAAGCTGGTTTCGATGGAGCCCAAGGTTTTCGCGAAAGCGGATACACCTTCCCCTGCTCCCGCTCCGCCGGCCGCTCCCGTCTCAATCTGAGACTGTTCACCACCCTAAAATCGATCGCGTTGTGGCTTGCCACCAAGCCGGATTCACCTGTTGCAAGTATGTGGCGCCCGTTTGCAGGACAACCATGGACGGCAAGCCGTAAAGATAAGCCTTGTTGACTCGGCCCTCCACGATCAGGTCGCGCACAATTCCTGAAACAATCAACAGATCCAGCGCCGGAAAAAAAAGGCCGTGCGTACCAATGTAGGCAAACCTCACGAAAGCGGCTTGCATGAGCTGGCAACTCGCCATGAAAACCAGGCGGCGATGATATTCGGGCCGCTTCCGGAAATAGATCGCGAGCGCCATCAGTGCGCCAAAGACGATCATGTCGCACCAAAGAATCGACAAAAAGGAAGAAACATCCTTCCCGTTGACGGTTCTCTCAAACCGCATCATGGTCAGCGAAACGGGGAAGCTGGTGCCGACCATTGTCGTGGCGAGGGCCGCGCCGAACCAGCCCAGCGTGCGGTGCACTTTGATCTTTCGCACGCGCACCAAGGCCGATTGCGCGATGAACAGTGCCACCCAGGCCGAGAAGACCATGGCGTGCAACCACAGCAGGAGTGGTCTTGGCGGATTGGCATGCAGCAGCCGGACATCCACGGTGTGGCTAAAGCCCCAGGCCGAAAATGCGGCCATGAGCAGCGTCATGGAGAAGTAGAAATATTGGCTCAGGAACTTGCTGAAGGCACTTTTTGGGCGGACCTGGGGGCGAGCCGCGAATCCAACGTTGCCAACCGCCATTTATCTCGATGCCTTCTCAACAGGATAGCCTTTGCCGATCCAATCCGTGGACATATTGGTCGCGATTGGCACCAGCTTCATGCGCGTGAATCCCATTTCGCGCAGGAGCTTGAACGCCGGCCGGATGTTCGGGCAATGATCCATGGGGCAGCAGCCGCAATAGATCACCAGTTCCTGATCGCGGGGGATTTTCGCGGCTGCTTCTTTCAGCAAATTCAGACCGTCGGGTTTGGACGCCGGGCCCGTGAGTTCTGCGCCTGGAATGTGTGAGCTCCGGTAGAGAATCGGAAAGCCGACGTACAAGATCTTCGGCTTCGAAGCGGCGCCAGAAATCCGCGCCGCCAACGCCGCGGGCTGCATGAGGTCTGAATCCGTCCAAGGGTCGGGTGCGTTGAACGGCGTTTGCGCGAGCAGCGCGAGCGAAACGAGTCCGGCGAAAAAAATTGCGCGATACGCCGTCATCCGGCCAATCCTCGCTTTGACTTGAGTTCCGCGAGCAGCTTCTCCACTTCGTCCTGCTTTTCCAGCGACGCCAGTTGATCCTCCATCGAATCGCCAGTCAATTCGGCTTTGGCCTGGCTGAGCGCTTCGTTGCGCTGTACTTTGTTCTTCATCCGATCGAATGCCGCCGTGTTCGAAGCGTTGCCGATTGCCATGCGGGCGTCGCCTGCCTTATTCATCGCTCGAGCGCGCCGGTGTTGGGCGATCAGAACTTCACTTTTGGCCTGCGCTTCCGTCAACTTTTGCTCCAGCTTATGCAGCGCCGATTTCAAATTCTCCACCTGCACCGTTTGATCGGCCACTTGCTGGTCGAAGTTCTCCGCCAGCGCTTTGTAGCTGAGCGAGCGTTCCAGCGCGCCGCGCGCCAGGTCGTCCTGCTTTTTGTCGACCGCCAGCTCGGCCTTGCGGACCCACTCGGCGTTCTTGTCCTGATTCTCCTGGCGTTTCTTGGCAAGCAGGTGCTGGTCGGCGATCGCGATTGCGACCTGGGTCTTCACTTGCAAAAGCTGATTCTGCATGTCGAGAATCACCTGCTTGATCATCTTTTCGGGCTCTTCCGCCTTATCGATGAGATCGTTCAGATTGGCGCGGACTAGGGTTGAGACTCTTTCCATTAGTGCCATATAAACCTCGTTTCTCGTTCTGTGTTTCTCGTTTCTGCTTACGCTTCGCCGTTGGACCGCGGAGATTTGTCGCCAATGGCTTTCACTTTTCCTAACAGTTCGGACATCTTCATGCCCGACAGTGTTTCGAACAGGGCCGGGATTTGGGCCGCCATTTGAGTGATGTCGCCGGTGATCTTGTGCATGCCGGCGGAATCGCCATTGCCGGTAGAGACGATGGTGATTTTATCGACGTTCGCCAGCGGCGCAGATAGGGCACGCACCACTTCGGGCAATCCAGTAAGGAGTTTGTCCACAACCGCGGCCTGGTTGTACTCCTGATAGGCTTCGGCTTTCACGTTCATCGCTTTGGCTTCGGCTTCGCCTTTCTTCAGGATAATTTCGGCTTCCGCCTCGCCCTGCGCGCGGATCGCGTAGGCGTGGCCATCCGCTTCGGCGGTGAGGCGCATTCTTTCGGCGGCAGCCAAGGTTTCGATCCGGCCACGGTCCACTTCGGCCACTTTCAACGTGGACGCGATCAGCTCGTTTTCGCGGCGTTTGATTTCCGCTTCGGCGACCTTGATCTGTTGCTCTTTTTCCACCTGCTGAATTTTCACCTGTTCCGCCACCACCTGTTGCTGCATGATGTTGGTCTGGATGTCGTAGGCTTTGTCAGCTTGCGCCTGAACCTTTTTGGTTGTTTCGAGATATTGGGCGCGCTTCACTTCCAGATCGCGCGTCGCTTCCGCTTGTTTGGCTTGCGATAGCGTTTCAGCCAGAACGCGTTCCTGGTCCGCTTGCGCTCGAGCCACCGCAGCGGCGCGGGTAGCTTCGGCGCGTTTGATGGCGGTGTCGCGTTCCGCTTCCGCCGCCGCGATATCGGCGTCGCGTTTGATGCGCGCGACGTCGGGACGGCCCATGTTCGAGATGTACTCGTTCTTATCGCGAACTTCTTTGATGGTGAAGGAAATTACTTCCAGGCCCATTTTGCTCATGTCGCCGGCGCAGGTGCCGCGCATGCGGTCGCCCACCATTTCCGGTTCCTTCACGATCTGTTCCACCGAAAGCTGGCCGATGATGCCGCGCAGATGGCCTTCCATCACGAGCCGGATCAAGCCTTCACGATCCTGCGGGCTCTTCGATAGAAATTGCTCGGACGCGTTGCGGATGGATTCCGGATCCGACTTCACTTTAATCTGCGCCACCGCTTCCACCGTGACCGCCACGCCTTGTTTGGTATAGAGGTCCTGCGGAGGTGCGACATCGAATGACATGAGTTCCAGCGACAGCTCGCGGTAACTCTGCAGCATGGGCAAAATCAGCGTGCCATGGCCGATCACGATCCGGGTGCCGCGGAAGCCGTAAACCACCAGAGCTTCGTTGGGTCCGGCTTTCCGGTACAAGCGCGCAATGGCTGCCATCAGGAACATGACTACCAGGACCGCTGACCCGACAATGATGAAAATTTCCGATAAGTCGCGCATACGTTATTTCTCCTTGTGGTCCGAAAAGCCAGGACCCGTGGCTTCGTGCAGTTCTTCCCAACGACGCACATACGCGATGCCATTTTCGAATCGCGTGACCACCACTTCCACGCCGTTTGCGATGGCTTCCTCTTTTTCCGCGCGAATCGCGGCGGCGCGCCGGGCGCCATTTTGCGAAAAGATCATTTCTCCCGTGCCGCCCACATGGACCGTACTGCTGACCTGCCCGAGCACGCCGATCATGTCGTAATCGGCCGGGTCCAGCTCTTTTTCGTCGGCCAGTAATACCTTCACCAAAAACCAGAACACCGCCGCCGCGCCGCCGAAACCGCTTACCGTAGCGAGGAAGAATGCGAACAGGGCATAGATGGATGAATAGCGCGTCAGCAGATAACCTGTGCCACCGAACCAGGCAAGAAACGCGGCGACGGTGCCGAAATTGATCGGCGAATTCTGGCCGCCGCCGTGCCCGTGCGTCCCATGAAAGTGCAGACCTGGGATGTGCAGAAATCCGCCGAGGAACGAAAGCAGGCTGGAGAAGGAGCCAACCAAGAAACATCCAAAATAGAAAGTCTCCAAGTTCATATCGCTTGCCTCCTTTGCGCAACGGCAGGTTCCGGCCGCAGCACTTGAAAGAGACGATCCGCCAATCCCGGTGTATCCAGAATGGCCTCGAGCAGCAACAGGCAGCGGCGCGAGTCATCATGACGGGCCAAGGTCAGCAGCGCCTGGCTCACTTCCGGATCGCGCCGAAACCGTTCGGCTCCGTCGATGAGCCAAAGGTCCAACTGATCTTCGATCCCACGAATGTCCGAAATCAGTTCGGTGTGGAAGCCTTCCGGGTCGTCCACCAGATAGCCTGGGTGCACTTTGAAGAAACGCGCGAGCAACATGCGCGTGGAATTGGTAAGGTGCGGCCGGGCGCCGCTTTCGATCTGCGAAAGATACGACTGGCTGATGGACTGCCGCAAATCCTTTTTCAGAGCGCGCACCACTTCCTGCTGGGTCATTTCCCGATCCAGGCCGCGCAGGGCGCCTTCCACTTCGCGGAGGTAGCGGAGTTTTTCACCGAGCCGCATATTGCAATCCGATATAAATATATTGCAATTTGCGATTAGTTGTCAATAGGCTGCTTCCAGGCTTTCCCGGCCTGGCCCCGCCCGGCATGCGTAAGGTACTGATTTATTTAGCTTATTTTGGACCCTTGTAGCCATCCCTTATCTGCTAACCTAGCTATTTGCCCGATTGTGGGTTCAGCAGGAATGCTGAATGATGTAGCAAACGGATCACAAAAGGAGTTGTGTCATCATGCTCTTTCGCGCCTTGAAATCCCGGCCGGCGTTGCTGTTCTGTGGATTGGCATTTTACGCCGGATCTTTGTTCGGCCAGCCCAGCGTCCTCACCTGGCACAACGACAATGCGCGAAGCGGTCACAATCTGCAGGAGACCATTCTCACTCCGGCCAATGTGAATTCCACCACCTTCGGCAAGCTTTTCATTATCGGCGTGGACGGCAAGGTGGACGGGCAGCCGCTGTACGTGCCGCATTTGACCATCCCTGGCCAAGGCCTGCACAACGTTCTGTATATTGCCACTGAGCACGACAGCGTCTATGCGGTGGATGCCGACAACGGCACGGTGCTCAAAGCCAGATCGATGCTGGTGGGAAGCGAAATTACGTCCGACACGCGCGGCTGCAGTTCGCAAGTGAATCCGGAGATCGGCATCACTTCCACTCCGGTGATCGATCCAAACATGGGTCCTCATGGAACCATCTACGTGGTGGCGATGAGCAGACTCGTTTCCGGCGGGACGACAACCTATCATCATCGGCTGCACGCGCTGGATTTGACCACGCTGGCCGAGGAGTTCGGCGGTCCGGTAGAGATCACCGCTACTTATCCGGGAAACGGGGACGAGAAATTCACAACGGGCACGCAGACCTTCATGCCGGCCCAACATAAGGATCGCGCGGCGCTGTTGCTGGCCAACGGGATCGTTTATACGGCGTGGTCGTCGCACTGCGACGCTTCTCCTTATACGAGTTGGATCATTGGATACAACGAATCGACTTTGGCGCAGGCCACGGTAATCAACCTGGTCCCGAACGGCAGCGACGGCGCATTTTGGTCGTCCGGCGGTGGTCCACAAGCAGACGCCGCGGGAAACGTGTATATCCCGCTCGGGAACGGAACTTTCGGCGACGGATCGAATAACGTTGCACTCAACGGCAGCGGATTCCCGGCGAACGGCAATTACGGAAACGCCTATGTGAAGTTGTCCAGCTCGAACGGACACCTTGCGGTGGCGGATTACTTCACCATGCACAATAGCAATGCCGAGTCCGGCGGCGACGTCGATTTAGGGTCTGGCGGCGGCATGCTCTTGCCGCCTTTGAACGATTTCAACGGACACTCGCGAAACCTCGCTGTAGTGGCCGGCAAGGATACGAACATCTACGTCATGGACACAGCCGGGCTCGGCAAGTATAACCCGAGCGCCGACGAGATGTACCAGGAGTTGGACGGCGTGCTTTCGAACTCAGGCTCCAACGGGGGCATGTGGGGAAGTCCCGCTTGGTTCAACGGGTGGCTTTACTACGGAGCAGTGGGAAATCCGCTGAAGGCGTTTCAATTCCAGAACGGTCGATTCGTGGTGAACCCTTCATCCCAAACGACGACAGTCTTTTCCTATCCGGGGACCACTCCCTCTGTTTCGGCGAACAACGTGTCGAACGGAATCGTATGGGCAGTCGTGGGCAACGGGACCGCCGTATTACATGCTTACGACGCAACCAATCTTGCGCATGAACTCTATAACTCCCAGCAGGCCACCGGAAACCGCGATGCGTTTGGAAGCGGAAACAAATTCGTTTTCCCGACCATTGTGAACGGCAAGGTATACGTGGCATCGAACAACGGGAAGGGCATTGCAACGCAGCCGGGTAGTGTTGCGGTGTTTGGGTTGTTGTCCTCCTCGAATCCGCCGCCTGCCTCGCTACCGGAGCCGGTCTCGGTATCGCCCAGTTCGGGGAGCGGTGGGAGCGGTACATTCGCCTTTACCTTTACCGATCCGGCGGGGGCAGCCGATATTGTGTCCGCGAACATCGAGATCAATGCAATGGTCAGCAACACCAACTCCTGCAATTTTGTGTATACGCAGTCCACGAATTCAATCACACTCGCGGACAATTCCGGCACTCCGCAAGCCCCTCTTACGATCGGCAGCGCGGGTACCTCGCAAAACAGCCAGTGCTCGATCGATGCCGGCGCGTCGTCTGTGTCTTCTTCCGGCAACTTGCTGACGCTCACGCTGGCCGTTACCTTTACCCCAGCTTTTGATGGCGCGAAGTTTACGATCGCAGAAGTTCAGAACGCCTCCCGGAACAGCGGATGGGCGGCCCTTGGCAGTTGGACGGTCACTTCTGGGCCGCCGCCCCCGCCGCCATCGGTGGTTTCGGTGACGCCGAATTCCGGGAGCGGTTCCGCGCAAACTTTTTCTTTCTTGTACACGGATACCGGCGGCGCCTCGACCATTGCTTCCGCGCAGGTGATGGTCAATTCCACATTTACAGGAACAGGATCCTGCTATTTGTTCTATGTGCAAGGAGTAAATCAGATGTTCCTGGCGAGTGACGCTGGAGTGTGGCAAGGGCCGCTAACTCCGGGAGCATCCGGGACGTTGCAGAACAGTCAGTGCGCATTGAGCGGGGCAACGTCATCCGTGCTGGCGTCGGGGAACAACCTTACCGTAAATTTCGGATTAACTTTCGCCGCAGGATTTGCCGGGGCGAAGAACATTTACGCGGAAGTGCGGACCTCGACTACCGATGTAGGTTGGTTCACCTTGGGTACGTACACGGTGACAGGAGGCGCCCCCCCGCCACCTTCACAACCGTCGGTGGTCTCGGTGACACCGAACGCGGGAAGCGGCGCAACGCAGACATTTTCGTTTGCTTATACAGATCCGGCTGGAGCGGCAGACATCGCTTCCACGCAGGTTGTGATCAATTCCACATTCACGGGAACCAGCTCGTGCTACTTGTTCTACGTGCAGGGCGTGAATCAGCTTTACCTGGCGAGTGACGGTGGAGTGTGGCAGGGCCCGCTGACGCCGGGCGTGGCGGGGACTTTGCAGAACAGCCAATGCACGCTGAATGCGGCCACCTCGTCGGTGAACGCAGCGGGAAACAATCTGACGGTGAATTTCGGGATCAGCTTTGCCGCCGGATTTGCGGGTGCGAAAAACATTTACGCGGAAGTGCGCAGCGGAACGAAGGATGTGGGTTGGTCAAACTTGGGAACGTTCACGGTAACAGGCGGCGCTCCACCGCCTTCCCAACCGTCGGTAGTCTCGGTGACACCAAATTCGGGAAGCGGCGCGACGCAGGTATTCTCTTTTGCTTATACGGATCCGGCGGGCGCGGTGGACATCGCTTCCACGCAGGTGGTGATCAACTCCACATTCACGGGAACCAACTCGTGCTACTTGTTCTACGTACGGGGTGTGAATCAGCTCTACCTGGCGAGTGACGGAGGAGTCTGGCAAGGGCCGCTGACGCCGGGCGTGGCGGGAACTTTGCAGAACAGCCAA
>DATGIH010000377.1:0-2106 GCA_035295865.1 Bryobacteraceae bacterium
TGATCCGGACGCCGGACGCCCGCACCGCATCAAACTTCATGCCGCTGAAGTGCAGCTCGCTGAGATTGAGCGGCTCATGCTCCCCACGCTTCGCCGCAACGAAAGTTTTCTGGCCCGAACTTTTCGGCTACGCAAGGAAACTCTCCCAGCGTGGCTCCAGCAGCGCGAAGTGGACGGTGAAATTCGAGTGGATCGCCTGCTGAACGGCGATTCGCCGGTTGGCGCATTCCGCGCGCATCTGGTCTGGGATGGTCCTTCGCTTGTCTTTTCGAACGCCGATTGCCAGCTCGGCGACATGCATGCATCCGGCAAAATCACTTTGAACGTCGATCAGCGCGCACCCGCCTACCATTTGGCAGGAACCATCGAGAATCTGGACTATCGCAACGGACAACTCGACGTGGATGGCGAACTCGACACCAGCGGTCTCGCCGAAAACTTGATACTCAATATCCGGTCCGAAGGAACGTTCGAGGGTCGCGACATCGAACTCGGCCCCGACGCCACGATGCACGAAATCTCCGGATCCTACCGCGTGGGAACTACGTACGGTTTGCCGCGCCTGACGCTCTCGAATCTTCAAGTGGTGCAAGGCGCGGATAATCTTTCCGGCCAAGGGGCCAGCCAGCCGGATGGCCGCATCGTCCTCGATCTCACCACCGGCCGCAAACAAATTCGCCTGACCGGAATGCTGCTGCCGATGCATCCCGACGCAGCCCGGCCTTAACCGAACCGCGACCGCAAGGGAGCGCTCCCCCGATCGGCCCTAGTTAGTCCCATCAGTACCTCTCAGTACCCGTGATCGATTCTCAATGAGTACCCTGAGCCGCACGCTGGATTCGTGGCGAAGTGGTGCAGAGTTCTCGAGATCCTTCTCGGCATCGCGTTTCTGTGTCTCCTCGAAATTCCATATCACAACGAAGTTTTCCTGGGTCATAACGATTTTTCAACTTTTTACGCCGGCGGAAAATTTGCCCGAACGCCGGCGCTCTACAATCACGAAATCAATCGCCAAGCGGTCCGCGCAGGCTGGCCGGATTCGCCGGAGCAAGAAGTCTATCTCCGCGCCCCGTTTTACGCCGTGCTGCTGAAGCCGTTCGCGATGTTTTCCTATCGCACCGCTCTCATTCTTTTCACCTGCCTCACAGTGAGCTGCTTCCTTTGGTTCGTGATTCGATTCTCGAAAGAATGTCCCGATCTGACCATCCTTGCGGCATTCTCCGTCCCGCTATTCTTGAACATCAACGGCGGATGCGATGTCGCGCTGCTGCTGCCGCTCATCGGCGCTTTCATTCTGCTGTCGCGCCGCGGCCGCGATTTCGCCGCCGGATTCGTCCTCGCTTTCTGCGCCATCAAGTTTCATCTGTTCGTGCTCGTTCCCCTTTTGCTGCTCCTCAAAAAGCGTTGGCGGACACTCGCCGGCGCCACCACCGGCACAGCGTTGCTCACCGTAATCGGCGGAATCAGTCTTATCGCTCCCTGGCTGCGTGTGATCTTTAGCCCGCTGATTACCGGAATGCCAATCTGGAAACTCTGCCCCGCGCCAAACATCCATGGCCTCGTCACGGTTTTGGGTGGCGGCACACCAGCCGAATTCTGCCTGGCTGCACTCGTCATTCTGTTCTTCATCTGGGCCTGCGTCCGCACGGACAACTTCGAACTACTCCTCGCACTCAGTCTGGTCTGCGGACTCCTGATCAGCTTCCACAGTTTCGCTTATGACGATTTGCTGCTAATGCCGGTCCTGGTAATCGCCGCTCCAATTCGATCGCTGCGAAACATCGCCGGACTCGCGCTAACGCCAATCGTTTATCTAGCCACCTTCGCCGGTGGCCTGTTCAGCATCGTTCTGCCCGTTCTCCTATTCGCGTTTCTCGGAGCCGTAGCATGGACGATTACGGCTCCTCACTTCTGGTACGGACTCAACTGGGGCCGCTGGAGATCCGACTCAAGCAGCAGTGCCGTGCGTCCGGGATAATAGCGCAGCAGCTTTTCGTTCTCCTCCGCACCCAAATCGCGCGCCCACACTACGCGCGAGCCGTCGATATCTGCGGCATTGTAGACCCATTCGTCTTGAAACATGTGACGCGGCGAATAGCGGACGAA
>DATGIH010000378.1:0-14511 GCA_035295865.1 Bryobacteraceae bacterium
TCCGAACATCAAGACGGGCGACGATGTTCCCGTTCAGCTGTCGCTGGGCGGAATCACGAGTCCCAAGCTGACCATGGCTGTAACGCAGTAACCGCTAGTCTTCGATTTGGATCGACGGGCCCTTCTTGCTGCTCTCCTCGCGGGCCCGTCGCTCCAGCTCCTTTGCGATTACCACAAATGGCGATCCAGCCTCGCCGAGAGTGACCGGACTCCCCGAATCTCCTCCCACGCGCACCGCCGGATCCAGTGCGAGTTCCCCCAAAAAATGAACGCCCATGATCTCGGCGGTTTTTCTGCCGCCGCCATGGCTAAAAACGTCGATGCGTTCATTGCAATGCGGGCATGCGAGATAACTCATGTTTTCCACCAAGCCTAAGATCGGCACGCGGACCTGCAGGAACATGTGGATGGCTTTGCGCGCGTCTTCGAGCGATACGTCCGACGG
Source organism: Bryobacteraceae bacterium (assembly GCA_035295865.1). Taxonomy (GTDB): domain Bacteria; phylum Acidobacteriota; class Terriglobia; order Bryobacterales; family Bryobacteraceae; genus Palsa-89. Next base: position 446 of record DATGIH010000378.1, read on the forward strand.
CGTGGTCACCACCACCGCCCCGGTCAACGGCGCTGTCTGGATCAGCGAGAGCTGTACGTCACCCGTTCCCGGAGGAAGATCGACGATCAGGTAATCCAGCTCGCCCCAATCCACGCCGCGCAGAAACTGTTGAATCACGCTGTGCAGCATTGGGCCGCGCCAAACCAGTGGCTTGTCTCCGGGATTGAGAAATCCCATCGACATGATCTTCACGCCGTTCTTTTCGATCGGTTGGATGCGCTCGCCAATGGCGTTTGGCGTGACGCGTACGCCCATCATCAGGGGAACATTCGGACCGTAGACATCGGCATCCAGCAAACCCACTTTGTGACCCATCCGTGCCAGCGCGATCGCCAGGTTCACCGAAACGGTGGTCTTCCCGACGCCGCCTTTTCCCGATCCCACCGCGATCAGATTCTTTACGCCCGCAATCGGGAGCTTTGGTTGTTCCGCTTGCGCGGCATGAGGGCCCATTAGTTCGATCTTAGAACATACTCCCATTCCTGCGCGGCTTTTTCCCGAAGCCTGGGAACATCCTGACTGAGAAGAAATCCGGAGTCGACCAATTTCTGTGCAGCGGCATCGACCTTCGTGAGGTAATCGGCTTTGTTCGGATATCGCTCGGCAATCGACGTCCGCGGGTCTTTCCGTTTCAGCCTTTCGGCTCTGGTTCGCGGGAAAACGATCCAGGAGCCAACCATGCTGCGTAGCTGCTCCGGTGCGCCGATGCTGGCGGTGCGTAGATTCCATCCCGTATTCGAAGCCAGCGGCACTTGCACCTCAGGCATCTTGATTCCCGACGTTTCGTTGCCATCGGAGTCCACCTGCGGAACCAGCGTCGGATACGGCATGGAGGCTTTCGGTGGTTCCACCGAAAAATCCAGCCGGTAAGCTTCCCGCTTGATCGAGGGGATGGCCACGCCAGGAATTTTCGGAAACGCGTAAGCCCCGAGCGCCACCAATTGATCTTTCGCGATGCGCGGATATTCAGAAGCGGGAGGCTCTTTGCCGTCCTTGATCCAAGCCTGCATCGCCTCCAGCAACGCCCGCAGGCTGACGCGATAATCGATTGCGCTACTAGGATTCTGCGCCTCGGCCGCGCGCGGCGGAATGGAACCGGCGCCGTGCTGCGCTCCGGCGAAGAAATAGACCCGCGTGTCTTTCGCCAGTGCAGCATCCTGCTGTCCGTCGCTTGACGTGTGAATCAGGGAAGCCGCTCGTCCCCAATATTCATAGGCGCCATTGCTGTAGAAAATCTTCGGAACCACGTGAGCTTCCATCGCCCGCGCGAGCAATCCGTCGTTATCCGTGAACGGCGGAACGTCCACCGGATAAAAGACGTTCAAGAACGGATGGCCATCGCGCGAGGGCTGCGCGAATCGCGCGTTGAAACTGCCGCGCCCTGCGCCGCCCACGTGCGCCCAAACGCCATCAAAAACCTGCCCGCCTTTCTCGTCCTGATTGAAACCGTCATACAGGAAATTTCGTAGAAAGCGTCCGCTCTGTGAGATTCCAAATCCAATCGCGCGTTGGATGTGGCTATCCTGGTCGCGTTTCAGGTAGGAAACCATGTCGCGAATGGCGGCCGAACCAAGGCCTGCCACCACCGGATCTTTGGCTTGATAAACAACTTCGTAGATTTTGCCCGGGTCGAAACCATCGGGCATGCTGACGTGGCGGCCATCGGAAAACGTCCACTTGCTGTGCGGGACCACGCGCCGCTCGCCATTTACCGTGTCACGCACCAGCATCCTGTTTTCCGGATCGTTCGCATCGGCCACTGCGTATCCAATCTGGCTTCGATCTCCAAGCGGAATTGTCGTGACGCGCTTATCGCCTTCCCATTCCGATCGCACAAGCCCCGTGATGGTCTTGCCATTGTTGGTCGCCACCGGAGCGTAAAGATGCAACAAATCTTTCCCCGAAGGAACGTCGAACTCCCAACCGATCCAAACCAGTGTGTATCCGTGGTCCAGAAGGAAGTGATCGCCCAGCTCGAACACGCCAAGCAGCGACTTGCCGCCCCGATTCGAGATTTCAACTAACGCCGTGCCGTTTGCTTTGGCCGGATCGCGCGGCTTCAACATGTCCAGGTCCGCTGAGAATTCCACCAGGCCCGCAGCGTTGCGCGGCGCGAGATCGATATCGGCAATGCTGCGATTTTGCGGAAGCTTGGGATCTACGGCGAAGTGAACTTTGGCGGCAACGTGCTCGTAAGCGCCCGCCGGATAATCGGTGCGTTCAATCAGTTCGATGTTCGTGACGGCGGCGACGGAGGCGCCCGTGCAGGCGATTGCGCAAATTGCGATGCGTTGCCACATGTTGGTTCATTGTACGGCAACCGAGCGCTGCTACTCTTCTCGCAGCATTTGGATCGGATCGACGCGCGTCGCGCGAAACGCGGGAATCGCCGATGCCATCAAAGCCACCACGAACATCAGTAGTACTGCGCCGGCCAGCGCCGTTGCATCATTCGAGCGTACGCCATAAAGCATTCCGGAGATAAATCGCACTGCCCATGCGGCTAGCAACAAGCCCGTAACCACGCCAATGGCGGTCACAGCCAACCCGCGGCCGGCGAATCGCATTCCCACTTCATTCCGGCGTGCGCCAAGCGCCATCCGCAATCCGATCTCGCGGCGTCTGGTCGTCACTAGGTACGTCATGGTTCCGTATAGGCCCACGCACGCGAGCGAGAGAGCGGTGGCCGCAAATAGTCCAAGCAGCACCGTGCGTAGCCTGACTTCAGCGAACGATTCGTTCAAATGCTCGCGCAACGGCGCCAGATCATAGACCGCGCGCGCCGGCTCCGCAACGTGAATCCGTTCGCGCACCGCGCTGGCAATCGACGCTGGAACACCGGCGGCTCGAACCAGATAATAGCGCCCAGGATCCACCGGGGGCCCACACCAATAAACGGTCGGTACTGGCTCCCGATCAAGCCCTGTTTCACGGGCATCCGCGGCTACTCCGAGAATTGTGCTCGGCTCAAGGCCGAAGGGGTTCGGAGTTCCCGCGAGATGATGGCCCAACACCGGACGATCCGGGAAATAGGTGGAAACGAAGCTACGGTTCACCACGGCTCCCTTTGTGTCGGAGTGTTGGTCGCACGCGGTTCCGGAAAGCATGGGAATGCGCATGCTGGCGAAGTAGCCCTGCGAAACGTAACGGCCCTCCGCGGTGATCCTGCGCGCGGGATCGAATGATGAATCGGCGCTGGTAAGCCCCACTGGATATTCGAAGGGCACGCCGGGCAACGTCAACGATGCGGACGCCGCTTCAACCCCTGGGAGCGCGCGCAGTTCCTCGAGCGTTCGATTAATTTTGTTCCGCAAGCCGGGGAGATCTGCCGTTTCGCCGTATCCACCAGTGAGGCGAAACGCCAGGACGTGCGACGCATCAAAGCCGGGCGAAACATCCGACAGCGCCTGGAAGCTTCTGAGCAGCAATCCAGCGCCGGAGAGCAGGCAAACTGCGAGTGCGATCTGGACGCAAACCAGTAATGACTGCGCCGGCCGAACGCTGGATACCTGCGACCGTGCGCCCCGCGACATCGAGCCGGCCAGAGCTGTAGCGCTAGCCCGGATGGCCGGAAACAATCCGGAAACTAGCGTGACAACTAAGGCGGAGATCGCGGTGTAGAGGAACAGCCGCCAGTCCATCCCGACTTCGGCAATGCGCGGAATGCTCTTCGCCATCGTGGCTAGAAGTCTTGCCGAAACGGCGGCGATTGCAAGCCCCGCTGAGGCGCCCGCAAGCGCAAGCAGCAAGGTTTCAGTCAGCAATTGGGCCAAGATGGTCCGGCGGGAAGCTCCCAACGAAAAGCGCAGCGAGAATTCGTGCGACCGTTCCATGCCGCGTGCCAGAAGCAGTGAGGCGACGTTGATACAAGCCATCAGCAGCAGCACCGAAACCGCGCCGAACAGCAGCCACAGCGACGCCCGGGCCGTCCCCACGGTTGTTTCTTTGAGCGCCTGCACCTCCGAGGCGACGTTCGAATCGGTTGCCGGAAATTGGCCCGCCAGCCGCTGCTGCACCAGATCCAAATCCGCTCGCGCTTGCGCTAGCGTAACGCCGCGCTTCATCCTCCCGATGCCGGTGAACCATGTACTGCGGCGATCCTGTGCAAAGGGCGCATCCGGAGCGGACATTGCCCACTGATCCACTTCTTCGGGAAAGGCAAATCCCGGCGGCATAACGCCAATGACAGTTGGCGAATTGCGATCCGGCAGCAATCGTTTACCGATGGCATCGGGATCGGCATGAAAATGCTCTCGCCAATATCGATCGCTGATCAAAACGTTGCCCGCGCCGCTCGCGAAATGCTCGTCCTGATTGGTGAAATCGTGCCCCAGCGCGGGCGAGACGCCTAGCGTCTGCAGGAAACGCGGCGCCACAAAGGCCCGCTTCATTTTTACCGGTAAGGGACCCGATGCGTCCACGGTATCTTCCGTATAATACCCGCTGATCGCTTGGAAGCTGCTGTTCCAACGATTCCAATCTTCTAACCGCGACGGGGCCAAGAAAGTCTCAGGGCGTCCTTGCTTGGCGCGATACTCGTGCAGCAGGACCAGACGATCCGGATGAGGGTAGGGAAGCGGCCGAAGTAGCACGGCATCGATGGCCGAGAAGACCGCCGTGTTTGCGCCGATCCCCAGCGCGAGCGTCGCAATCACAGTCAGCGAGAATGACGGCGATCCGCACAGCACCCGCCAGGCGTAGCGCGTGCGGGTGACCAGCGCATCGATCAGCGGCAGACGGTGCACATCGCGCAATTCTTCCTTGATCTGCTCCGTTCCGCCAAATTCAATAACCGCTTCACGGCGGGCCTGCTCCCGCGTCATTCCTTGCTCTATCTTCTCTTCGGTCAGGGCGTCAATATGAAACCGGACTTCATGGTCCAACTCGGGAGACTTCGGCTTTTTCCACCAGCGCATATGAATCTCCTACCGCGCGGTTTGCATGATCGCTTGCACGGCCTCGGCCAGCCGATTCCAATTAGAATGCTCCGACGCGAGTTGCTTTCGGCCTTGTGCCGATAGCTTATAGAATTTAGCCTGCCTGCCGTTGTCCGATTCACCCCACTCCGCATCCAGCCAGCCGCGTTTTTCCAGCCGATGCAGCGCAGGATAGAGCGATCCCTGCTGCACCTGCAGCACTTCCTTCGAAATTTGGCGAATGCGCTGCGAGATGCCGTATCCATGCACTGGGCCTAGCGCCACAATTTTCAGGATCAACATGTCCAGCGTTCCTTGCAGCAGTTCGGATTTATCGTCAGGCATGGTTCTCTCTATGACAATCTACATATTAGCGCCGGCATAGGTAGATTGTCAAGGAGAGAGCTACGCCCCCACTCTTCGCACCTTTTCAAATCGCTTCGTAGATGCCTCGGGATGTTTTCAGATAGTCAATTCGCGATTCCATGTTGCTGCCTCTATCAAAGTCGGATGGCGAAGAGCAGATTCGGGCTGCGATTCTCTGGTCTTCTGTAACCCTTAGCCGCTAGCGGCGTCACTCTCGCTTACGTTGTAACAAAGGAGCCTACGTGTTTACACGATTCATATTCTGGCCTTGGTTCGCTGGGCTGGTTTTCTTCGCATTGGGATGCATCGTCGTAAGAAAACGTTTCTCGTCCGCGCGAGGATTAGAAAAGCTCATCGTCCTCGGACCCATGTTTTTCGCGGTTCCACTGGCCGTATTTGGGGCGGAGCACTTGGCCGGAGCGAATTTTCTCGCTGACCTGGTCCCAAAATGGATGCCCGGCCATCTGTTCTGGGCCTACTTCGTCGGACTGTGCCTCGAAGCCGCGGCGCTGAGCCTGATTTTTTCGAAGTATGTCCGTGGGTCGGCGATGCTGCTGGCTGTCATGTTCTTTCTGTTTGTCGCGATGATCCACGCGCCCAACGTTGTTGTCCGGCCGTCCAGCAGATTCCTTTGGGCCGTTGCAGTAAGAGATGCGTCGTTCGGAGCGGGCGCGTTGGCGCTCGCGGCGTCGCTGTGGGTTCCACCTGCACGAGTCGCGCTCTCGATGGCCCGCTTCTATTTAGCGGCGACGCTCATCTTTTTCGGAGTATTACAGGTACTGCACCCCGAGTTTGCGCCGGGCGTTCCGCTCCCGAAAGTTACACCGGCATGGTTTCCGCTGCATGCATATCTCGGATACTTCGCAGGCTTGGCCATGCTGGCCGGTGGCGCATTGGCGCTGTTCGAGAAGCATGCGCGCGCGGCCGCGGCATGGGTAGGTGCGCTGCTCACGGCGATCACTTTCCTGCTTTACTTGCCCATCTTGACGACAGCTACCAAGCCGTCCGAAATGAATGAGGGAATTAACTACGTGGCGGATACATTGCTCTTCGCCGGAGCCGTGCTGTTATTGTCCGGCGCAATGCCGAAAGACGACGTCAAGGCTTGAGTGAGGCCGAACCCACCGGAATCAAAACTGGCGCGCCTTTGTCCTTAATCAGGACCACTACGAACTTCGCCGGCTTGGTTTTGCTCGCATTCCTTCCGACCGTGTGGATGTCGTTCGGTCCTTCGTAAAAAGTCTGGCCAGGTGTGAGAGTCACTTCTTTTCCGCCCTTCACTTGCATCACAATGGAACCTTCCAGCACATAAACGAACGCGTGCGCATTGTGGCGATGAACCGGATCCGAAGATCCGGGCGGATACACTACGGTGATCATTTCCCCTTCCTTGCCCGGAAAATCCGCCAGATCTTTCGACATGAGTTGCTTAACCTGAGCGTCCTCTGCGCTCAGGCTTGTGGCGGCCAGCAACGTCAACAGTAGGATGCATCGGAGGTTTTTCATGAGCGTCTCCGTTGCGCCTACGCGCGCTGCGCCACTTGCTTGGCGGATTGCTTGGCCCAATCCTCGAAACGTATTTCTCCCAACCGTGCTCCTTGATCGGGAACCAACGTCCGCTCGCTCACTTTCACGCCGTAGTATCCAGCTTGCGGATCAGTGACCACTTTGCGCGCATCGTGGCGGTTCGCCAAATCCAACCGGATGAGTTCATCTAAATGAAACAGTTCGGGTCCACCGATTTCAACCATTCCATTCACCGGTGAGCCGGTAGCCACCCTTGCCACGCCAGCGGCGACGTCATCGGCGGCCATCGGCTGAATGAGAGCGGGCGGCATGTGCACCTCATTACCGGATGTGGAAAAGTCCCCGATTGCCTTCACGAATTCGAAGAACTGCGTTGCGCGGACGATCGTGTAGGGAATGGAAGATGCTTTGATCATGTTTTCCTGAGCGAGTTTTGCACGGAAAAACCCGCTTTCTTGCAGCCGATCCGTGCCGACGACGGATAGCGCAACGTGATGTCCAACCTTCGCCGCAGCTTCAGCAGTGAGTTGGTTGCGCGTGGATGTCTCGAAGAACTTCAGCACCGCTGCGTCTTCCCAAGACGGCGAATTCGTTACATCGACGACAACCGAGGCGCCTTCCAGCGCTTCCGCCAGGCCTTCGCCTGTAATGGTGTTGACACCTGTGTTGGGCGCCGCCGCGATAACTTGGTGCCCTTGCTCCTGAAGCTTCTTCACGAGCTTTGATCCGATGAGTCCTGTACCGCCGACCACCACAATTTTCATGAGTGTCACTGCCTTTCCGCCCGCGCATTCACATAGCGCCGGGCATACAGCCTTAGACTGCAAAAGGCGTGCTTTGGTAACAGCGCTGTTCCAGAGCGGCGCAGCGTCACGGTGACAGATCCCAATCTGATAAACTCGCCAGCAATGACCCGCCGAACCACGTTTCCCCTCGTAGCATTCGTGGCTGCTCTCGTCTCAGTATTGGGCGCTGCCACTGAGCCATCGTCCATCTCGAAATCCGTCACAATTTATCGGGATAACTACGGCGTCCCGCACGTTTACGGACCCACCGATGCCGCTTGCATCTTCGGCTACATATACGCTCAGGCCGAAGATAATTTCTGGCAGATAGAGGATAGCTATATCCGGTCTCTCGGCCGCGCCTCGGAAATTTATGGCAACAAAACTTTGGATGACGACAGACTGGTGCGCGCGCTCCAAATCCCAAAATTAGCGCGAGAAGAGTACGAGCGCGCGAGTCCGGAAACCAAGAAACTGGTGGATGCCTCCGCCGAAGGGTTGAACTATTTCCTGGCGAGAAATCCGCAAGTCAAGCCGCGCCTCATCACGCACTTCGAACCCTGGTACATCTACGCCTTCAATCGCTACGCGCTTTATTACAAATTTATCTTCGGCAAGAGCGGATTGAAACCGGCCGAAATTTCGAGCGCCGCCGAATCGCAAGGCTCCAACATGTGGGCCGTAACGCCGGCAAAAAGCGCCGATGGACACGCCCTTCTCTTCATCAATCCGCATCAGCCGTTCTTCGGCGTTGGCCAATGGTACGAAGGCCACGTCCACAGTGACACCGGTTGGAACATGAGCGGCGCATCCTTCTTCGGCTCCGGATTCCCCACCATCGGCCACAACGATTTCCTCGGATGGAGCCACACCGTCAACGAACCCGACATCGTGGATGTTTACGAGGAAACTTTCGATAATCCGAGCGATCCGCTGGCCTATCGCTACGACGGTGCCTACAAACATGCCACCGAATGGAAGGAGACCATCAAGGTCAAGACCTCCAACGGATTCACCGAGCCTGTCTATACGTTCCGGCGCACGCATCACGGCCCGGTCGTTGCCAAGCGCAATGGCAAACCGTTGGCAGTTAGAATGGCGAAGTTCGAAGAAGGCGGACAGCTGGACGAATGGTACGCCATGAGCAAGTCGCGCAACTTCGACGAGTTCAAGCGAGCCATGTCGGCCGTCGCCGTACCGATGTTCAACGCGGTTTACGCCGACAAGGAGGGAAACATCTTCTACGTGTATAACGGCGCGGTTCCCAAGCGAGACCCTAAGTTCGATTGGTCCAAGCCAGTGGATGGCTCAACATCGGAAACCGAATGGCACGGCTACCACACGTTTAACGAGCTGCCCCAGGTGACGAATCCAAAATCCGGATTCGTGCAGAACTGCAACTCAACACCCTTCGCGACCACGGTTTTCGGAAATCCGGACCCCTCGGAATATCCAAAATACATGGTGGGTGAGCCGGACAATGCGCGCGCCCGCATCTCGCGCCGCATCTTGTGGAACAAAGAAAAATTCAGTTTCGACGAGTGGGCCAAGGCTGGTTTCGATACTTACGTGATCCAAGCCGAGACGGAAATCCCGAAGCTGGTCGAAGCGTTTGACGAATCGCATTCAGCGAAATTGCTGGAGCCCGTTACGGAATTGCGCAACTGGGATCACATCAGCCGCACCAGCTCAGTCCCGATGACGTTGTATTTGCTGTATCGCGAAAGACAATATGGCACCGCGGTCTTTCCGCCCGCCAAGCCTGCGGAGAAGCCGCTCGAATCGCTTGAAACAGTGGTCGATACGCTTGAGAAAACGTTCGGGACCTGGCGCGTGCCCTACGGCGATATCAACCGGCTGGAACGCCGCCAGTCCGGCGGTGAGGAACCTTTCAGCGACGATGTAGCCAGCCTGCCAATCGCCGGAGGTCCTGGAGACATTGGGATCGTCTTCAATTTCTATTCGCGGCCGGAGCGAGGTCAAAAGCGGCGCTACGGTGTAGCAGGACACTCCTTCATCAGCGTGGTGGATTTCGGTCCGCAGGTGCAGGCGCGGTCGATTCTTGTTTTCGGTGAGAATTCAGATCCGAACTCCAAACACTATTTCGATCAATCGCAGCTCTATGCCAAGCAGGAGTTCAAACCGGCGTACTTCAGCCTGGCGGACATAAAAGCTCACTCGGAACGCAGCTATCACCCGGGCGAAGGCAAACCTTGAGATGCCGGCCGTGAGAGCCAAACCTGCCTCCGTCGTAGCGGTCTATCCAGGCTCGTTCGATCCAATCACGAACGGTCATCTGGATTTGATCCAGCGCGGTTCCGCGCTCTTCGACAAGCTTGTTGTCGCCGTTCTGCGCAACGATGGCAAAGAAGCTCTGTTCAGCGTGGAAGAGCGCGTCGAAATGCTGCGCGAAGTGGTGCACGGATATCCGAACGTGGATGTCGGATCGTTCGATGGGTTGCTGGTAGAGTACGCCACACAATGTGGCGCAAGCGTGATCCTGCGCGGAATACGCGCGGTTTCCGACTACGAGTATGAATTGCAAATGGCGCTCATGAATCGCAGGCTTGGTCCGGACATCGAAACCGTCTTCTTGATGGCCAGCGAAGCGCATTCGTTCCTGAGTTCCAAGTTGGTCAAGGAAGTGATTCGCTTGGGTGGAAAGATTAACGGCTTGGTGCCACCGTCGATTGAAGGTAAACTAAGAAAAAGACTATTAGGAGACACCTAGGAGAAATTGACACCTTCCATGCAAGCAACCACCGATCTCGCCGAGCGAATATCGCTGATCAGCGAGTCTTCCACCATGAAAGTCGCGGCCGACGCCGACCGACTTCGCCGCGAAGGCAAGGACGTCGTCGACTTCGGGGCCGGTGAACCGGATTTCCCGACGCCGGAGAACATCAAGAAAGCGGCCATCGCGGCTATCGACGCGAATTTCACCAAGTACACCGCGACAGGCGGCACGTTGGAGCTGAAGAACGCCATTTGCGACCGGCATCGCACCGATTTCGGAACCAACTATTCCCCGGCCGAATGCATGGTGACCGTGGGAGGCAAGCACGCGATCTTCAATTTGATGCAGGCCGTGATCGGTGAAGGCGACGAAGTCATTATTCCCGTTCCTTATTGGGTCACTTACAAAGACGTCGTCAACTACGCGGGCGGAAAGTGCGTGTTCGTCCCCACGGACGAAGCGCAAGGCTTCACGTTCACGGCGGACATGATCGCCCCGTACATCACTTCGCGCTCGAAGCTGCTGATCATCAACTCGCCCAACAATCCGAGCGGTGCCGTGCTGAGCCGTGAGGAGTTCGAGAAGATTTACAAGCTGGCGGCCAAGCGGGGCGTCCGTTTGATGACGGACGAATGCTACTGCCAATTCCTCTATGACGACAAGCCGTTTTCCATCGCGTCCATGCCGGATGCGAAGGAGCACGTCGTCGTGGCCGGCTCGCTCTCGAAGACCTATGCGATGACCGGCTGGCGTATCGGATTCGCTCTCGCTCCCAAACCGTTGATCGACGGCATGATGAAGCTGCAGAGCCACACCACCTCAAATCCGACGTCCGTTTCGCAGAAGGCCGCGATTGAAGCCTTGCGCGGGCCCCAGGATTCGGTTCCGGTGATGCTGGCCGAATATCGAATCCGCCGCGACTATGTAGTAAGCCGCCTCCGCGGAATTCCCGGCGTCCGCATCGCGGAACCGAAAGGCGCCTTTTACGCTTATCCGAACGTGTCTGTCGGTTTTAAGAACGGAATCTCGTCAGCGCTGCAGTTCTCTGAAAAGTTGCTGGCCGAGGAGTATGTCGCCGTCGTTCCGGGCGAGGCCTTCGGTACGAACGAACATGTTCGAATCTCGTACGCCACATCCATGAACGAACTCGCTCGGGGGCTCGACCGGATTGAGCGCTTCATCCGTGAACGGTAGCGTCCCGGTCCGGCTTCCCTCCGTTTTTAAAGAAAAAATCTGGGGCGCGCTGGACTTAGCGCCGTGGTACCCGGACCCAGGGACGAAGATCGGTGAGGTGTGGTTTGAAGCCGATCTTCCGTTACTCGTCAAATTCGTGTTCACCAGCGAGCGGCTCTCGGTGCAAGTGCATCCGGACGATGCATTCGCAGCAGCTCACGAGAAATCGCTGGGGAAAACCGAGATGTGGTACGTGCTGCGCGCCGATCCTGGAGCGCAGCTCGCTCTGGGCTTTCGCGAGACCATCTCGCGCGAGCGTTTGCGCGAGTCTGCGTTGAATGGCGAAATCGAAAAGCTGCTGAATTGGATTGACGTCAAGCAGGGCGACGCATTTTTCGTTCCCGCGGGAACGGTCCACGCGATCGGCGCCGGGTTGGCGCTGTGTGAGGTGCAGCAGCATTCCGACATTACGTACCGGCTTTACGATTATGGCCGTCCGCGCGAGTTGCACCTGGAGAAAGCCATGCAGGTGACATCCCTCGAAGCGCGCGAGGCGAAACCAGTTTCACTTCCCATCGACTGCAAATACTTCCATACCGAAGTCGCCCGAATCACCACGCCGATCGATTATCCTCCAGCGCATGACCGTTTCCATTTGCTCGTTTTCGCGGCCGGCAGCGGAAAAATCGCCGGGCAGCCATATCGGGAAGGCGAAGCGTGGCTGGTTCCCGCCGGCGCACCGATGTTTTCAATCGACCCCGCAGAGCCAACCAAGTTCCTAAGAACCTGGGTACCCTGACATACCGAACCGCGACCGCGAGGGAGCGCAACCCCGACAACTCAAGCTGCAGCCCAACCGCGCTCGCCAGCAACGTAAACCGAAAGAGCCGCGCTTCGTCCTCACGCGCCATTCCGGTAGCACAAGTCGCGACAGCGATACTTGACAAGAACCGGGTCCCCTGACATACCGAACCGCGACCGCAAGGGAGCGCAACCACGACAACTCAAGCTGCAGCCCAACCGCGCTCGCCAGTAACGTAAACCGAAAGAGCCGCGCTTCGTCCTCGCGCGCCATTCCGGTAGCACAGGTTTCCCATCACACCGCCGGCAGCGAAAAAATCACCAGGCAGCCATATCAGGAAGTTCCTAAGAACCTGGGTCTCCTGACATACCGAACCGCGACCGCAAGGGAGCGCAACCACGACAACTCAAGGCTGCAACCCAGGAGCAACATACGCATAAAACAAAACAATCAGCCCGATCGCACTTGCCAGCAACAAGCTGTGCTTCAGCGTAAACCGAAAGAGCCGCGCTTCGTCCTCGCGCGCCATTCCGGTAGCGCAAGTCGCGACAGCGATACTTGACAAGCTGATCATCTTTCCCATCACACCGCCCGCCGAGTTCGCCGCCGCCATCAACACCGGATTGAGCCCCAATTTCGACGCCGTCACCACCTGTAAATTTCCAAAAAGCGCATTGGCGGATGTGTCCGATCCCGTAAGAAACACCCCCATCCATCCGAGCAGCGCGCTGAAAAATGGGAAAGATGGGCCAGTGGCGGCGAATGCTAACCCCAAAGTCGCCGTTGCTCCACAATAGTTCATTAGGAAAGCCAGACCCAGCACCGCTGCGAGAGTGACCAACGAGAAAGCCAGTTGCCGCAAAGTGCTGAGGAAGATCTTTAAGAACTGCACCGGCGGAATTCGAAGCACTAACGCGGTCAGCACGGTCGCAATCAGGCACGCGGTTCCGGATGCTGAAAGCCAGTTCAAATTAAAGACCGCAGGGTAAGGAGAGACGCGGGCGGTAACCGGCGGCATCCGGGCGATCAGATTGTGCAGACCAGGCCAGGGAATCGCCGCAGTCACGGAATTCAGGGGCGCTTGCATTGGCTTATATCCCCACAACAGAACACAAGAGACAAGCATAAGATATGGACTCCAGGCCAGCAGAATTTGTCCCGCAGAAGGACCAGCGCTTGCGATTCTCGCGGACTGCGGTTTGTCTTCGATATCTTTCGGCTTCCAAACCAGGAAAAGCAGAACCAACGCGACAATCGCCGTCAGCGAGGCAATCAGATCCGTGAGCTGCGCGCCGACAAAGTTCGAGATGACGAACTGCATACCGGCGAACGAAATTCCGCACACCAACGCCGCCGGAAGAACCGGACGCAACGCTTTCCATCCGCCCATCACCAGAATCAAGTAAGCCGGGACAATCAGCGAGAGCGGAGCGCAAATGCGTCCGACCCCGGCGCTCAACCGATCGAGCGGCAGCCCGGTGATTCCGGCGAGCGTGACGATGGGAATCGCGATGGACCCGAACGCCACCGGCGCCGTGTTCGCAAGCAGGCAAATCGCCGCCGCGTAGAATGGTGTAAATCCGAGGCCGGCCAGCATCGCCGAGGCAACCGCTACCGGAGTACCAAAACCGGCGGCGCCTTCTACGAATGCTCCGAAGGCGAACGCGATCAGTAGAGCTTGCAATCGGCGATCGCTGGTTAAGCTGCCGATGGAGTGCTTAATCGCCTCGAACTTTCCG
>DATGIH010000379.1:0-3265 GCA_035295865.1 Bryobacteraceae bacterium
CACCGTAAAATTCAAATCCTTTGGTGTGGGATTGGTGATGATGACCGTCGTCGGACCCGGCAGTTGACCCGTCAGCTGGCCCGAGTAGGAGTCGAACGGTACCTGCGCCATCACCGCCGGAGGCTGGAATGTTGGAAACGCGGTCGACACTACCATCTGTACGGTCAAACTTTGCGGTGAATTGTAGGCGCTGGGCATCGTGAAGATCACTTGACCAGAATAAGTTCCAGGCTCGAGAGTTCCGGGTGTCACTGTAATGCTCACGGACGCCGTTGTCTGATTGGCGAATCCCGGCGCGATCACGGCTTTGAGCCAATTGGAACCCGAGCCGGTCACCGAGGTAGCGACCGTAAGTCCGCTCAGATCGCCGATTTCCGTGTTGACTACAGTAATTGTTTGCGCGGCCGGTGAGGGCCCGCCTGCGTCCGCGAGAAATTGCAGGCCGGTCTGCGAGAGTCCCAACTTCGCGCCATTCTTGCCGACTAACAATGTCACCGGCACCTGCACCGCTCCTCCGGAAATATTCAAGTCGATCTGCCCTTGATAAACACCCAACGCTAATTTGCCTGGATTCACTGCGACCGGCAGCGTCACCACCGCGCCTGGTTGTACTGTGCCGGATGTCGTGCTTAACGTCAGCCACGGCGTAGTAGCAGGTTGATCCACCGCAGCCGTAAAGTTGACGGACGTTGCATCTTGATTGTTTAAAGCCAGGAACGTTGCGGCGGGCGTCCCCGATGCCGTTTGCACTTCCAAAGACGACGGCCGCACTGTGACTCCGTTCCCCGCCGCCAGCGTGATGGTGCCGTTTCCGGTGATGGTGCTGATTTCCGTCGTGCTCGTGGGATAGGTGTAAGTGGTCGAAGTAGTGAGACTTCCCGTGGCGCCCGTAAACATACCCGTTCCGCCGGAAATGTTCCAGTTAATTGGCAACACGGGATTGGCGAGCGAACTGGTGCTCGTGATTGTCATGGTGCCTTGCGGAAAGTCGAGCGTAATCGAAATCGAGCTCGGCGGTGGTCCGGAATGGACCGTCTCCGTGTACTCGCATTGGCCCCAGGTTGAGGTTCCCGCCCAATCCAGCACCGCCGGCGCCGGTGCAGAAGAAGAACTATCGAAGGCGGAGTACTGAGAGTAAAAGTGAAAGGAATTGCCTGGCTGGACTGGGAAAACGCCGCGGCGGCGCATCCCAGAAGAAAACCAAATATCCGCGCGGTTCGCATGGCGATCAATTATATCGTTAATCGGCCGGATTTCAAGAATCGGGTCGACTCCGAAATGTGGCGACCGCCTCGAATTTCCGCAAGGTAACCTCTTGCGTTTCCCGCACTTCGTGACTGCCTAGTACTTTGGTTGGATTCGAATCGTTACCCGGAGACCATTTCGATCGAGCCGTCCAAATGCGATAAACGATGTAATGGAAGCATCGGCGAAACGGCAGCAGCGCAGAGGGCAGAGAAAAGCCGCGGATTCCTCCGTGGTTCATGTAGAAATGCACGACGCGGGACACTCGCGCTCCATCACCGCCAACCTTGTGGATGTCATCGGCGGCGGATGTGGGCTCGCACTTCTGACCATGCTCCAGCCCGGATCGAGCGTGGTTTTGCGCGGCAAATTCGGCGCCAACCACACGCTGGAGTGTCTCAGAGCGGGCGTGAAATGGTGCAGTGTCCAGAGCGACGGCACTTTCCGCGCGGGTTTGGAGTTTATCGATCCGGATTCCAGTTTCCAGCTCAATGAAGAGCGTTGTGCGCCGGATTTTTACGAAGTGATGCAACTGAGTCCGAACGCGGATGGAGAGACGATTTCGCGCGTCTATCGATTGCTCGCGTTCCGGTATCATCCCGACAACAAGCAAACCGGCAACAGCGACATGTTTCTACGGCTTCGAACGGCGTACGAAACCTTAAGCGATCCGAAGAAACGGTCGAGTTATGATGCGGCGCATCGTGAGGTAAAGCCCGCTGCTCCGGCGCCTGCGCGTGATAAAGAAAAGCGGCGGAGTCATGAAACCATGCTGGCTGCCTACCTGGGAGTGAAACTGCGCGAATCGACTATCAGCTGGGAAGGTTGAACGAAAATTGCAGGCGAAGTTGCCGATGAGAATCTTCAAGGAGACCTCCGACTGGACCTTCCGGAAATAGATGACTTTGAGCGGTCGTCGAGCGCTCTGGCTCGCCGTGCATTGTTAACTACTGGAATCATGGCTTTTGCCGGGTCCGCACTTGGTCTTGGCGCGATCTTTCAAGGCATTACATCGAAGGCCGAAGCGGCGCTGATTCTCTCCTGTCTGCCGTTTACCAGCGCAACTGTCTGGATCCTACTCTTCCGGCGCGGCGTCTCCATTCAACGTGTCGCCTCGATATCCACCATCTATTTCGCATTCTATCTTTGCGCCGGCTCGATCATTTCCGTTTTCTCCACACGACAAGAGGCCAGCCTGTATGTGTATTTAGTCTGGTTTTTCCCGATGTTGGTGTTCAACAAACTGGTGAATGCGGTTGCGGCGGGGCGGATGCTCGCGAAGTTGCTGCGTGTTCTTCCAGTAGCGCTGTTGTGCTGTCTGGCGCCCCGTATGATCGAAATATTCAAAATTGGCTTCCTGTTCTCGCTGGCGGCGTACGCCATCAGCTACTTGACCTTCGGCGCAATGTTCGACGTGGTGACTCGCTACCGCGAGGAGTACCTGGTGGAGCGCGCACGCGCCGAGTCCGTCGATCAGCTGCAGAAAGCCAATGCCGAGTTGCTGCTGGCCAAGAATAAGGCGGAAGCGGCCAGCAAAGCCAAGAGTGAGTTTTTGGCGAACATGAGCCACGAGATCCGTACCCCCATCAACGGAGTGATCGGAATGACGGATTTAGTGCTGGACAGTTCACTGTCTGCCGAGCAGCGCGACTATTTGATGACGGTGAAAAGCTCGGCCGACTCGTTGTTGAACATCATCAACGACCTGCTGGACTTTTCCAAAATCGAAGCCGGAAAAATGGAACTCCACTCTGCGTGTTTCAACTTGCGTGAATGCCTGGAGGAAACGCTGAAGGCGATGGCGGTGCGGGCGCATGAGAAGGGATTGGAACTGGCGCTCGACATGTCGCCGTTCGTTCCCGAAATTGTAGTAGGCGATGAAACGCGGCTCAGGCAGATTGTGGTGAATCTAGTGGGCAACGCAATCAAATTCACCTCGCAGGGCGAGGTTGTTCTAAAAGCGGCGTTGGACCCGCGCGGGAGACTCCATTTTGTGGTGCGCGACACCGGCATTGGCATC
>DATGIH010000380.1:0-5584 GCA_035295865.1 Bryobacteraceae bacterium
CGCCACCTGCGACACGTAGCCCGGCAGTCCTCCCGTGTGGCTGACATACTTGCGTCCCCGATAGTCGCGCAGGACCCATCCAAGGCCATACGCCGCGAAGTTGATGCGCAAAGCGGCTAGCGCGGCCGGCGGCTCGCCCACCGGAAGAATAGTCTGTGCCGACCACATCTCGCGCCCCTCTTTTTCGCTGAATAGCCGCTTGTCTCCATCCGGCAGCTTGCCGCCGGCGAGCTGGACCATCATCCATTTCGCCATGTCAGTCACGCTTGAGTTGATCGCACCCGCGGGCGCGAGGTTGTCGATCTGCGCCGCGGCGATCGGCGTCAGTTTGCCTTCCACTTCCGAGTGCGGAGTCGCGAAATCTGTGCCGGAACGAAAAGCGGCCACCGTCGTCGTGCTGTCATTCATGCCGACTGTCGCGAAGATGCGCTCGCGGATAAAATCCTGCCACTGTTCGCCTGTCACAGCGGGAATGATTTGGCCGGCCACCATGTAGAGGAGATTGTCATAAGCGTACTTGCTCCGAAAGCTCGTTTCCGGCTTAATGTAGCGCAGCTTGTAGATAATGTCTTCGCGCGTGTAACTGGATGGCGGAAAGAAGAGCAGGTCACCCGCGCCGAGTCCAAGGCCGCTGCGATGCGTCAGCAAATCCCGAATGGTCATCTCGTGCGTGACGTACGGATCGTACATCTGGAAGCCTGGTAGGCGGTCCACCACGCGATCGTCCCAGCTGAGTTTGCCTTCGTCCGCTAGGATCGCGAGCGATGCGGTGGTGAACGCTTTGGTGTTCGATCCGATACCAAACAGGGTATGCGGGTCAACGCTCGCGCTTTCGCCGAGTCTTCGGACGCCGTAGCCTTTCGCGAGGACGACCTGTCCATCTTTGACCACCGCGACCGCCACGCCAGGCACATCGAACGTCTTCATGGCGCGCTGGATGTACTCGTCCAGATCGCGCAGAGCGGCAGGCTGCGAAAAAGCGGGAAGAGCAAGAAGGAGCGCAAGCAGAAGCTTTTGCATCAGGCTGATTATAAGTCAGCCATGCTCAGCTTGCTATCGGCGTACTTCCAGCCCCCATCGAACTCGGCGCGGACTTTCGTCGCCTCGTCTTTCTTGCCTTGCGCTTTCAGGCATTCGGACAAGCCGAACAGGGCGCGCGGATTCTTGGGATGCGCTTTCAGCTCGTCGCGGAACGCTGCTTCGGCTTCCGCATGCCGCCCATCGGCAAAGAGCACACTGCCCAGCGATTCGCGTGCCGGCAAATACCAGTCGGGAGGCTCATCGTAGTTCAAAGCATCTTCAGCGAGCGCGGCTTTGTTCAGTAGCTCGGCGGATTGCTTGTAGTTGTGTTGGGCGCGAGCGATGCCTGCGTCCAAGATGAGCGCCGCGATGTCGAACGCTGCATGCGCCGTGTTCATTCCGAGCATCGTGTCGGCGGGAATGCCCTTCGTCTCCGCGAGCATCGCTTCCCGATCGGCCGTAGCCTGGCTAATCTGTCCTTTAGCGCTGTAGGCCATCCCGCGAGCGAAGAGCCAGCAGGTGTGAGCGAGGTGCAAATCCTTGTCCGGTTCCGGCAGTTTCAAAATGTCGTCCCATCTCCGGAACCTGACTAGCACATGCGTCCGCGTCGGCACGAACCACTCCGCCATCGGATTTTCCTTGAGATATGGCTGCATCCCCGCCACCAGTCGCTCCGCTGCACTGTGAGCTTGGCCATAATTCCCTTCCATGCTGGCCGACACCGCCAGGAAATGCAGATTGTGCGAATAGTACATCACCGGATACATTCCGGTGACGTGGTATTTCTTGACGTAAGCCTCGTCGGCCTTGGCAGCGATCTCATTCGCCACCGATGCGCCATGATAGTCGCCCAGACGAATGTATGTGTGGGCCGGCATGTGCACCAGATGTCCTGCTGCCGGCGCCAAGGTCTTCAATCGTTCGGCACTTTGCGACGCGAGTTCCGGATGCGGCGAAGCCTCGGTCGCGTGGACGTAATAGTGATTCGCTCCGATGTGATCGGGCGCTTTCTTGAGCACCGCCTCCAACACCTGAACAATTTCGAGCGTCCCCTCGGCGGGTTTGCCATCCGACGACCAGAGTTGCCACGGACGCAGATCCATCGCGCTTTCCGCGTACATTACTGCCGCGTCGAGATCGTCCGGATAACGCCGCATCAGCTCACCCATCGCTTGCTTGTAATCCAGGGCCAACTGTTTGCGATCCGCCTTTGGATCGGCGGAGTAGCGTTTCGTAAGAGCCTGAATGTAACCGCGCTCGTTCTCTGTAACGTTCGCAGCCAACGCCGACGCTTTCTGCATCGCTTCAACCGCTGCCTTTTCGCGGCTGAGATCGATATCCGGATCGTTGTAGTTCGGGCCTACCGCCAGCGCAACACCCCAGTACGCCATCGCGCATTTGGGATCGATCACCGCCGCGTAGCGAAACGATCGGGCCGCTTCGTCGTGATTGAAGGCGTATATCAGCGTCAGGCCTTGATCGAAATAGCGCTGCGCTTCCGGTCTCGATGTTGTAACAGCGTGATGCATGTGGCCCAGACCGCTCAGCAGCGGCGCAGGTCCGGCATCGGCCTTTTCCGTGTGCGTATGTTGGGCGAAAACACTGCCCATTGCTGCGAAAAGCAGCATCCCCGTTTTGATCATTTCCTGATTGTAAGGGACTCCAGCTCTTCCAGCGTCCGGGGCCAATCCTCGCGCATCAGGCGGGAGAGTGCGCGGTCGGCCAACAGTTTGCCGCCGGTTTGGCAATGGGCGCAGTAGTTGGTTTCGTTGGAAGCGTAGCGAATCCGTTGGATTTTCGCGCCGCATCGAACGCAAAGTTCCTTGTATCGTCCATGCACGGCCATTCCTTCGCGAAACGCGGTCACCTTTTCCGGGAATTTGTCGCCGGTTTCCGCGCGCGTGATCTCTACCCAGCGCTGCAGAGTGGCGCGGACCGCGCCAAAGAGGCGGCTGATCTGCTCTGGCGTTAATTTCTGCGTTAGCGCGACCGGCGAAAGTCCCGCTTCGAAGAGAATCTCGTCGGAATAGGCGTTGCCGATGCCGCTGAACGTTCGCGGATCGGTGAGCGCGCGTTTCAGCGTGTGGTTGGAAGCCGTGAGAGCGGTAGCAAAGCTTGCGAGATCGGCCGTTAGAACTTCCAGCCCGCCTGGATCCAGCGCGCGCAGCCCCTCTTCTCCCTTCACCATATGCAGCGAGGCACGCTTTTGCGAACCGGCCTCGGTCAGCAGCAGGCTTCCGTTGGGAAAATCGAACGCAGCGAGACCGCGCGGCCGCGAGACCTTGACACCGCGCGCCCGCCAATGGAGCCGCCCGGCGATCATGAGATGCAACACCACCCATAGATCGTTGTCCAGCCCGATGGCGATGCGCTTGCCGATCCGGCGCAGCTCTGTTACCGTGCGCCCTTCGGCATTGCGCAATGGTGGATCCGCCGTGCGCAGTAGAAATGGGCTCGCCAGCCGGATATGTTCGAGCGTCTGACCCTGGATCCGCTTTTCGAGCGCTTCGATGTAGACGACGATGTCGGGGAGTTCGGGCACGAGAGCCTCTCAGAGGTGCTCGATCGAGTCCAGGGCAACGTCAAGCATCGCGCTCTCGATCTTCCCGAATCAACGGCGTACTGTCGTCCATCGGCAGCATTGAGGCAACCAGACGTTCCAATTCCTCGGCTGTATCGCGCATGCGTTGCGTTGTGGCGTCCTGATCCAAATCCGGCGACGACATAGCAACCACTATGGTACCGGATGGTCAGGATTCCCCGGTGTTTATTCAAACCGAAGCGCCACCAGCGGATCCACCTGCATCGCACGACGCGCCGGAACAAGACAGGCGAACAGCGCGACCAGGATCAAACCTCCAGCAGCAGACGCCATTGTAGCGAGGTCATGGGTCGAAACACCAAAAAGCAATGTTGCAAGGAACCGTGTGAGGGCAAGTGAAGCCGCGAGTCCGATGGCAGTGCCCGCGACTGCTAACAACATGCCATGACCCAGCACCATCCGAAGAATGTCGCTACGATTGGCGCCTAGCGCCGAGCGGATGCCGATCTCGCGCGTGCGCTGCGCCACCCAATAAGACACCACGCCATAGATTCCGATGCTCGCAAGTAGCATGGCGCACGCGGCAAAGGCGGCCAACAGAATGGTCGACATCCGCCGGCCGGAGAGCGAATTGGAAACGACCTGTTCCATGGTCTGGACGTTGAATACCGGCAGTTCTCTGTCCAAGGAGGCCAGCTGCGTTCTTACGGCAGAGGCAAGCGTAGAAAGATCGGCCGTGGAGCGAATCACCAGCGTCATGGCGCCCTCAGGCTTCTGAGCCTGAGGAACATAAATCTCGGATGCCGTGGATACGTCCAGAGCATCGATCTTCACATCCGCCACCACGCCCACGATCTCCTGCCAACTGGCCTTTTCACTGAGTCCGATGTCCAGATGCTGGCCGATGGGATCCTGGTTGGGCCAGAATTTGCGCGCCAGCGATTCGTTGATGATCGCCACCGTGTGTGCGTCCCGTCCGTCGCGTTCGCTGAACAATCGGCCGCGCAACAGCCGGATTCCCATGGCCTGGAAATATTCCGGGGAGACGATAGCTTTTTCGGCGATCGGATCCTGATGAGCGGGGAAAGTCCGGCCCTGGATCTGGAAATCGCCGTTCGTTCCGCCGTCACCCAGCGGCAAATTTACAATCGCGCCGGCGGATGACGTTCCCGGCAAACTTCGGACGCCGGCGAGGAGCGCGTCATAAAACGCCAGCCGCTGCGCGTCGTCTTTGTATTTGGACGCGGGAAGAGAAATATCCATAGTCAAGACGTTTTCGGCGCGAAAGCCCGGGTCCACCTCGAGCACGCGGGCGAAACTGCGCAGCAGCAATCCCGACCCGATCAGGAGCAGGGCCGCAATCGCGATTTGGGATACAACCAGCGCGCCGCGCAGCCGGCTGCGCGCCGAACCGCTTGGTTGCGACCATCCGTCCTTCAAAGTTTCGTTCAAACCCGAGAGCGAGATCTGCAGAGCCGGCGCGAGTCCGAACAAAACTCCGGAAAACAAGGAAGCGAAGATCAGGAAAGCCAACACCCGCCAGTCCAGGGAGAAACTTTGGGGGCGGGGAATGGAAGGCGGCCAGGCCAGACGGAGCAGGTCTGATCCCCAGAGCGCGAACAGAAAGCCCGCGACGCCGCCGAGCGAGGATAGGAGCAAGCTCTCCGCCATGGTTTGCGAAATCAGCCGCCCGCGTCCGGCGCCCAACGCGGCGCGGATGGCGAACTCCTTGGCGCGACCTGAGGCTCGGGCCAGTAGAATGTTCGCGACATTGGCGGTGGCGATCAACAGCAGGAAGCCTGCGGCTCCCAAGAGCAGCAGCAAGCCCAAGCGCACATTGCCGAACAGTTGTTCGCGCAAGGGAAGGGCGGCGATGCCGTGCCCGGATTTGTTTTGGGCATCCAACCGGTGCGCCAGAACCGCGAGATCCGCGCGCGCCTGCTCGATTGTGATACCGGGCTTCAGACGGGCCATGACGCGCATATAATGCATGCCGCGATTGGTGTACGGGACGGCTCGCTC
>DATGIH010000381.1:0-25136 GCA_035295865.1 Bryobacteraceae bacterium
TCTAAAGAACCTGACGCAGGAATCGGCGCTGATTCTGCGCGGAAAGCTGCGCGAGGAACAACGCGCGCCGGGTGGCGTTGAAATGGACGTCGAGGGCGCCGAGATTGTGAATCGTGTTCCGGAAACGGATCCTTATCCGATCACGCCGAAAGAGCACGGCCCGGATTTTCTAATGGACCATCGGCATCTCTGGCTGCGCAGCAAGCGGCAGCATGCCGTGATCCGAGTCCGTCACGCCGTGATCAAGGCGGTGCGCGACTTCTTCGATTCGAACGGCTTCACGCTTGTGGATACGCCGATCTTCACGCCGGCGGCTTGCGAGGGAACGACGACGTTGTTCGAAGTGAATTACTTCGACGACGAAAAAGTGTATCTCACGCAATCCGGCCAGCTTTATAACGAAGCGGATGCCATGGCGTTCGGAAAAGTTTACTGCTTTGGGCCGACGTTCCGCGCGGAAAAATCGAAGACGCGGCGCCATCTGACGGAATTTTGGATGGTGGAACCGGAGATGGCATACGCCACGCTTGAAGACGTGAAGCAGTTGGCGGAGCAGCTCGTCATTTTTGTGATTGGACGCGTACTGGAAACCCGAAAGCCGGAATTGCAGGCGTTGGAGCGCGATGTCAGCAAGCTCGAAAGCGTGAAGGCGCCGTTTCCGCGGATGAGTTATGACGACGCGGTGAAGGCGCTGCAAGCGAAGGGCAGCGAGATTCAATGGGGCGGGGATTTTGGCGGTCCGGATGAGACGATGATCACGGAAGGGCTGGACCGGCCTTTGATGGTGGATCGCTATCCAACCCAGGTGAAGGCGTTTTACTTTGAGCCGGACGCGGATCGGCCGGAGCTAGCGCTGGGCGTGGATGTGATCGCCCCGGAGGGTTACGGAGAAATTATTGGGGGCGGGCAGCGCATCCACAATCTGGATCTGCTGTTGAAGCGGCTGGAGGAGCATAAGCTCCCGGCGGAGGCGTTCAACTGGTATATCGATCTGCGCAAGTACGGAACGGTGCCGCACGCGGGATTTGGGATGGGGATCGAGCGGTTTGTGGCGTGGATGTGCGGGTTGGAGCATATTCGCGAGACGATTCCTTTTCCGCGGATGCTGTATAGGACCAGGCCGTGAGAATTAGGAAGAATCATTCTCAGGGCGTTCACATGAGAGTGAACGCGGCACGCAGGAGTGCGTGCGCCACGTTATGAGAAAGTCTCACATTGCGATTATTGGTGCGCCGCTTGATCTTGGATCGGGGCGACGCGGTGTCGACATGGGACCATCCGCGGTGCGCGTTGCGAATTTGAATGGGCGGTTGGTGGAGTTGGGATACATTGTCGACGATTTGGGCAATGTGCCCGTCGTACAGCCGGAGAGCCAGCCTGAGGGGTCGCCGCAGGCCAAGTATCTTCCGCAGATCACCGACACTTGCGTGAAGCTGGCGGACATGGTGACGAATGCTCTTGCCGAAGATAAGTTCCCTCTGGTTTTGGGCGGGGATCATTCCATCGCGGTCGGAACGGTTTCGGGCGTGTCGAAGCACATTCGCGAGAGAAAGGGAAAGCTCGGGATGATCTGGATCGATGCGCATACGGATATGAACACGCCGGCTTCGAGTCCGAGCGGGAATGTGCATGGAATGCCGCTGGCTTGCTGCATCGGCGCGGGTCCGGATGAGCTGACGCGGATTTTCGGTTATTCACCGAAAGTAGATCCAGCAAATGTGGCGCTGGTTGGGATTCGGTCGGTGGACGATCAGGAACGCATCAACGTGCAGCATTCGGGCGTTCACGTTTTTACGATGCGCGAGATCGACGAGCGCGGTCTGTTGACCGTGATTGAAGAAGCGATTCGGATCGCAAGCTCAGGGACCGCGGGGTTCCATGTTTCGCTCGATATGGACGCCGTGGACCCGCAGGAGGCGCCGGGCGTCGGGACGCCGGTGCGCGGCGGAGTCACGTATCGCGAGGCTCATCTGGCGATGGAAACGCTCAATGACAGCGACAAGATGGTGTCCATGGAAGTGGTGGAGGTCAATCCGGTGATCGATGAAGCGAACCGGACGGCGGTTTTAGCCGTCGAATTAGTGATGTCGGCCATGGGCAAAAGGATTTTGTAATACGAGATGAAAAAGCGAGTTGCGGTTATTTACGGCGGGCGAAGCGGTGAGCATGAGATTTCGCTGCGGTCCGCTAAATCGATCATGGAAGCGTTGGACCCGGAAAAGTACAAGGTCCTGCACTATCTGATCTCGAAAGAGGGCAAATGGAGTCCCCGGCCGATTGTGCCTGAGCCGAACGGGAATCCGGAGATTGATGTGGTGTTCCCGGCGCTGCACGGGACATTCGGCGAGGACGGCACGCTGCAGGGGCTGCTGGAGCTTGCGGGGCTTCCGTACGTCGGCGCGGGCGTGCTGGCATCGTCCGTGTCGATGGACAAAGAGGTGATGAAGCGGCTGGCGCGGGAGCGTGGGCTGCCGGTGGTGGATTACCGGGTGTTTTCGAGTAGCCAGTTGAAGGATCTGGAAGGCGTCTGCTCGACGTTCGAATTTCCGGTGTTCGTGAAGCCGGCGAATCTAGGATCGTCGGTGGGGATTTCAAAAGCGCACAATTGTGTGGAGTTGAAAGCAGCGCTCCAAATGGCGGCGGCTTACGATCGCAAGGTGATTGTGGAGCGGGCGATTCAGGGACGCGAATTTGAATGCGCGGTGCTGGGGAATGAAGAGCCGGTGGCGTCGGTTCCTTGCGAGATTCTTCCGTCACGCGAATTTTACGATTACGACGACAAATATCTGCTGGACAAAGCGGGGACCGTGATCCCGGCGGATCTGTCGCTGGAACAGACTGCCGAACTGCAGCGTCTGGCGGTGGAATGTTATCGCGCAATGGAGTGCGAAGGTCTCTCGCGCGTAGATTTTCTGCTGGAAACCGCGACGAACAAACTGTTCATTAACGAGATCAACACATTGCCAGGCTTTACGTCGATCAGCATGTACCCTAAGATGTGGGAATATTCCGGATTGCCGATGCCGAAATTAGTGGACCGGCTGATTGAGCTGGCTTTGGAGCGGCATGCGGCGCGGCAGGCTCTGCGCTATTCGAAGTAATGATTTTTCCTCTGTTGTTTTTTCTCGCCGCTCCGAAATCCACCACGGATCTGGACAGTTCATTGAAGCGGTTCACCGAAGTGTTGGCGACGGTGCAAAGTCAAGCTGCCGATCCGGTGAATACGGAGACCGCGGTTTATCAGGGCGCGATTCCGGGCATGTTAAAGCGGCTGGATCCGCACTCGATTTTTTTCGATCCGCAGCAGTATGAGCAGCTCAAGGAGATGGAACACTCCGAACGCAAGGGGTTTGGGACAGTGGTGTCCATCTTGCCGGGCCGCGTGATCGTGCTGCAGGCGATGGAAGGGACGCCATCGGCGAAAGCGGGATTGCAGCCAGGCGACGAGATTGTGGCAGTGAATAACGTCGCGTTGGCGCGCCTGGAATTTGAACAGATCATCGGATTCCTGAGCGAAGCGCGCCAGCATCAGGCGCAGTTGATTGTGCGGCGTCCGACCAATGCGAGGCTTTTGCCTTTTGTGCTGGATCCGGCCCTGGTGGATTCTCCGAGTGTGGATCGCAGTTTTCTGCTGCAGGCAGACATCGGTTACGTTCGAGTGAATTCGTTCGATCCGCAGACGGGGAAGCAGTTGAAGGATGCGATTGAGAGCCTGGGGGGCGCGAAGCTGAAGGGCCTGGTGCTGGATCTGCGCGACAATGGCGGCGGTGTGGTGCAGGCGGCGATGCAAGCGGCGTCCTATTTCCTGAAGCCGGGGCAGCGGCTGCTCAGTGTGAAGGGGCGCAGTATCAAGAGCCAGGACGCGGATGCGCCGCCCGATGCCGGCATCTATCAATTTCCGCTGGCCGTGCTGGTGAACGCGAAGACGGCAAGCGCATCCGAGATTTTAGCGGGGGCGCTGCAGGATCACGATCGCGCGACTATTTTGGGTGAAACGAGCTTTGGGAAGGGGCTGGTGCAAAACGTGTTTCCGTTGTCCGGAACCACGGCGATGGCTTTGACGACGGCTTTCTATTACACGCCCAGTGGGCGGTCCATTCAAAAGCCGCTGCCTTCCGGTCAACTCGAGCTGGAAAAGCAGAAGGAAGAATTCAAGACGGATTCGGGGCGGATGGTGACTGGCGGCGGGGGCATCCGGCCGGATGTCACGGTGGAGCCGGAGCCGGTGACTCGGTTGCGGATGGCGCTGGATGCGAGCGGTACGTTTACTTCGTTTGCGACTTCGTATATCGAGAAGAACAAGATCGACGCCAGCTTTGACGTGTCCGCGAGCTTGTTGGAAGATTTCCAAGTTTTTGCGGCGGCGGAGCGGGGGATTCAGCCATCGGTGGGTGAGTGGGCGAGGGAACGGGCGTGGGTGCAGAGCCGGTTGAAGCAGGAGATTTTCAATCAGGCGCTGGGGGTGGCGAAGGGGGATGAGGTGGAGGAAGCGCGCGATCCGGTGGTGCGGGCGGCGGTTGGGAAGATTTTGCCGTAGCCAAGAAAGGCGTTCACACGAGTGTGAACGCGGCACGCAGGAGTGCGTGCGCCACATTAGACCGCTAGTTGGTATTCCTTGAGTTTGCGATAGAGTGTGGTGCGGCCGATTCCTAAGAGATTTGCGGCGATGGCGCGATCGCCCTTGGTGTATTCGAGCGCGTCCATGATGGCGTTCTTTTCCATTTGATTCAGCGGCAGAATGGGCGGGCGGTTGGGTTCGGCGCTCGCGCGATGTTGGTGCGATTCGGCTTCGGCGGGCGGCTTCGATAACGGGTGGGCGCCAACCGCTACGGACAAATACTGGTTCTTCTTCGACAGCAGATGATTCTGCAGCATGGATGGCAGTTCGACGACATGCAGCAGCGGGCCAGAGTTGATGGCGACCATGTGCTGAATACAGTTTTCCAGCTCACGGACGTTGCCCGGCCAATCGTAGGAGATCATGGCTTCGAGCGTTTCCTGCGTCAGCGTGTGATTTCTGCCGTGGCGCGAGAGGAAATGCGCGATCAGGGCTGGAATATCTTCTTTGCGGTCGCGCAGCGGGGCGATGCGAACGTTGACGACGTTTAGGCGATAGAAGAGGTCGCGGCGGAAGGTTCCTTTTTCTACTTCTTTCGCAAGGTCGCGATTCGTTGCCGCGATCACGCGGAAGTCCGAGCGGCGTTGTGTGAGCGATCCAACAGGGCGGAATTCCTTCTCCTGGAGAACGCGCAGGAGCTTGGCTTGCAGATCGAGAGGCAGTTCGCCGATTTCATCGAAGAAGGCCGTGCCGCCATTTGCGGTTTCGATCAGTCCGGTTTTTTGGCCGACGGCGCCGGTGAAAGCGCCCTTGACGTGTCCGAAGAGTTCGCTTTCCATCAGCGGACCGACCATCGAAGAGCAATCGATGGTGACGAACGGACCTACCGGGCTCACATTATGAATGGAGCGCGCGACTACTTCCTTGCCGGTACCCGTCTCGCCCAACAGCAAAACGGGCCAGCGGCACCGACCCAACTTATCCACCATCCGCAATACATTTCGGATGCGCGGGGACTGCCCTACTAGAACGTGTGTTGATTGTTCAACTTGCGCAAGCATTCCAAATCCTCAGGGATGAATCTGCCTTCTTGGGTGTGTAGTGCGTGGTACCAAGATAAACTCTACGGATACTTTAGGATTTCAGCAACACCCCAACGTACTGAATCGCGAGGTCATTTGGGGTGATACGACCACCTCATTTGGGGGTAGGTCCGTAGTACAGATAGAGCAATCCCGTAGTGACAACTCGGCGAGACGCCTTATCCTTTATTGTTGGGGACCTGAGGTGGGAGACCCGGTAATCGGGGACGCGGCTGGTTCATCGAGGCGAACCACGAAGCCGGTTCCTACTTCACGGCGGATTTGGTCGGCGAGGACGTTGGCGGAATCCTCAGTATGCTCCTTGCCGACGAGGACGCGCCAGAGCGTGGGGTACCCTTTTCGCAGTACAAGGCGAGCGGTTCCGTGCTGCTGTTCCATGGAGACCCGAAGGCGCTCGGCTCTATCCTTATCTTGAAAGGCTCCGGCTTGGACGGCGTACCAATTCTCCGACGCCATGACTGGCTGGAGCGCGAGGATGTCGAGGCGAACTTGGGCGACGCCGGGTCCGATCATTTCGATTTCCTGGGCGGCGGCGTGAGAGAGATCGATGATGCGGCCGGCCACGAAGGGACCACGGTCGATGATGCGCACGTCCACCGTTTTTCCGTTCGTGAGATTGGTGACGCGCACCATGGTTCCGAAGGGAAGGGTGCGATGCGCGGCCGTGAGTTTTTCCATGTCGTAGATTTCACCGTTGGCGGCCGCGCGGCCATGATAGGGGTGGCCGTACCAACTCGCGATTCCGGTTTCGGTGGATCCGATGGCGGCGGGAACGGATGGCGTGGCCGGTGTCGCGATCCGGTGGTGTTTTTTTCCGCATCCGGAAAGCACGATGAATCCGAGCGGAAACGCCAGCGCGGCAAATCGGGCGCGAGTGGCCATTTGGTCCGATCGTAGCGCGGACGGGGGGCGCGGGCAAGAACAAAATAATCCGGAAATGGTGTTTGGAGCGCCGGAACAATTCGTCTTGGAAATGGTTTTGGGCGTTTTTGCGACCTTGGGGGACGTTTCGGAGGGCATCTTCGGGGCCGATGTGCATTTTTTTCTTGACTTTCGGCTCAAAGAACCTTATATATGAATCACACTGCGATCTTGAGATCGCAAATCTGATGTTAGGGAGAATCACTCGATGAAGAACGCAACAAAGAAAGCTGCTAAGCCAGCGAAGAAAAAAGCACCCAAGAAGAAGAAGTAGTTTTGGGCGCCCCGATAGGGGCTAGCAGTTAATAGGGTTCATGCAATCGGCCCCGAGAGATCGGGGCCATTTTTATTTGGTAGCCGCAGTTCCTCCTTCCTTTTCGCTTTCGCGGCGAGCTTGATGCGCTAACATCTCAGCATGCGGCGGCGAACATTCTTGCAAGCAACACTTCAAGCAACGGCGGCTGCATTGGGCGCGCGATCGGCGTCCGCTGGAGGTGACGTGTCAACGGTGCCAATTCGTCTGGGGTTCGATTCGTATACAGTCCGGGCTTTCCGTTGGAAAGCGATTCAACTGCTCGATTACGCGGCGAGCTTGAAGCTGGACACGATTCAGCTATCCGGCTTGGAGGATTACGAGAGCTTCGAGCCGGAGTACCTCGCGCGCGTGAAGGATCACGCGGCCAAGCTGGGCGTGGCGATCGACGGAG
Organism: Bryobacteraceae bacterium; assembly: GCA_035295865.1. Classification (GTDB taxonomy): domain Bacteria; phylum Acidobacteriota; class Terriglobia; order Bryobacterales; family Bryobacteraceae; genus Palsa-89. The sequence continues at coordinate 7,290 of DATGIH010000381.1, forward strand.
GGATGGGATGCATCTGTTCGTTGTCGGCGAGTTGGAATCCGAAGGATGGCGATCCGAAGGAGAACATCCTGCGCGGGCTGCGGATCGCGAAGGCGGTGGGCGCGAGTTCGATGCGTTGTTACCTGGGGAGCGCGAAAGACCGGCGGGGTCCGCGCCCGATTGAGGCGCTGATGGAGAACACCATCGGGCTTTTTCGATCCGTGCGTGCCGAGGCGATGGATTTGGGAGTGCGGATCGCGATCGAGAATCACGCGGGCGATATGCAGGCGCGCGAGGTTCGGACGATCATCGAGGAGAGCGGCAAGGATGCCGTGGGCTCGTGCCTGGACACTGGGAATCCGATGTGGGTAGTGGAGGATCCGCTGGTGGCGCTCGAAGTTCTGGCGCCCTACGTAGTGACGTCGCACGTGCGGGACTCGGTGGTGTATGAACATCCGCGCGGCGCGGCGGCGCAGTGGACGGCGCTCGGGGATGGGTGCATCGACTTCCACAAGTTCATGGATCGGTATCGCGAGTTGTGTCCGAAGGCGGCGGTGCAGCTTGAGATTATCACCGGGCGTCCGCCCCAGGTGCTGCCGTATTTGGAACCGGAGTTCTGGAAGGCGTTTCCGAAAGCGAATGCGGCCGAGTTCGCGCGATTTGTGGCGCTGGCGCGCTGCGGGCATCCGTTTACGGGATTCATGGTAGTGGAAGATGGAACGCCGGAGCAGCGTCCCGAGTTCACGGCGGCGTTGCGGGAGCAGCAGCGGTTGGATCTGGAGCGGAGTTTGGAGTACGCGAAGAAGGAGTTAGGGGTGGGAGTGCGGTGGCGGAGTTAGCCTAACCGGTTGAGCGCCGCGCGCAGTTCGTCGAGCGTCATGGCGCCGGGATGGTAGAGGCGCACGATGCCTTGGCGGTCGATTAGGACGAGCGTCGGGGTGGTGCTGGCGCCGTAGTTTTTGAAATTTTCTTCGCTGATGGGGGCGGGGACGTTCAGGAGATCCGGATAAAACTTGTGGCGGACCTCGTCGATGTAACGGGTCTCGTCCGCAGGTGCCGCGTCTTCGCCACGGGCGACGTAACCGTAGCGCTGCGTGGGGGCAACCACGACCAGGCCTTTCGCCGCGTACTCTTTTCGAATTTCCGCGAGGATCGGCGATTCCTGTTTACAGTCGCCGCACCAGTGCGCCCAGAAAAAGAGCATCACGGGCTTGCCTTTGAGCGATGCCAGAGGTGTGGGGCTGGCGCCGAGAAACTCGCGTTCGTCCAGCGCGGGGGCGGCTTTGCCTTCCAGGCTGAGGAGATTGATGTTTTTCTGGATGCGAGTGCGGATGGACGTCGTGCGATATTTGGTTAATTCGGCTCGGAGATATGCTACCGCTGCTCCGCGTTCGCCTCGTTGGCTGAGTACCTGTGCTTGCACCTCAATCGCTGCGCCGAGGGCGAGCGGCAGATAAGGCTCCTGGTCCAGCGGGCGTTTCTTCAATTGCTCTAACGAGAGGCTTTCGGTTTCTTTGGCGTAAGACTCGGCTTTGTCCAACTGCTTGGCGCCGAGCGCTCCGCGGCCCATCCAGGACAGCGCCACGATCATTTCCGGGGTGACGCCTTGACGCGAGCGGTAGTTCTGGATGATGGAATCGCCGAGCGCGAAATTGTTTTGCTCCGCGGCGTCGCGAACATCGTTGATGACGTTCGCCCAGGCGCAGGCGGCCAATAGGCCCGCTGGAATCAGTTTCGACAGCATCTACATTGAGGATAACAAGCGTCCGCCGTCCACTATGAGAGTTTGGCCGGTGAGATAGGACGAGGCGTCCGCGGCGAGCAGCAATGCGACATCGGCAATTTCCTGCGGCTGTCCGAGGTGCCGGATGGGTTGCTTCGAGATCAGCTGGTCAAGCTTGGCTGGATCTTTCCAGTAATATTCGCTCAGCACGGTCTGCACCAAGCCCGGCGCGATGGCGTTCACGCGCACGCCTTTGGGTCCCAGTTCCACCGCATAGGATTGCGTCATCATGATCAGCGCGGCTTTGGTCATGCTGTAGAGCAAGCCGTGGTATTGCGGCCGCAATCCGGCGATGGATGCGATGTTGATGATGGATCCGGAACCGCGCTCGCACATTCCGGGCGCGACAAGCCGCATGAGGCGATAGGTGCTCTTGAGATTCACTTCGACCATCTTGTCGAATTGGCCGTCGTCCATTTCGATGGCCGGGCCTTGCGCGATGTTGGTGGCGGCGTTGTTGACGACGATGTCGATGCGCCCGAATTCGCGGGTGGTGGTGTCGACGAGGCGCTGCAGATCTTCCAGCTTGCCGACGTGACAAGCCATGGGAACGATTCGTCCGGCCAACCCTTTCAGTTCGGTGGCGACTTGATCGAGCGTCTCCTGCTTGCGGCCGCAGATCACTACTGTTGCGCCTTCGCGGGCGAAAACTTCGGCGGTGGATTTTCCGATTCCACGGCTGGCGCCCGTAACGATCGCTACTTTGTTCTTTAGTTGGCTCATGGGATCACAGTTTCATGTTCTTCAGGTACTCGCGGAACTCTCCGCCCAGATCGTAGCGGCGGAGGGCGAACTCGACGGTGGCTTTCAAGAATCCGAGCTTGTCGCCGGCGTCGTAGCGCGTGCCTTCGAAGCGGTAGCCGTAGATCGGCCGGTTACGCAGCAGATGCTTCAACGCGTCGGTGAGTTGCAGTTCGCCGCCGCTTCCGGGCTCAATGGATTCGATGGATTCGAAAACATCCGGCGTCAGCACATAGCGGCCGATGATAGCGAGGTTGGAGGGCGCTTCGGATGGCTTGGGCTTTTCCACCATGTTGCGGATGCGGAACAAGCGATCTTTGCCGGAGTTGTGCGAGACCGGTTCTGCGTCGACGGCCCCGTAGGCGGAGATGGCGTTGCCGGGCACTTCCATCAGCGCGACTACGGAAGCTCCGTAGAACTCGTAGACATCGAGTAATTGGCGGATGCAGGGAATTTCGGATTCGATGACGTCGTCGGAAAGAACCACAGCGAAGGGTTCGTTCCCGACCAGCTCTTTGGATCGCAGCACGGCGTGACCCAGGCCGAGGGCTTCTTTCTGACGGACGTAGGAGACGTCGATCATGTCAGAGACGCTGCGAACGATGGCCAGGAGGTCCTTCTTGCCCTTCGCTTCGAGCGTTTGTTCCAATTCAAAGCTCACGTCGAAGTGATCTTCAATGGCGGTTTTGCCGCGCCCGGTGACTATGATGATGTTCTGGATGCCGGAATGGAGGGCTTCTTCTACGCCGTACTGGATGAGAGGTTTGTCCACCAGCGGCAGCATCTCTTTGGGCTGCGCTTTGGTGGCGGGAAGGAATCGCGTACCGAGTCCCGCGGCTGGGAAGACCGCCTTGCGAACTTTAGGAATCATCAGAACTATTGTGTCAGAGCGAGGGGGATTCGAAAAGATGGGAACCAGTATTAGGACGGGAATGGTTTGAATTGGCATTCACACGAGTGTGAACGCGGCACACTGAGAGTGTGCGCTACTAAAGATCGGCGAAAAGTTCGTCAGGGGTCAATTGGAACGGATAGCCGGGAAGATTGAGCGACGAAACGTTTTGGAGGCCGAGATCGGTGTACACGGAAAATCGTTTGAGCGAAGGATCGATCACCCAGATATGCGCGACGCCCCAGTTGCGATATTCTTCCAGCTTTTGCATGAGGTCGACGTGGCGGTCGTCTTTTGAGAGGATTTCCACCGCCACAAGCGGTGATTCGTCGGGTACTTGTTGCGAAGGTGGTGCGGCAAAAACCGCGACGTCCGGAATGCGGTAAATATCGGCGTCGAGCTTCATGCGCACCTCCACGCATGGATAGAGACCATGCGATCGGCGCAACCGATTGAACTCCGCAAATATCAAACCTTCCAGTCTTCCATGAGTCAGATCCGGCATGCTTCGCTCCACAATCTCACCGTGGACGAACTCGGCGTCATGCTCGAACGTCATGCGCAGATAGTCTTCCGCCCGGATCTGGGTCTTGGTGGCCATCTGCTCGAAGCATATCATGCCCCAATACACCTCAAATTTCGCCGCCGGGCGGGCAAAACAGGCACTTCGACGCGAGATCAGGACTCGCGGGAGCGAGTCACGCTATAATGTGGCTTAATCCTACTTCGCCGCCACGTTCGGCAGCGCTTCTGGAGTCAGAATGGCTTACGTAATTGCAGAACCCTGCATTGGGACCAAAGACGCCGCGTGCATAGACGCTTGTCCGGTGGATTGCATCCACCCGAAAAAAGACGAGCCCGGATTCGCCGAGCAAAATATGATCTACATCGATCCGGTGGAATGCATCGATTGCGGCGCGTGCGTGCCGGTGTGTCCCGTGTCGGCTATTTTCGCTTTGGACGATCTGCCGGAAAAGTGGGCCGAATTCGCTCAGAAGAACTCCGAGTATTTCGGACGTTAAGGGCTAGGGCCGGTAGACGGCCGAGCTGGTGTCCGTTTCCCAAACCCGAATTTCCGAGATCCGAACGGGCGGCGAGCTTTTCAAGCCGTCGTGCAGTCGGTCATAAAAATACTTCGCGATGTTCTCGGCCGATGGGTTGATCTTGTCGAACGGGTCCAGATCGTTAATGAAGCGATGATCCAGATAATCGATTGCGCCGTGCATCAGGCGCTTCACGTCGACGAAATCGACTAACAGGCCGGTGTTATCCAACTGCTCGCCCTGGATGGTGACGCGAACGCGATAATTGTGGCCGTGCACGTTCTCGCACTTGCCTTTGTAGTTGCGCAGGGCGTGCCCTGCAGCGAAAGTTTGTTCTACCGAAACTTCAAACATCGAAAAACTTCTCCACGTCGGTCAACTTGGTTGTAAAACTGTAATCCGGCAGGCTATCGAAGAACACCTGCCCATAGCGCTGCTTGGTGATCCGATTGTCCAACAAAACCAGCGCTCCCCGATCCGTTTTGCTGCGGATCAATCGTCCAAATCCCTGTTTCAGCGCCAGCGCCGCTTGGGGAATTTGATAATCGTAAAACGGATTTCCGCCGTCTTCCCGGATGCGCTGGATTCGGGCTTCTACTACGGGGTCGCTCGGAACCGCGAACGGTAACTTGTCTATGATAACGCAGCTCAGTTGATCGCCCTGCACATCGACGCCTTGCCAGAAGGAAGAGGTTGCGAACAGGACGCAGTTCGGAGTGCGGCGGAACTCGTCGAGAAGCGCGCTACGCGGTCCGGTGCCCTGCATCAGCGTGGGGTAATCGATTTCGAGCGATACGCGATCGTAGACCATGCGCATTTGCTGGTAGCTGGTGAACAGGACGAAGGCGCGGCCGCGCGAGTGCGTCAGGATGCGGGTGATTTCTTCGGCGGCGGCGGCGGGAAACGCGGGAGTGCGCGGATCCGGCATGTGCTGCGGGACGTAGAGCAAGGCTTGCTTCTGATATTCGAAGTGGCTGGGCACGACGAGCGACCGGGTATGGCGGATGCCGAGCCGGGTTTCGGCGAATTCGAAGGTTCCGCCGACGGCGAGCGTGGCTGAGGTGAGGATGACGGTGTCGAGGGCGTCGAACAACTTTTCTTCGAGGAGTTTGGACACGTCGATCGGCGTGGCTTGCAGAAAGACGCCGCGGCCGCGACGTTCGATCCAATAGACGAAACTTCGATTGTCGCCACGGCTCCAGAATTCCAGTTGCTGCTTCAATTCTATGGCGCGGCGGTGGAGGGGCAGAACGTCTTCCGGATGGCTTTTGATCAATTGAAGCTGAGTAGCCACCAGTTCCAAGGCGCGGAGGACTGCGTCGAGTTTCTCCTGATGGCGTTCGAAGAAAGCGACGTGGCCCTTGAAGCCGACGCGGCCCTCCGATTCCCCGAAGAGCATGAAGAACTGCTCCGCACGATCATCAAGGGTTTCGAGGATCCGGTCGAGCTCACCCGATCCGAACTGCTTGGCGCGCGAGACGGCGGCTACGTCGCGGACCAGTTCCTGAAACTGGTAGTTGCTGACGCCGGCGCCGAAGTACCTTCCGGCGACGTCTTCGATTTCGTGGGCTTCATCGAAGACCACGGCGGCGTAATCCGGAATGATACCGCCGAAGTCTTCTTCTTTCACCGCGAGATCGGCGAAGAAGAGGTGATGGTTGACGATGATGATGTCGCTTTCGTGCGCGCGCTGGTGCATCAGCGTGAGGAAGCAGCGCTCGAACTGCGGGCATTTCTGGCCGCTGCAAAGATCGCGCCGGGCGTCGAGTTTTTGCCATGCAGAACTGTGCTCGGGGAGCGTTTTGATTTCGGCGCGGTCCCCCGTTTCGGTGGTCTTTTCCCACTCGCGGATGATTTGGAAGTCGGCGATTTCTTCTAATCCGGCCAGCACCGGCTGCTTTTCGGCGTCGTAGATTTTTTGACGGCAGGCGAAGTTGTTGCGGCCTTTCATGTAGCAGACCTGGATGGGACGGTCGAAGTGCTGCTGTAAGAACGGGATGTCTTTGTAGAAAAGCTGCTCTTGAAGATTTTTCGTGCCGGTGGAGATGACGATTCGTTTACCGGAGAGGATCGCGGGCGCGAGGTAAGCGAGAGTTTTGCCCGTTCCGGTGCCGGCGTCGACGAGCAGGTGCTTTTTTTCGGCGAGGGCCGATTCAATGGCTTCGGCCATCTCGAGTTGGCCGGGGCGGAATTCGTAGTTGGGGTGCCATTTCGACAGCAGTCCCTGGCGGGAGAAGAATTGGCGCGCGGTAAGCGCCTTGGCTGCTGAAGACATTTCTTCTATTTTATGTCGGGGGAGAAGAAAAATTTGGAAGAACCTCTTTTCAAGGCGTTCACACGAGTGTGAACGCGGCACGCACGAGTGCGTGCGCCACGCGTTAGGATGAAATTACATGCTGGCGCGGTGGCAGCTTCTGATTTTGATTGGTGCGCCGGTGTTTGCGCAGTCCGCTTGCGATGAGATTCCGGCTTATTCGCCGTGTGAAATGCAATTCGAGCTTTCCGCCGGCGATCTCGCTTCCCATCGCAATCCGTATTCCGACATTCAGCTGCAGGTGGAGTTCAAGTCGCCGACGTTTCATACGTACGCGATGCCCGCGTTTTGGGATGGCGGGCGCAAGATGCGGGTGCGGTTTTCACCAACCGAGGCTGGGCAGTGGACCTTTCATGTCACGAGCAAGGTTGCAGCGTTCGATGGCAAAGAAGGCACGTTCAACTCCATCCCTTCGCCTTCGCCCGGATATGTGAAGGCGGCGAATGTCCATCATTGGGCGACCGATAACAAGAAGCCGCATTTGTGGATTGGGTATATCGACGATCGTTTTCCTTTCGATTCGCCGCAAGAGCTGGATCGAAAACTCGGCGAAGCGGTCGAAAACAAGTTCACTCATTTTCGAGGATCGATTCTGGGGAATGCGGGCGATCGGAAGCGGGTCTACCTTGGACCAGACCAGCCGAATCCTGCGTTTTTCGATGAGCTCGACGCCCGCATGCTTGCGATCCACAAGCGCGGGCTCACGGTCGATCTGATTCTGGCGTCCGATCCGGCTTATGTCGCGAGCCTGTTTCCGGATTGGCAATCGCGGGCGCGCTTTGTCCGGTACATCGTCGCGCGCTACGCGGCTTTTAACGTCACGTGGCAAGGATTCGAGCAGTTCGAAGATTTCGCGGATGGGCGTGCGCTGCTGAAAGAGATTGGACTGGAGTTGAAGAAGCTGGATCCTTACAACCATCCGCGTTCATCGAACGCGAAGGTGACGTCGGCGCCGCTGCTCGCCGACGGCTGGATGGATTTCGTGATCGAAGGTTCGACGGATGATGTCGTCGGTTCGGTTGAGCATCAGCTTTATCAGGTTCCGTTCGTGGGTGTGACCGACGCGCAGCATCTTTGGGACACCACGATGGACGGCGAGTATCCGGAGTTTCGCGGCGATGGTGCGCCGCTTTGCTTGCACTGGGTGGATTTTATGGCGGATACGCGGCACTGGGAGCTGGAGCCGTATTTCGATATCGATGGTGGGCGGTCCGTGGCGCTGGAAGAAATCGAGTATGTGAATTACATCGGGAAGCCAGGCGCGCCGATTGAGTTGTCGGTGGAGAAGCACGGGTACGATGTGTTTTGGTTCAATCCTGCGACTGGCGAATATCTGGAACAGAAGAAATACAAGGGCGAGCATTTTACAGGACAGGCGCCGGACACGAGTCATCCGTGGGTGTTGCTGGTGGGGCGGGAAGGTCGGAAGGAGTCAATGCTGAAGTCGGTGAAGTTCGATTCTCGCGACGTGCCGGTGCAGATTGTGGAGACGGATCCGCAGAAAGTGCCGTATGAGATCGTGGATCCGTCCGGAGACACGTTGCAAGCCGGTAAGCCGGTGAAATTTTCAGTGAAGATGACTCGCAGCACTCGCGCGACGCGCTCGATGATGTTTCTCTGGACCGGAGAAGTGGCGGCGGATGGGCGCGGATATCGGGTGTTGGGGACCGGCGCGCCTGGGTCCTTCGTGATTCCGGCGAGCATGGCGGCAAATTTTCCGGCGGTCCTGAGCGTTCATCTGACGGCGTTGAACGCCAACGGTAAAGCATACGCTGCGGATCGAGTGTTCCAACTGACCAAGTGATTCTTTCGCTCGACACCACCTCTGAATTCGGAAGCATCGCGCTGACCGAACGCGATCGCGTGGTGGAAGAAGTGCCGATGTATTCGCCGGATGGGTTCGGGCACATTCTGTATCCGCAGATTGAGCGACTGCTCGCGCGACACAATGTTTCGTTAGATCAGATCGTCTGTTTTGCGGCGGCATCGGGGCCGGGATCATTTACCGGGGTCCGGATTGGGCTCGCGGCGGCGAAGGGTTTCGCGGCCGCTCTGTCAAAGCCAATGGTTGCGGTTTCGAATTTGAAAGCGCTGGCGTTTTTTGGAAGCGCGCGATTGCGTGCGACGGTGCTGGATGCGCGGCGGGGCGAAGTTTACGGGGCTGTGTACGACGCGGCGTTGGAGATCGTGCGGGAAGAGGCCGTCATGAAGTTTCCGGCTTGGTTACGGACGCTGCCGGAAAGCGGCTACGAGTTTGTATCGACGGATTTTGGGCCATTTCGCGGTTTTGTGGATGCGGCGATTCCGGTGGTTACTGCGCCGCGCTCGCTGGCTGTCGCGGTTGGACGCATAGGGTGGCGTGAATTTGAAGCCGGGAGGGCTTGTGATCCGGCCGCGGTGGATGCGAATTACGTCCGGCGGCCGGATGCGGAGCTGAACGCTACTCTTTCACCTTCATCACAAAATAAGTAAATTCGGCGCCTGGATTCAGGATCAGTTGATGTGGTGTCTTCGGTGGGATGTGAACGATGTCGCCCGCGGTCAGTTTTTGGCGCTTGCCGCCTTCGATGGAGGGTCCGCGCTGTTCGTTCGGCGCGGTGGTCTTGCCGCCTTGCAAAGTTCCGCCGACAGTCAGCGTGGCAGTGCCAGAGGTGACGACGAACAGGTCGGATTCGGTTTCGTGCAATTCCGCTTCGCCGTTGCCTTCGCGGTGGGCAATCATCGTGTAGTGATTGCCGTAATCGGTGAGTCGCTGGCCGACAAACTTCTGCGCGTTCATCTTGGGCTTGAGCGACGTGGAAAACGCTTTGAGCTCGGCGGCGCTCCAGTATTTGTAGCCGGCCGGTTCGTCGGCGCCGATCAGGGGGAACACACAAATCAGGAACATCAGTTTGGTTTTGTTCATGGGATGAATTTTTGTACTCGCCAGTTCTTAATTTCCGCTACGTAGATTGCACCGGTGCTGTCCACCGCGATGCTGTGTGGGAAATCCAGCTTGCCTGGAATTTTCCCGTAAGAGGACAGCACGCCTAGAATCTGTCCTTCGAGATTCAGTTTCACGATTCGATTGTTCACGCCGTCGCACATGTAGAGCGCGTTTTCGCGAGCCACGAAGTCGAGGCCCCAGGGCGCGCCGATGCCGGTCCACTTGCCGAGGAACTTTCCGTTTTGATCGAAGATCTGGATGCGCTGGTTGAGGCGATCCGCGACGTAGACACGGCCTTGGGTGTCAAGCGCGACGTCGTGCACCAGGTCGAACTCGCCGTCGCCGGTTCCTTTTCGGCCCCAGTGCGTGATGTACTCGCCGTCTTTGTTGTATCGCACGACGCGAGAATTTACATATCCATCGGATACGAAGAAATCGCCGTTCGCTGCGAACGCGACATTGGTGGGGCGATTGAATCCGTCTTTGGTGTCGTTGTTGCCAGCTGCGCCAGCCACCTGGCCGATCATCATCAGCAATCGGCCGCCGGGTGTGAATTTCATTACGCGATGCGCGGCTACGTCAACGGTCCAGATATTGCCGTCGCGATCCACGCGCAATCCGTGGGCGGCGGTGACGGGGACTTCCGTCCAAGCCTGCAAGAGCTTTCCGGATTTATCGAATTGCAGCACGGGATGCGCGCCGCGATTGAATACCCAGACGTTGTCGTCTTTGTCGATGGAAACGCCCGAGCATTCGCCAAAATTCCAGCCCTTGGGGAGTTGCGCCCACTCCGCGACGAGGTGATACGGCAGCGGCGGGCCGGATTTGAGCTCCGCGTGCGAGGGCAACGCGGCGAGTGCAGCCAGGAAAAGGATTTCGACGCGCATGGGCTTGAGCGTATGCGAAGGACTGTTTGAAAGTCAACTAGCAGGCGAGTACAATCTCTATTGGCATGAGGGAATTGGAAATTCCGGCATGAACGTCTCGGTGAAAGGCGATTACGCGCTACACGCCATCTTTGATTTAGCGCTGCAGCCACCGGGTGAACCGATCAAGATCGCCGACATCGCGCAGCGGCAGAAGATCCCGCAGAAATTTCTGGAATTGATTCTGGCTGGGCTGAAGCAGGGCGGATTTGTAGAATCGCGGCGAGGCGCGGAGGGCGGTTACTTGCTCTCGCGAACGCCGGATTCCATTACCGTGGGCGATGTGATCCGCTACGTGGAGGGCGCGAAGAGCAACAAGCCGGCGCGCAAGCAGGCCGCAGGCGACCCGTTCACCGAGACCTGGCGGCGCGCCGAAGCCGCGATTTCGAACGTGCTGGACAAGACCACGTTCGCGGAATTGGTCCGCAACTGGCGCGAGCGGCAAACCAAGTACGTACCAAACTGGGAGATTTGATGCTATTCCAAGATAATTCGCTGAGCATCGGGCGGACTCCGCTCGTGAAGCTCAACCGCGTGACGGCCGGAGCGGGCGCGACGGTGTTGGCAAAAATTGAAGGACGGAATCCGGCATATTCGGTGAAGTGTCGCATCGGAGCCGCGATGATCTGGGATGCGGAGAAGCGCGGTTTGCTGGGGCCCGGAAAAGAATTGATCGAGCCGACCAGCGGTAACACCGGCATCGCGCTGGCTTTTGTGGCGGCAGCGCGCGGGTATCCGATCACACTGATCATGCCGGAGACATTTTCCGTGGAGCGGCGCCGGATTTTGCGCGGATTCGGCGCGACGCTGATCCTGACGGAGGGCGCGGCGGGAATGCAGGGTTCGATCTCGAAGGCGGAAGAGATGGTGGCATCCGATCCGGGACGTTACGTTTTATTGCAGCAGTTCCAGAATCCGGCGAATCCGGAGATTCATGTAAAGACCACAGGTCCGGAAATTTGGGAGGACACTGGGGGTGCAGTGGATGTGCTGGTGGCAGGCGTAGGTACTGGCGGGACGATTACCGGAGTCTCGCGCTATATCAAGAACGTTCAGAAGAAGAAGATCTTGTCTGTAGCGGTGGAACCGGCCGGTAGTCCGGTAATATCGCAGACGCTCCAGCATCAGCCGTTGAAACCGGGTCCGCACAAGATTCAAGGTATCGGCGCCGGATTTATTCCGGGGACATTGGACGTCAGCATGGTGGACCGGGTGGAGTTGGTGACCAACGAGGAATCCATCGAGATGGCCCGGCGCTTGGCGCGCGAGGAAGGCATACTATCGGGGATTTCCTGCGGGGCGGCGGCTGCGGCGGCGGTTCGGATTGCGAGAGAGCCGGAGATGGCCGGGAAGACGATCGTTACGATCCTGCCCGATTCGGGCGAACGGTATTTGAGCACGGCGCTGTTTGAGGGGATTTCGGCGGAATAAGAAATAGAAAAGGCGGGAGTTCCTTGGGGTGATAGGGTGGAACGCCCGCCGTCGTAACGGGGATTTGATTATTTAACGCCTGCCACCCCTGTCGAGTTACCCTGCGGGGGCAATCTTTGCGAACCTTTACATACGCGCGCCGTGCAGCGCGCGCGTTCATCGGTTGTTCAGTTATTCGGTTCTTCGGTTCTGGGAACGATCGCCCTCTGGAAACCGGCGAGATGTGCGAGCTAGAAGTAAGATTGAATGGCTGAGAACTCGGTTTGGAACTCGGAAAGGAGTTCCGGAACGCGGTCGCCTAGCCCTAAAGAGTCAATGGCCTGCTGCGCGTCTTCATGGGAACCCTCGAAAAGAGCCAGCGAGGTACCGGTTCCCCGAACGTATCGATCGGCTACGTTGAGAACCCGGCTCAAGCGGATTTGATCCGGCCCGATCACGGTGGGATCGAGGTCGGGGGTTTCAGTGAAACGAACCGCTCTTTGGATGGGCTCGGGCAAGTTCCATACGGCTAAAGCCTCGGCCGAGAGTTCCAGGTGGGTCATTCCGAGAACCTGCTGTTCGTATTCGATGATCCATTTCGGGGACTGCTGGTAGAGCAGCGAGATTTGCTTGTATTCCTCCGGAAGGCCGAGCGCTACCAGTAAGAGTCCGAGGTCATGGAACAAGCCAGCGGCGAAGGCGCCTTCGGCATAGTCTACCGGCTGGCCTTGGGTCAATAGATCGGCGAGAATCGCCACGCCGACCGAGTGCAAGTTGAAGCGCGCCATGGACCATCCGGGAGGTGTTTTCACCTGGCTCCACATGCGTGCTACCGACATACTTAAAGTCGCGTTGCGGAGCTTGGCAATTCCTAATAATGAGACCGCATGGCGGATGGAGTTGACGGTGCCGCGCAATCCATAGAGAGCGGAGTTCACCAGCCGCAGAACATTGCCGGCGAGCGCGGTGTCCTTTTCGATGAGGTCCGAGATTTTTGCGAACGACACATCTTCTTGAGCGAGGCTCGCAATCAGACGATTGAGGATCGGCGAAAACGGAGGAAGCTGGGCCAAGGCGCGTAGCGCTTGATCCTTCACATGGGTTGGGGCCGCGGAACCGGTCACGCACTCTTATCGGACGTTTGGGCGAAAAGTATGAGGTTGCCCCATCCGGTACCATGGGACGAGTCCATGTTTGCAGCAATTTCCGTCGCAAATCTCCGTAAGGTATATGGGACGAAAGCTGCCGTCGATGGGCTTGATCTGGTGGTTCCGCGCGGAAGTTTCTTCGGTTTTCTGGGACCAAACGGGGCGGGAAAAACCACCACAATCCGGATGTTGATGGGTCTGGCGCCCCCTACCTCCGGCTCCATCGAGCTGCTCGGACTTCCGATGCCTGAGAAGGCTCTGGAAGTAAAAGGAAAGATCGGCCTGGTTCCGGACGAATCGCTGCTGTTCGACCATCTGACCGGCTTGGAGTTCACCGAGTTCGTGGGGCGGTTGTACGGTTTGACCCGGCCGGTGGCGCAGGAACGGGCGAAGGAACTGCTGGCGCTTTTCGAATTGGATGGCGACGTCCGAAAGCTGATCGGCGACTATTCGAAAGGAATGCGCAAACGGGTGGCGATGGCGGCAGCGCTGATTCATCGGCCGGAGTTGTTCCTGCTGGATGAGCCGTTTGAAGGAGTGGATGCGGTGGGCGCGCGGCTGATGAAGGAGATTCTGCTGGAGCAGGTGCGGCACGGGGCTACCGTGTTTTTGACGTCGCATGTTCTGGAAGTGGTGGAACGATTGTGCGATCAAGTAGCCATCATTAACGAAGGCAAGGTGGTTCTCAAAGGCGCAATGGCAGAGCTTCGCAGTGGATCGGAGACTCTGGAAGACTTGTTCGTCCGCGTGGTGGGCGCGGAGCGTCCAGCGGAAAGTCTGGACTGGTTGTAGACGATGTGGAACCAGGCACGCGCAATCGTTTGGGCGCAGTTTCGCACGGTGTTGAATTATATCCCTCGCTCGAACAAGTTCGGGCTGATATTCTCCGGCATCCTGATGGTGACCTGGTACGCGGCTTTCAGCCTCCTGGCGGTGATGGTGGCGGTGTTTGCCTCGAGTCCGGACGAACTACATTTTGTGCACAGCGTACTGCCGACCGTGTTGCTGTTGTGCATTCTTTATTGGCAACTGGTTCCGGTACTGATGGCTTCCACCGGATCGGCTCTGGATATCAAGAAGCTGCTGGTGTATCCGATTCCGCATCGCCAACTTTTCGCGCTGGAAGTTCTGCTGCGGGTATCGACCGGCGTGGAGGTTCTGCTGCTCACCTCCGGCGCCGCGGTCGGGCTGCTGTTCAATCCGAAGGTGCCGCTTTGGGCGCCGTTCACGCTGGTTTTTTTCATCGCGTTCAATCTGTTTTGTTCGGCTGGGGTAAGGGATTTTCTGGTGCGGATGCTGGCGCGAAAACGGGTGCGCGAAATCACGACACTGCTTTTCGTGCTGGTGATGGCTCTGCCGCAAATGGTGGTGTTCGGCGGCTTTCGGAATCGCGTGGGGAATTTTTTCTCGTCGGAAGCTTCGCCTTATTGGCCCTGGACTGCGTCAGCGCGCTTAGCCGAAGGTGAATTTTCCTGGAGCAGCGCGGCCGTGGTTTTGAGTTGGACGCTGGCCGCCTTCTTCTTCGGGCGCTGGCAGTTTGAGCGGGGCCTCACGTTCGATTTCGGCGCGGCCGCCGCCGACACGGCACCGCGAGGCCGAACGGCCAGCCGATTGGATTGGCTTTACAGCCTACCCAACGCCATTCTGCGCGATCCGCTGGCTGCCTTGGTGGAAAAGGAGCTGCGGTTCCTCAGCCGCGCGCCGCGCTTTCGCCTGGTGTTTCTCATGGGCTTCTCGTTTGGAATTCTGATCTGGTTTCCCATGGCCTTTGGCGCGCGCGGAGGATCCCATTGGATTGCGGACAATTATCTTACCTTCGTCAGCGTTTATGCCCTTTTGCTTCTGAGCGACAGCCTGTTTTGGAACGCATTCGGGTTCGATCGCAGCGCCGCTCAAACGTATTTCCTGGTTCCATTGCCGATCTCCACTGTTCTGTTGGGAAAAAATCTGGCGGCGTCGCTTTTTGTGTTGATTGAAATTCTCGCTGTAGCGCTGGTCTGTGTGTTGCTGCGTTTGCCTATGACGCCTCTGCGGATGCTGGAGGCATTTTCGGTGGCTGTGGTGATCACAACGCTTCTCATGTCGATGGGCAATTTGAGCTCGATCTATAACCCGCGAGCCATGAATCCAATGAAGTCGTTTCGTAACACTGCGGGTTCACGCATGCAGGCCATGCTGATGCTGCTATTTCCAGTGACGCTGCTGCCGGTGGCTCTGGCTTATCTGGCGCGCTACGCGTTCGATTCCGAATGGGCATTCTTTGGCGTCCTGCTCCTGGCGGCGGGGTTCGGTGGATTGATCTATTGGTTCTCCATGGCGTCGGCGGTGAAAGCGGCCGCGAATCGCACAGAGCAGATTGTGGCCGCACTCAGCCAGGGCGAGGGAGTGGTGCAGAGCTGAGATGGATTGCAAGTTCTGCGGAATTGCCGCCAAGGCCTTGGTTGTGTTCGAGGATGAAATTTCCCTGGCATTCTTAGATCACCGCCCACTGTTCCCGGGCCACACGCTGCTTATCCCCAAAGCTCACTACCAGACGTTGACGGATTTGCCGGCCGAGGTGGTGGGTCCGTTCTTTGCGAATGTGCAGCGGCTGACGGGAGCGGTCGAGCGAGGAATGCAAGCGGAGGGGAGTTTCGTCGCGATCAACAATCGAGTGAGCCAGAGCGTTCCGCATTTGCACGTGCACATCGTGCCTCGGAAAAAGGGCGACGGACTGCGCGGATTTTTCTGGCCTCGGCAAAAGTATCGCGATGAGGAGCAGATGCGCGAGGTGCGGGCGGCGATTGTGGCGGAGTTATAAGATTACAGCGGCGGGCCCGAGAATGGACCCCGCGCTTCTTCCATCCGGATCGCGAGTTCCAGCAGCAGTTCTTCTTCATAAGGCCGGCCGACGAGCTGGATTCCGATCGGCAGCCCGCGCTCGTCTTGATCGAAGGGGATCACCACGGCAGGAAGTCCCAGCAGATTTACGGGAGTGGCCGGCATCATGGCTTCGAAGAGCCCGATGGTCTTGGCCGGCGTTTCGAAGCGACGCTGGCGATGGCGGAACGCGGCGATTCCGCATGGTGGCATCAGAATCACCGGGAACTCCTCCATCTCACGCAACAGGCGGGCGCGCATTTTGTCGCGCACGGCGAGATTCTGCAGAATCTGCTTGGCAGTAGGTTCCGGCTCGGCCAATGCTTGCTGCATGAACTCAGTGCCGGTCCAGTGCGCTTGGTCTTCGCGACCTTTGATGATCTCGGCCGTGATGCGGGCCGGAAGTTCGCCGAAGAAGAACCACCATAGATTCGGAGCGCCTTCGAGACCCGTTGGTTGAAAGGGTTCCACGGGAAATTGGAGATCGGCCAGGCAGCGAGCCGCTTTTTCGATGGCGCGCGCGACGCCGGCTTCGACGGGCACACGATAAAACTGAGGCATCAAGCCGATGCGTACGGATGCGAGATCGGGTTCGCGAATGGGAACGGGCGCGGAAAACGGATCTTCGGAGTCGTAACCGGCCAGCGCACGAAACAGCATTCGTAAATCGCGGGCGTTGCGCGCCATTGGTCCCGCGACGCCGATCATTCCGGTGGGATGATTCATCTCGGGAACGTGGCCGGCAGCAGAAACTCGTCCGGGCGTGGGCTTCAATCCGGCGATGCCGGTGAAGTGCGCGGGAACGCGGATGGATCCGCCGCCATCGGTGCCGAATCCGCCGGCGGAGAAGAACGATGCGATGGCCGCGGACTCGCCGCCGCTTGATCCGCCGGGGGTGCGCTCGAGGTCCCAAGGATTGTTGGTGCGTCCCGCGACGAAATTGTCGGATTCGTAATTGGAGAGAAACTCGGGGCAGTTGGTTTTTCCAATCGGGATGGCCCCGGCTTGTTTTAGGCGCGTGACGCCGGTGGCATCGCGGGCGGGTTTCGAATCGGCGAAAAAGCGGCTGCCGGATGTGGTGGGAACACCGGCGATATTAAAACTGTCCTTGATGCTGACGGGAATGCCGTGGAGTGGAGGCAGGATGGGTCCGGCGGAGGATAAGGCGCGCTCGGCGGCTTGAGCTGCCGCGCGCGCGGGTTCTTCGAGGATCCGGATGAATGCATTGATTTGGGGGTTGTGCTTTTCGATTTGCTTGAGGTGGGCGTCCATCAGCTCAACGGGCGAAAGCTTGCGCGCACGGATCAACTCCGACATCTGGGTCAGGGTGAGGCGGTGGGGCATTGATCTATTCTAGGCGTTGGTTGGCATCGATTAGCCACGGGTACAATAGCGATTGTGGCCACTTTCACGTTCGAGCAAGCGCGGCGGTGCGTGCTGGAGCGGGTGGCTCAATCTCCTCCTTTAATTACCGAAGAAGTTAGCTTGCTTGAGTCGGCTGGGCGAGTGCTTGCTGAATCGGTGGCGGCCGACCGGGATTATCCGCCGATGGCGCGGTCGGCTCGCGATGGATTTGCTGTTCGGGCGTCGGATGTTCCGGGCGAACTGCAGGTGATTGGGGAGGTTCGGGCCGGCGAGAAGTTTTCGGGCGAAGTTGGAGTGGGCGACGCGGTTGAGATCATGACAGGTGCCCCGATTCCGCCTGGTGCCGACGCGGTGGTGATGGTGGAGCATGTCACTGTCAACGGAAGCTCCGTCAATGTGCCACGAACACTCCGGTCCGGCGAGAATGTGAGTCCGCAAGGCTCGGAGGCGCGGGGAGGGGA
>DATGIH010000382.1:0-15501 GCA_035295865.1 Bryobacteraceae bacterium
GCCGGCAGCACCGTCGCCGGATGCAGCACCTTCGCCCCAAAATAGGCTAGCTCCGCAGCTTCGGTAAACGAAATCACTTTTACGCGATGTGCGTCGGGACAAACCGTCGGATCGGCCGTTAACATCCCATCCACATCCGTCCAGATCTGGATCTCCTCCGCGCCAATGCCCGCGCCAACCAGCGATGCCGTAAAGTCCGATCCTCCACGCCCCAGCGTCGTCGTAATCCCATCCTCGGTGGACGCGATAAATCCGCCCATCACCACCACTCGATGCTCGGCGAGCGGCGGAATCGTGGCCGCGAGCTTTGCATACGATTGTTCCAACAGCGGAGCCGCCTGCGTGTGCCGCCGATCCGTCACAATCAACTTCCGCGAATCCACGTGGACCGAAGTCAGCCCGTGATGATTGAAGTAATTCGTGACGATCAGGCTCGACAAGCGCTCTCCAAAGCTCGAAATCGCATCGATTGAGCGAGGCGTCAGCTCGCCCAGCACTGCCAGTCCCTTCACCAGCTCGGTGAGTTCCTGGAAATGCTCCTCCACGGTTCGCTCCATGCCGGATTCGCGCAAATGAAAATCGCGCAGCGCAATCAATTCCCGAAGTGCATCTTCGCGGTGTCCTTCCACCGCCAAATTCGCGATTTTCAGCAACCGGTTGGTGGTTTTTCCCATGGCGGAAACCACCACCACAGGTTTGCGGGACAGTCTGGACTTAACGATTCCGGTGACGCGTTCGAGAGCCGCCGCGGATTCGACGGACGTGCCGCCGAATTTCATGACGATCATCAGTCGAGCAAGCCTTCCGAATACATCAGCTCGGCGTTCAACACTGCCGCGCCCGCCGCACCTCGAATGGTATTGTGCCCAAGCGCCATGAACTTGTAATCCAGCACGGGGCACTCGCGCAGGCGGCCGACGAATACCGTCATGCCGCGTTCCCGATCCACATCGCGGCGCGGCTGCGGCCGGTCATTCTCGGTCATATACATCAGTGGATGGGCCGGCGCGCTCGGCAGCTTCCGTTCTTGCGGCACGCTGGTGAAACTTTCGATCGCATGAATCAAATCCGCGATTCCAGGTTTCTGTTCCAACTCCACGCTGGTCGCCACCATGTGGCCATTCACCACCGGAACTCGATTGCACTGCGCGCTCACCTTCGCCGCCAACGGACGGATGCCGTCGCCGGTGAACTCGCCCAGAATCTTCTGCGTCTCACGCTGCATCTTCTCTTCTTCGCCGCTGATGAACGGGATTACGTTGCCGTTGCTATCGAGCGACGCCACGCCCGGATAGCCCGCGCCCGAAAGAGCCTGCATCGTCGTCGCGGTTACGCGCGCGATTCCGAACTGCTTCAGCGGAGCCAGTGCCAGCGCGAGCACGATGGTCGAGCAATTCGGATTGGTCGCGATCTGCCCCTTCCACCCGCGCTGCCGCTGTTGCAGCGGAATGATTTTCAAATGATCGGGATTCACTTCCGGAATTAGGAGCGGAACGTCCGTATCCATGCGATGATTGCGTGAGTTGGAAACAACCACATGCCCGGCTTGCGCGAACGCCTGCTCGATCTCGGTGGCAACGCTCGCATCCATTGAGGAAAACATCAGGCGCGGCGCGTTGCCCGGCTTGCACTCTTCTACGCGCATTTCGCGCACGCGCTCCGGCATGGTGCCGCTTAATCGCCAGCTCGTGGCTTCGCGATAAGATTTTCCGGCGGACCGGTCGCTTGCGCCCAGCCACGTGATGTCGAACCACGGGTGTCCTTCCAGGAAATTGATAAACTCCTGGCCCACCGTTCCCGTGGCGCCTAAAATTCCAACTTCAATTCTCGGGCTCACTGTATTAATTGCTTGACCATCCTCTGGTAGATTTGGATTGCATCCAGTATTTCGCGCTTTGGAATTCTTTCTTCGGCGGTATGTGCGACGTGAATCGTTCCGGGTCCGATGAGATAAGGCTTTCCCCAACTCCCGCCAAATGCCGGAATATCGGTGGTGAACGCCACAACCGTGGTCTCGAAGCCGGGTAGCGATCCCAAAAGCACCGAGGGGATCGTCAGCACTTCGCGCACTTCCGCCTTGCCGTCCACGGCTTGCTTGAGCGCTGCTCGCGTTCCGTTTCCGTCATCCACTAATCGAATGAAAACTTCGGCGCCCGCTTGATCCGGAATCACGTTCGGGGCGCGCCCGCCCGTGATGGTTCCGATATTCAGCGTGCTCGGCCCCAAAATGGGATCCGTCGGCAACTGCACGCGCCGCACTGCGTTCAACGCGTCCAGCAATTTCAAGATCGCCGAATCCCCTAGTTCCGGATAAGCCGAATGCGCCATGCGCCCGCTCGCCGAAACTTCCACCCGCAGCACACCTTTCGATCCGAGCGCCAGCTTGTTTTCCGTCGGCTCGCCATTAATCAAAAACTTCGATCCGCGCGGATGCTTCGCAGCCTCGAACGCACCCAAGCTGTTTCGTTCCTCGCCCACCACGAACAGCAGCGCGATGTTGCGCACGCCGTCCTTCAACAACTGTTCCGCCGCGAAAATCATCGATGCGATGATGCCCTTCGTATCGCAGGATCCCCTTCCCCAAACGTACGTGTCGTCTTCGCGCGAAGCGAAGAAGGGCGGAACCGTGTCCATGTGCGTCGAAAGCGTCACCACCGGATCGTCCCACCAGGCCAGAACGTTGAAGCGATTTTTCTCTACCGGAATGCGTTCGACATGCCCGCTGGTGCGCGCGGCAAGTTGCGAGAGATGATCGAACAGCGCGTTTCCCACGCGTTCTTCATTCTCGGTAATGGACTCGATGTCCACCAACGCCCGCGTTAGTTCGAAAGCATTCATAGGAGGAAGAACCGGGGGGATCTTTTCCAGGATAACCGAACCGCGACGGCAACGGCGAGGATGTTCTACTGCGGTGACAAAACTCCAGGGCGAAGCGGCGGCGTCTTTCGCTCGGCTCCAACTGGTGCAACTCCGACATGCGCAGTCATCTTCAAAATCGACGGCTGAAACAAATAAAACCGGACTCTGCAGATGTGGCAGCGTTGCGCGCGAAACCCCAGCATCCTTAGAATCCAATCTTTGCGGAAAACCAAATTGGAGAGCCGGAATGCCCGACAGCCGCATCGGGGACAGAAGTACTTGACGTGAACTTGCATCGAAGTGGCGGGACGGAGATAGCAATCGGTCGGCCCTTTCACTGGCCCCAACCAAACCATTGAAAGTACTAGTTTTGCCCCGTGTTGCCGAGGCCGCCCAGCGCGCGTTTTCTATCTTTCCGGATAGTCCTGGTAACCGGATGGTTAGAGCCTCCTGCTTCCTTCAGGTCCTGTCGATTCATAAGAATGCGGGCAAGTCGTCGCTCCCCGAGTGGGAGTCTGCTATTCTGCTCTTTGAAGGGCTCCCGGTGGAGCGCACGAAACGGCGCCCCCTTCCTGTTGTTCTCCTCTCATGGCGTTCCGAATACTGATTCGCTGGAGAAATTCGGATAAAATGCAACGCGGAGAAAAACCATGGGGCAGCTGGACCATCCAGGGGTACCGCATCCGCCCCCGGTCCTTCGTTCTTTCCGTATTGTTCCACGGCATTGCGATCACCGCGCTTTGCTTCATCCCCATCTATATTGCGATCCAGCCCGAGTCGAACAAACCGATCTTCGATGAGTTGATCCGCCCCGAAGTGCATAAGATCGTTTGGTATGACTTCCGCAAGAAGGAAACGCCGGATGTCGAAGCGGCCAAACGAGTTGGAACTTTTCCAAAACCGCGCGGCCGGGAATTATCGCCCGATACGATCATCGCAACGTCCCCGAAAGCCGCATCCTCAAAGCAGTTCATCTGGCAGCCGGTTCCAAAAATCGAAATTCACCACGATGTCCCCGCTCCGAATGTCGTGGCTCGCATGAATACCGCCGTCGTCGCGCCGCCACCAGAACCTAAGAAGGAAGTGAAGCCCGAGATTGAAGCGCCGAAAGCTCCCGTACTCAATACCTCGCCGCAGAATCCGAATGGCGATCTGAAGCGCGCGCTCGAAGCCAATCAAGCGATCAACATTCCGAAACCAGTTAAAAACTTCGTGCCGCCACCGCCCCGGCCCACGCGCCAGGCTCATTTGACGATGCCTGTTCCAACGGGCGAGGTCGCGCTTCCGGATGCTTCCATCGTCGGCAGCCCCACCATCCAGAATCCGTTGCCCGCAGGCATCGGAACTGCGTCATTATCGAAAGGCGCAGCTCCCCCTCCGAATGCGCCGCCCGGCCTGAGCAATAGCGCCGGCAACGCGAAGGCGGATATTGCGGTTGCCAGTTTGCATCCGGGGAATGGTCCCGTGCCGGAAGGATCGCGCGGCGGACAATTCTCTAAAGCTCCTAACCTGGGCGAACCCGCCACCGGTGAAGTGAGCGGCTCCGGCCTTTCCGTGCCCAACCTGACGATGAAAGAAGATCGCAGCAAGGCCAGCGCGCCGCCCCCGCTTTGGAAAGCCACGATCTATGCGGACAAGGTCCGTAGCGTTTCCGCCTCCACGCTGTCTGTCCCGCTTCGGCCCGCCTCTCGCACTATACCGAGGGCCATTGAAGTTCGCTTCCAAAGTCGCGATGTCTATACCATGGTCATCCCGATAGAAAACCTCCCGAGGTATTCCGGCGATTGGATTCTCTGGTTCGCGGAACGGGAACAGAGGCCCGGCGACCGTCCTTCTCTCCGTTCTCCGATCCCGCGCCGGAAAATCGAACCCTTGGAGGAAGCGCTCGGCGGGACGCGCACCGAGTTTCGGGTCCAGGTCGCAGGATTAATCCGGAAGGACGGAAAGGTGGAAGGCCTTTCCTTGCTGCGCAACACAACTCCCGGAATGGAACAGGCCGTGCTTCAGGACATCTCCGCCTGGGAGTTCACTCCCGCAACGCGTGACGGCGCGCCTGTCGACGTCGATGTCGTGATTGAGATTCCCTTTAGCCTGCCGCCCCAACTTGCACGTCACGACGAGAAGACCACAACTACTCACTAACCTCCTTAACCGAGGGTATCTCCTTGGTTACATGGACCTTCTAACTTCCTCGTACCGGTACCCAAAATACGCGGAGTAACACGTAAGCCTGTTTGATCAGGCCCTACGCCGGCATCTATTGTCCAGTGAGCGAGGAGATTGCATGCGCTTTGTATTTTCTATCACAAGCCTACTGTTCCTGAATGTGGCCGCCCGCGCGAATATTGTCCAGGTCAACCAGGCTACTCCGGTCCGATTCGACACCAAAAGCTATAATTTCGCCCTGACCGGCGGCGGGGGCGGGGAAAAGGGTTTGCTCAACTCGAACCTTACTGTCGAAACTTTCTGCGATAATTTCAACAACGAGATCAATGTAGGCCACAGCGATTACTCAGCATACATATCCACACCCACCGACGGCTCTGACTTGAGTCACACCCGGTTCGCCTCGAACACGAGTTGGAAGCCCATTACCTTGAGTGACAGCAATCCCAATGACTCCACGGATGCCGCCGTTATCAATGGGGCCAATACGTTGGCAAGATATCAGATGGCCGCTTTCTTGGTGTCGCAGTACCAGGTCAGCCAGGGAAGTAATGCGTCGAACAATGGAATCCAAGGCGCCGTCTGGGACATCTTCGATCCCACCACTTCTCCAGCAGCGCCGGCTTATGCCCAACCGAACGCGGCTCTGGAAAAGGCGGCAGAGTGGTACTCGAATCCGAATTCAGACAAGTCCTTTCTATCTGACTTTTTGATTATCAGTGACGCCACTATGACCCCAGGGGCTTCCGGCGGTCCTCAAGTTGGAGGGTTCCAGGAACAGCTGACCATGATTTTGAACCCGGTCCCGGAACCTCGATCGGCGGCAATTGTGCTAATCGCCTTCTTCGCTCTTGGTTTGTGGCTTCGGCGTTCCCGCACGGGTGCCCAACCATTAAAAATTTTCCGTTAACTTATTGGATGTTCCGTGGCAAGTCGGTACCTCGAAGTGTTTGGATCCATGGGACCTATCAAACCGGAACCCCGAAAGTCCCGGTACTTCCAAGGGGTCACCGTACTAGTACGCACTAGACCGAAATCACCTCGTCTCAGGTGTCTTTGGAGTTCTAAATAGAGTAAGCTAAAGCTCTACGACGAGGGTAAAGTTGACCTGAGTCGGCGTTCTGAGGGACCAAGAAGGTATTCTCTCTACCGCCAGGAGATGAGGCTGGAGGAGTAGCTCTTGTATCTGATACTTACGCTCGGTGCCCTTTCGGTTTTGATGACCTTAGTCCTCACGCCCATTGTGCGTGATGGGATAGGTAAATTCGGCTTTCTCGATCATCCAGACGGAGTACGCAAAAAGCACGCCATCGCCGTTCCCCGAGTAGGCGGTATCGCTATCGCGATCGCCTATGTCGGTACTTTCGCCATCGCCTTCGTGCTTCCTTTTAGTTACACACTAGTAATGCGCCGTGCCCTGCCTACCATCTTGCAACTTGCGATGGTGGCTTCCGTGGTTTTCCTTACAGGAGTATTGGACGATCTTGTCGGGCTGAGTGCCTGGCAGAAACTTCTTGGCATCGGTGGAGCCGCCGCGCTCGCTTACGTCGCCGGTATTCGGGTGGACGTTCATCTGCTGAACTTTCTGCCGGCTTGGCCTTGGCTCGGATTCGTGGTCACCGTGGTCTGGCTGATTGGCTGCACCAATGCATTTAACCTGATCGATGGAATGGACGGTCTGGCGTCCGGCGTCGGATTAGTGGCAACGCTTGCGATGTTGATCGCCGCGCTGACCCAAGGAAACGTGCCGCTGGCCCTTGCGACCCTGCCGCTGGCCGGCTGCCTGTTGGGATTCCTGCGCTACAATTTCAATCCTGCTTCGGTGTTCCTCGGCGATAGCGGCAGCCTTCTGATCGGCTTCCTGCTTGGCTGCTATGGCGCATTGTGGAGCGAAAAATCGGTTACACTCATCGCGCTTACTGTTCCGCTGCTCGCCTTGTCGATTCCATTGATGGATGTGTTCCTGTCCGTTACCCGGCGTTTCCTGCGAAACAAACCGATCTTCGCGCCGGATCGCGGCCACATCCACCACCGGCTTCTGGATCGGGGTCTGAGCCCGAAGAAGGCCGTGTTAACGATTTACGGCTTCTGCAGCGTGGTAGCCATTCTTTCGCTGCTGATGAACTCCATGCATAGCAAGTTCAGCGGCCTGATTGTCCTTGCATTCTGCGCGACGGCTTGGTTTGGCATCCGCCACCTGGAATATGGCGAATTCGTCACGGCCGGACGCTTATTCCTACAGGGCCGCTTCCGCAAGATCATTGACTCGGAAACCAAGCTGCTCGAATTCGAAAAAGCTCTGATACACACCGCAACTCCGGAAGAACGCTGGAAGGAACTCGTCCGTTGGAGCCGGGAATTCGGATTTGTCGGCGTGCAAATGACTACGCCTACGGCCATGCTCGAGGATTTCGGAAGCCACGATGCCAAAGGCGTTTGGGAACTGCGCATCGCTCTCGCCGACTCGCAATATGTGACCTTCTTCCGCGACATGGATTCCGACGCCAGCCCGCTTATCGCAAGCGCTCTGGTCGGCGCCGTGCAGCGGGGCATGCAGAAAAATTTCAACAACGACAATGCGCCGGAACCGGAAGTGGTCAGAATACCCGCCACCGCGGAACTCTACTATTCGGCGAGCGCTGCCGGTGGCGCGAAAGCAACTAACTAACTAACGCAACCTATCTGAAAGAAAAGCGTGGAGGCGTTCCGCGATGCGCCCGCTCGCCTTTCCGTCGCCGTAAGGGTTGTGCGTACGCGCCATGCAATCGTACGCTTGCCGGTCTTCTAGCAGAATCGTGGCTTCCGCCACGATGCGCTCCTCGTCGGTACCCACCAGCTTCACGGTTCCGGCGGCCACCGCTTCCGGACGTTCGGTCTTCTCGCGGAGCACCAGAATCGGCTTTCCGAGCGAAGGTCCCTCTTCCTGAACGCCTCCCGAATCCGTGATCAGCAGATAAGCCCGGCGCATCAGATCCACGAACGGTACGTAGCTTTGCGGCTCAATTAACCGCACGCTGGGATGGCCTTCTAAATGACGATGCACGGGTCCCAGCACATTCGGATTCGGATGCACCGGATAGATCAATTGCACATCGCCGCGATCCGCGATCTTAGCCAGCGCCCGGCAGATTCGTTCGAATCCGTCCCCGAAACTCTCGCGCCGATGCGCGGTCACCACGATCAATCTCTTGGTGGGGTCTAGCATACTCCAATCGGGACCCTTCAACACGACCCGTTCTAACCCGTTCCGCACATAGAGAACCGCATCAATGCCGGTATTCCCGGTAATGCTGATTGATTCCGGAGGGATTCCCTCGCTTCGTAGATTCGCTGCGGCTTGCTCGGTGGCGGCGAAGTGCAGAGCCGCGATTCGGGACGTCAGCACCCGGTTCATTTCTTCCGGGAACGGCTGGCCCAAATCGCCCGTACGAAGCCCGGCTTCCACATGCGCCACGGGAACGCGCGCATAGAAGCCCGCCAGAGCGCCGCATAGCGTGGTTGTGGTATCGCCCTGCACCACCACCATGTCCGGCTGCTCGACATCCAACACTTTTTCAAGTCCAGCCAGAATTCGAGAAGTGGATTGAAACAAGGTCTGGCCGGGCAGCATTCGATCCAGGTCATGATCTGGCTTCACGTCAAAGGCCTGCAGTACCTGATCCAGCATTTCTCGGTGCTGGGCGGTGGCGCAGACTTTCACATCGAATTTGTCAGGTTCTTCGCGAAGCCGGCGAACCACGGGACAGAGCTTGATCGCTTCTGGCCGCGTGCCGAAAATCAGTAAAATTTTGTGCACGTCGCGCGTCGATCGGCTGGAATCAACATTGCAAGAGCAACAACCAGTATAGTCGGAGCGCTCATCTCGCCTTGCCAGATCTTTCGTCACTCGAAGAACAGCATCTTTGACTCAGGATCTTTCCTCGACCGGGCCGTGTGACCGAAGCTTGGAACAAACGCGCCGGATAGCCGCGCTTTACCAGACGGTGGATGGCAAGTTCTCCACCCGGCCGTCCTTGGTACGCACTGCCGCTCATGAGGTTCGCCCGGTTCAGGCCCATCGATCTGCTCAGTACAATGGGAAATTACCAAATGAAAATTCTAGTCACTGGCGGCGCAGGATTCATCGGCTCTTGCTTCGTCCGTCTCGCCCTGCGGAATCCTTCTTTTGAGATCGCCAACGTGGATAAGCTCACTTATGCCGGAAACCTCGCAAACCTGGCGTCCGTGGCGGATCACCCTCATTATAGATTCCACAAAGTGGATCTTTGCGATATGGAATCGCTGGGCCGGGTGTTTGACGAGACCAAGCCGGACGCAGTAATTCACTTCGCCGCGGAGTCGCATGTAGACCGGAGCATTTTGTCGCCCTTGCCCGTCTTCGAGACCAACCTGAGGGGCACGTTCAATCTTCTTGAGAGCATGCGGGCCAAACCCGTGCGCCGGTTCATTCACATATCGACAGATGAAGTTTACGGGAGTCTGGAAGCGCCGCTCGAAGCGGACGAGAAATTTCCGCTGCAAGCGAGCAGTCCGTATTCCGCCACGAAGGCCGGATCGGATTTGTTGGCACTCGGCTACTTCAAGACATACAAGATGCCTGTCATGGTGACCCGGGCATCCAACAACTACGGTCCATATCAATTCCCCGAGAAGCTGATTCCCTTGATGATCTCGAATGCCCTGGAGAACAAATCGCTGCCCGTGTATGGCGACGGAATGCAGGTGCGGGACTGGTTGTATGTGGAGGATCATTGCCGCGCGATATTGTCAGTCCTGGAGAAAG
The DNA here is from genome assembly GCA_035295865.1 of Bryobacteraceae bacterium. Classification (GTDB taxonomy): domain Bacteria; phylum Acidobacteriota; class Terriglobia; order Bryobacterales; family Bryobacteraceae; genus Palsa-89. Next base: position 9,809 of record DATGIH010000382.1, read on the forward strand.
GGCGGGACGGGGAAATCTATAACATCGGCGGGAATCGATCGGTGCCGAACCGTTGGGTGATCGAGCGGATCCTTGAGATCACCGGCAAGCCTACAAGTTTGATGACCACGGTGGCCGATCGGCCGGGGCATGATCGCCGGTACGCGCTGTCGAGCGAAAAGCTTTCGAAGGAAACCGGATGGACGCCTCAAATGAATTTCGAATCGGGCTTGAAAGCGACGGTGGACTGGTACCGGGAAAACGAGAAATGGGTCCGAGACGTGAAATCCGGCGAGTACCAAACCTACTACGCGAAGAACTACGCGAACCGCGCGAGTTGAACCTTAATCAGCACGCGTGTTACTTGTGCTGCGTTTCCCAATCGCATTTGATCTGGCGATCGTCGTCGGCGACGGGTGCCGCGTTTTGGGTGGGGTGAGCTTATGTGGGGTTATGCTGCGCCATCGAACGATAGCCTCGTTGGAAATAGATCAGCGGGCTGCCCTTATCTGACTCCGTGTGCACCACTTCCGCCAGAAAGATGGCATGGTCGCCAGCTTCGATGATGGCTTCCAGGCTGCATTCCATAGCTGCCAGCGACCCTCGCAAGAAAGGCGCGCCTCCCGTCGTCAGGTAAGCGTCCACACCGTCAAAGCGATTGTCGTCCTTTTCGGCAAATGACACTGCAATCTCGCGCTGGGATTCCGCCAGAATATTCACTCCAAAATTCGCACATGCCCGAAAGTGTTGAAGAGAACTAAAACCGTGATCGATGCAGATCAAAATCAGTGGAGGTTCGGTGGAAACGGGAGTGAAAGAACTGACTGTTAGGCCGTGGAGCGATCCGTCCGGCGCTTGAACGGTGGCGACGGCGACGCCCGTTGCGAAATTGGTGCAGGCATCTCGAAAAGCCTGAATATCTAAGCTGCCGGCACGGCGTGCAAGGGCGTGAATGGCTGCTCTTGCCATTGGGGTCTAGCCACAATAATATCAGGAAGTTGGAGCGGCAAAGCCCGGAGGGAAGGCCACTGAGTGCAAAGGAGCGATTCCAGTACCTGGTTCATCGCCAAAGCCCTCGAGGTAGTGGGTCCATTTGAATTTCAAGCGCCTGAATTGAATCGGCCCCCAAGTGAAGGCCCGTCAATGAATTTGTCCGGTACAATTCCCCGTGCCGCGAAATCGGAGAATTGACTTAGGACGCATTGCAACGCTTCGCGCGAAGTGCGTTTCTCCTCGTCTGTTGTCGCCAATCTGAGTCGTTCTCCGGCTACGTGGATCTCGGCAGTAAGCTGCTGCTCGATTGCTCGTAGTCGAAACTTATCAAAGGAACGCTGAGTTTCCAAACCGATGTTTAGATTACATCATCCGCCCAATGGTTTCAATAGGTGCTACAAGATCAAAGCCAGTCTGGGTTCCGTTTGAAAACGTAGTCAGCGCAAGCGAGTGGAATATTTTGTGATCTGGATAACTACCTTGTGTAAAGATCCTATACTTTCGTCTAACGATCCTATACCATAGTAGTCGCAAAATATTCCGGGGACGAACTTCGGATCGCACGAAGAGAGCCGTGTCATCGAGCACTCATATGGTTCCGAAATACTTCGCCCCGGATCGCCGTTTCTTATGCGGCTGTTAACTAAACTGCAATTTTCTGCCCGAGCCTAAAGTCAAGCGAAACTTCTTACCACTACGCGAAATGTAGGGCATATCACCCGCTGTTTGCGCGAAATGGCCTTTTGAACTCTAGGGACACAGATTTCGCGGCACTACCCCACGGACCGCTAAAAATGAATGCCCGTGTGGATGCGCGACAGTGCACTGCGTCGGTGACTGCCAGCAGGGAAATCGAAAAGTGTGGCTATCAAAGAGTACAGTTCGTAACGAAGCAATGGAAGGCACCACCGCCAGCAGAGAGCTGCACCGATATAAGCGATCACACATATAGCTAGTTTGCCGGTGTTCCAGTCCAATCTGAGCACGGCGGCGGTAAACGGTAGCCCTAACAGCCAGTAAATCAGCGTGGACGGCAAAAGCAGCAACTCCAGCATCAAAAGCAAGACAAGAACAATGAGCGCTACGCTGATGTCCGGGGGAACGGGCTTCATCTCGCTCTTGATCTTTTTGTGTTCAACTTCTAGACGCACCTGTTCCTCGGCGGTGATCGAACGCAAACAGAGTCGAGCCGCTACGTACACGAGAGTCATCGGAACCAATGCCGCCCTCGATGCCGATTTGACAACTTCCGGGCTGGTTGGGTATTCTTATATGGGTTCGCGAGTTGTGTCTTCTACTCCTGTGCTACCGCTTTCCTAGTTGGGAAGTCCGGCCTGGGGTCGGCCCCGAGGTTCTTGGCGGATTTTGAGCCGCTGAGAGCATGGGCTAGTCCATAGCAAGTACCCTCGCAGATTGTAGTCTGATTTACTTTGCCTGATTTATTTTGACGGTGGGGCCTTCGCCTGCCGTTCAGTGCCAACGAACACAAAAACGTCTCAAGAGGAGATTCGTGCCGACGTTCATTCAGCTCGTGCGAAAAGGGCGGAGACCGCCACGGTATAAGACGGCCAGTCCGGCGTTGATGGCTTGTCCGCAGAAGCGCGGGGTATGTACTCGCGTTTACACCACTACGCCGAAGAAGCCGAACTCGGCGCTGCGCAAGGTGGCGCGCGTCCGGTTGACGAACGGCATCGAGGTGACCACCTATATTCCGGGCGTCGGCCACAACCTGCAGGAGCACTCGATTGTGCTGATTCGCGGGGGCCGCGTGAAGGATCTGCCGGGTGTTCGTTATCACGTGGTCCGGGGGACGCTGGATGCAGCGGGCGTGACGGATCGCAAGCAGAGCCGATCGAAATATGGAGCCAAGCGGCCTAAGGGGCCGGCGAAATAACGTATGCCACGCAGACGCAGACCAGAAGCGCGAGAGATTTTACCGGATCCGGTGTACAACTCGACGTTGGCTGAAAAGTTCGTCAACTCGATGATGTGGGACGGCAAGAAGAATACATCGCAGCGGATTTTTTACGGTGCGATGGACATGATCAAGGAGCGGACGCAGGACGATCCGCTAAAGCTGTTCAAGAAGGCCGTGGAGAACGCTAAGCCGTTGCTCGAAGTGAAGACGCGGCGCGTCGGTGGCGCGAACTATCAGGTTCCGGTGGAAGTTTCGCAGAACCGCCGCACCAGCCTGGCGATCCGTTGGATTTTGCAGAATGCGCGCTCGCGTCCGGAAAAAGGCATGCCGGAGAAGCTGGCGAACGAGTTGAACGACGCCGCGAATATGCGCGGCGGGGCGATTAAGAAGAAGGATGATGTGCACCGGATGGCGGAAGCGAACAAAGCGTTCGCCCATTACCGGTGGTAGGTGGTTCATCGGTTCTTCAGTTCTTCGGTTCATCGGTTAGGAACTGAAAAACGGAAGAACTGAAGAACTGAGGAACTTTTTATGGCACGCACTACACCGCTCGATAGGATGAGAAACATCGGCATCATGGCGCACATCGATGCCGGAAAAACCACCACTACCGAACGAATTCTCTATTACACGGGGAGAACGCACAAGATCGGGGAAGTCCATGAAGGCACGGCCATTATGGACTGGATGGAGCAGGAACAGGAGCGAGGCATCACCATTACTTCGGCCGCGACGGCCTGCGAATGGCGCGATTGCACCATCAACATCATCGACACTCCCGGTCACGTGGATTTCACCGCGGAAGTGGAGCGTAGTTTGCGCGTGCTGGACGGCGCGGTCGCGGTTTTTGACGCCGTCGCTGGCGTGCAGCCGCAATCGGAAACCGTGTGGCGCCAAGCCGATAAATACGGCGTTCCGCGCATTTGTTTTATCAACAAAATGGACCGCGTGGGCGCGGATTTTTATCACTCGGTGGAGACCATCGTAGACCGGCTGAAATGCCGTCCGGTGGCGATTCAGATTCCGGTGGGCGCCGAGGATCAGTTCAAGGGCATCGTGGATCTGGTCACGATGAAGGCCGTCATTTGGCGCGATGAAACATTAGGCGCTGAGTTCGATGTGGTGGACGTCCCGGCCGACTTAGCTGAAAAAGCCAAGGCATACCGGGAGCAGTTGATTGAAGCCGTAGCCGAATCCGACGACCGTCTGTTTGAGAAGTTCGTGGAAGGCACTCCGATTACCGAGAAAGAATTGACGGATGGGATTCGCAAGGCGACCATCGCGCAGAAGATTTTCCCGGTGATCTGCGGCAGCTCGTTCAAGAACAAAGGCGTGCAGAACCTGCTGGACGCGGTTGTGGATTACCTGCCCTCACCCATCGATATTCCTCCGGTGAAGGGCACCCTGCCCGACAATCCGGAAGTGGTGGAAGAGCGCGCTACCAACGATACGGCGCCGTTCTCCGCGCTGGTGTTCAAAATCATGACCGACCCGTTCGTGGGTCAGTTGGCGTTCATTCGCGTGTACTCCGGCCGGTTGGGCGCGAGCGAATCGGTATTCAATGTCGCGAAGAACCGGCGCGAGCGCGTGGGCCGTTTGGTGAAGATGCACGCCAACAAGCGCGAGGACATCCAGGAGATTCTGGCCGGCGACATTTGCGCGGCGGTGCTGAAGAATGTTTCGACCGGCGATACGATTTGCGACGAAAAGCACCCGATTTTGCTTGAGTCCATCGACTTCCCTGAGCCGGTGATTCAGCTGGCGATCGAGCCCAAGACCAAGGCCGATCAGGAAAAGCTGGGCATGGCGATCCAGAAGCTGGTGCAGGAAGATCCCACGCTGCGAGTTTCGACCGACCCCGACACCGGGCAAACGATTCTGGCCGGTATGGGCGAGTTGCACCTGGAAATCATCGTGGACCGCATGCAGCGCGAATTCAACGTCGGCGCCAATGTCGGCAAGCCGCAGGTGGCGTATCGCGAGACCATTCGCAGCACGGCCGAATACGATTACACGCACAAGAAGCAGACCGGCGGTTCTGGTCAATATGCGCGCACCAAGCTGCGGGTGGAACCGAATCCAGGCAAGGGCTTCGAATTCGAAAACGAAATTACCGGAGGCTCGGTACCCAAAGAATTTATTCCGGCGGTGGAAAAGGGCGTGCGCGAGGCGGTGGAAGGCGGCATGATGGCCGGCTATCCGATGGTGGATCTGAAAGTATCGCTCTTCGACGGCGCATACCACGATGTGGATTCGTCGGAAATGGCGTTCAAGATCTGCTCCTCGATTTGCGTAAAAGAAGCCTGCAAGCGGGCGAAACCGGTACTGCTTGAGCCGGTGATGCGCGTGGAAGTGGTGGTTCCGGAAGAGTACATGGGCGCGGTGAACGGCGACGTCAGCTCGCGGCGCGGCCGGTTGGAGGGGACCGAAATCCACGGAACGACGCAGGTGATCAAGGCGATGGTGCCGTTGTCGGAAATGTTCGGCTACGCCACCGAGCTGCGATCGCGTACGCAGGGGCGCGGCACCTTTACGATGCATTTTGGGCAGTACGAGGAAGTTCCGAAAAACATCTCCGAGGAGATTGTGGCGAAGGTTCAGGGAAAAGTAGCTAGATAAGAATTCCACAAGGATAAGGGACATGGCGAAAGAAAAATTTGACCGCAGCAAACCGCACGTGAACATCGGGACGATCGGGCACATCGATCACGGCAAGACGACGTTGACGGCAGCCATCACCAAGGTGCTGGCCAAGCACAATCCGAAAGTGAAGTTCCGCTCGTTCGATTCCATCGACAACGCG
>DATGIH010000383.1:0-9404 GCA_035295865.1 Bryobacteraceae bacterium
ATTCTGGATTCGAGGAATTCGAAAGTGCTGCGCGCATCGCGCCAGAAGCGCTCAAAGTTCCAGCCCGCCGCGCGAAAAACGGGCCGGTGTTCTTGCCACAACAGGAAAGCCGTGGTGTGGAACAGCGTCCGATGGCAAAGCGAACGAAACGCGCGGGCCTTTTCCGATAGCCCCCGCCGAACCAAGCCAATGGTGAGCGCCTGGTAATTCAAGTGCTTCGCTTCGTCGCACAGAATGCGCACGCAGATGGCGCGCAAGAGCGGCGATCCGGTGGCGTCGCGCAGCGCTTGGTAGAACGGAATCGCCAGAACCTCCGCGGTCACCAGAACCGTGGCACAGGCTTCCAGTCCGGCCAGCTTTCGCAGCCGGCGAAAAACTTTATCCATCCAATGATGCGTTAAGCGCGGAATATTTTCGCGATCCAGAAACCGGCCAAGGATTCCGCTATGCTCCTGCTCCTCTTGGATAAACAGGCGAAGCGAGGGCACGAACCACGAATCCGCAGCCAGCGCCGGATGCGCCGACGCCCGCCGCACGAATCCGCGGCCGCGCGCATATTCGCCAAGCTGAAACTGCTGAATCGATCGCGAGACGGCGCGGCGTTCAGCGAGCGTCAGTTCGTAAGAATCTTGCCACGGAAGGGCGCCTGCGCGGTCGCGATTTTCGAAGAAATGCTCATGCCAGCGGGCGTAGGGAGAATCGACCGGGGAGGAGATCAGGGTTGCCATGGCAGTATATTAAAGTACTTTACTATGCAAAGTCAAGAGAAAACTGCGATCTCAACTTCGGTCCTTGGCCGCACTCGCCGTCCGGTGACGTGACAGAATCGTTCTTGATGAAATCCTGGATCGCCGCCCTGTTCGCGCTCGCCGCCACCGCCGCGGCACAACCTGTCGTCAACATCAAAGACTACGGCGCGTCAGGCCGCAAGACCGACAACGCGCGCCCGGCCATCCAACAAGCCATCGACGCGTGCGCCAAAGCCGGTGGCGGCACCGTTTATGTTCCGCCGGGAGAATACACGTCGGGGCAGCTGCACATGAAATCCGGAGTTCGCCTCTACGTCGAAGCGGGCGCGACAATCTTCGCGTCGATGTCCGGCAAAGAGTTTGATTCCGAAAAAACCGCCGCATTGATCTACGGCGAGGATCTCCACAACATCGCGATCGAAGGCCGCGGCACGCTGGACGGCCAGGCTGTCTACGAATGGCGGCCGAACAACTTCACCGATTTTTACATCATGCCCAACCAACGGCTGATGGAAGCGACCGGCAAGCCGCTGCTTCGATCCTTCCCCGTCGGCATGGCAAACAACGCAGTGTATCCGCGACTGGTGCTGTTGCTGCGATCCGAGGATATCCGCATCTCGGGATTGAAATTTCTGCGCTCCCGCAGTTGGACCATCAATCCGTACGCGTGCAAGCGGCTCACCATCGACGGCGTCTATATCTACTCGAGCCAGAAAGAAGCGGTCTGGGCCGACGGCATCGATCCGGACGGCTGCCAGGATGTGCGCATCTCGAATTCCACCGTCGAAACTGGAGATGACGCGCTCGTATTCTATTCGGCGGACATTTGGGGCCCGGCGCTGCCCACCGAAAACGTCACGGTGACCAACTGCCGCTTCTCCTCGGCTTCGAGCGCCATCAAATTTTGCGACGGAAACTCCAACGCGGTCCGGCGCGTGGCCATCAACAACGTCGTGATCACCAACTCGAATCGCGGCCTGGCGTTCATGGTGTTCGACGGCGGAATCGTAGAAGACGTCACCATCTCGGATGTGCTGATTGAAACCCGCCGCTTCGATTGGTTCTGGTGGGGCGATGGCGACCCGATCCATTTCAATATCAAGCGCCGCAGCGAGGTGGATGGAACCAAGCGGGAGAACGAACCGAAGGCCGGTGTCATCCGTAATGTCTCGATTCGCAATGTGATCGCGCATGGCACCGGAACCTCCGCCATCAACGGACACCCGGATAGCTGGCTCGATGGAATTCATCTCGATAACGTACATCTGTTTGTTTCTCACGACCCGAATGCGCCCTACGAGAACACGCGCGACGCAATCACCCTTAAACACGCGCGAAATTCCAGCATGCACGATGTGCAAATCCGCTGGGATAAGCCGGAAGCCGCAACCTGGCAAACTGGGTTACGCGCCGAGAATGTGCAGAATCTTCTCTTGGACTCCATCGACATCGCAAACGCGCCGGGTTCCCACGGCGACACCATCGAGTTGAAAGATGCGGACGGCGTGACGTTGCGTCATTCGCACGCGGCAACCATTCATGTCGCCGGCCGCCATTCCCGCAAAATCAACCTATCGGATACCGACAGCGTGATGGCGTGGGACAAGCCTCCGGCTGGCCGTTAAAGATCCCCCGTTCAGCTAAAATAAAAGAACAGTGTTTCGCAGGTCGATCCTTCTTCTTTTTGCGCTGATGGCGAGCCTCGCCTGGGCTTCTACATCCACCTTTTCCCTGGAAGACACGGCGGGGAAAACCCACACATCCGCCGACCTTCGCCAAAACAAAGCGACCGTCTTTATTTTCGTCGCCATCGATTGCCCGAATTCCAATACCTATGCGCCGATTTTGGCGCGCATGTACCGCGAATACTCGCCGCGCGGCGTGGTTTTTTTCAACGTGTACTCGGATCCATCGGAAACCGCCGACGCAGTGCGCAAACATGACACAGAATATTTGGTCCCGTTTCCCGCTTTATTGGACGCGCATCAAACTCTAGCGCGCCAAACCGGCGCGCGATCGACGCCCGAAGCCGTGATTCTCGGTCCGGACGGCCAGGAATTGTATCGCGGCCGCGTGGACGATCGATTCGTCGAGTTCGGCAAAACACGTTTTCGTCCCACCCAGAACGATCTGGATGAGGCGCTCAATGCCATTTTGCAAGGCAAACCCGTTCCGCATCCCGTGACCCGAGTGCTGGGCTGCGCTATTCCAGGAATCAACTAATGCGAAATCCGATTTGTGTTTCTCTCGTTCTGATGGCAGGCGCCGCATACGCGGGCAATGTCAAATCCGGCGCCACGCCGACGTTCAATCGCGACATCGCGCCCATTCTTTACAAGAACTGCTCCAACTGCCATCGTCCCGGCGAGGTTGCGCCTTTTGCATTGCTGACCTACGACGACGCGGCCAAGCGCGCTAAGCAGATCGCAGCCATCACCACGGCGCGCGTCATGCCTCCGTGGAAAGCCACTCCTGGCTACGGCGAGTTCCTGGATGAACGCCGGCTCACGGAAGAACAGATCGCTACGATCAAGGACTGGGCCATGCACGGCGCTCCGGAAGGGAATCCGAAAGAGAAGCCCGTGCCACCGACGTTCACGGCTGGCTGGATGGCAGGCCAACCCGATCAGGTGATCGAAATGACGCAGCCGTATTCGCTGCCGGCCGAGGGCCCGGATCAATTTCGGTGCTTCGTGGTTCCCATGAACGCCACCGAAGACGAATACGTCAAGACCGTCGAGTTCCGGCCCGGCAACGCAAAAGTTGTTCATCACGCAATCCTGTTCATGGATACCTCGGGTGAAGCGCGTAAAAAGGAAGAAGCGCCCGGCAAGGGTTACGATTGCGTCGGCGGTCCAGGCTTGGATATCACGGGAGCGCTCGGCGGATGGGCTCCCGGATCGCAACCGGCTACCGCACGTCCCGGCATCGCCGCGACCATCAAAAAAGGCGCCGATCTGGTTTTGCAGATCCATTACCATCTGGATGGCAAACCGGAAGAGGATCAATCGCGCTTGGGACTGAAGTTCTCGAAAGAACCGCCTACCAAGGGATTGACGCTCTATGTTCTCGGCAATCAAAAAATCGACATTCCTCCAGGCGAGAATCACTATGTCGTAAAATCCTCAGGCATCCTTCCCATGGATGTCGAAGCGATCGCCGTCTTTCCGCACGCGCATTATCTGGCGAAGGACATGAAGGTGAACGCGAAGCTTCCCGATGGAACGGTTGAGGCGCTCATCTGGATCAAGGATTGGGATTTCAACTGGCAGGGCGCGTATCGCTACGCGAATCCGATGAAACTGCCGAAAGGCACCGTCTTGTCCATGGAGTACACGTACGACAACTCAGCCGCGAATCCGCACAATCCCAGCAATCCGCCGCAAGAGGTGAAGTTCGGCGAACAGACCACGAACGAAATGGCCTTCGCGTTTGTATCCGTAGCGCTCGCAAGTCCTGCGGATGTTCCGGAATTCCGCGCCGGAACGCGTGCAGAGTTCATAGCCACCATGCTTGAGAACGGCGTGGATGAAGAAGCGCTCGGCAAAGAGCGCGCCGGTCAACTCAAATTGCTGCTGAACGCTTTCGACAAGAACCACAACGGCAAAATCGATCCCGAAGAACGCCAGGCCGTGGTGGATTTCCTGATTAAGCGGTCCATGCAGAGGCAGCAAGCGCCCAGCGCTACCGAACCGCGACCGCAAGGGAGCGCCACCACGAAACCCGAGGGACCGCGTCCCTAGTTCGTCCGCAATGCATTCATCGGATCAATCCGCGAAGCCCGTCGCGCAGGCAGGTAACCGGCCAACAGCGCGACCGCACAAAGCAGCACGACAATCCCGCCGAACGTCGCCGGATCCGTAGGCCGAGTGCCGAACAGCAGCGAAGCAATCCATCTCGCCGTTACAAATGACCCGATCGTTCCGAGCGTGACTCCGGCGAGCGCCAAACGCAACGCCCGCGCGATCACCCCGCGCTGAACCTGAAACGCGGTAGCGCCGAGAGCCATCCGGATTCCGATCTCCTGCGTCTGCCGCGTCACGGAGTAAGAGATAACGCCGTAAATTCCGAGCGACGCAAGAATCAATCCCAACAGCGCGAAGCTCGCCACCAGCATCACGAAAAAGCGGCGTGGCGACACCGAATGATCGACGATTTGCTGCAACGGGCGAAATTCCGCCGCCGGTTGCGACGGATTGAGCGAGCGCAGCGTTTTCATTACGGCGGATGCCAGTGCTTCCGGCGGAAGCTTGGTCCGGATCACCAGCTCCGCGCCTTCGGGATCCGTCTGCGCCGCGGGCAAGTACATCTCGGGCGAGGCGGAAAATTCCAGGCTATGCTCGCGCACATCGCTAAGCAATCCAATCACGCGCGTATCGCCATTCACCAGCGCGAGCCGTCCCACCGGATCTTCGCCCGGAAAGAACCGCCGCGCCGCCGCTTGATTGATGATCACCACATTCTCGCGTCCTTCCACATCCTGCCAATTGAAATCGCGGCCCTCGAGCAGATGCATTCCCATCGCGTTGAGATAACCCGGCGTGACGATGCGGACCAGCGCCACCGTTGCCACTTCCTTCGGATAGGTATGTCCTTTTGCTTGGAATCCCCAACTTCGGTTGCGGCCCAGCGGCAGCATGTCGGTCTCGCCGGCCGCTTCCACGCCTGGGATGGCCTCGACGTTCCGCAACATCTCGCGCAGAATTTGCGCACGCCGGATCCGGCTATTCTTATCGTTCCCGTCGTCGTAATCGATCTTGATCACCGCGGCGTGGCTGGGCTGGAATCCGAGATCGACGTCCAACACTTTGAGGAAACTGCGCAGCAGGAGTCCGGCGCCCACCAGTAACACACAAGCCAGCGCCACTTCGGAAATTACCAACGCGGCGCGCATTCGTTCATGCTTACGCCCCGCGCTCATTCCAGGACCAGCGTCCTTCAACGCGTCCTGAAGATTACCGGTGGAGGCGCGAAGCGCCGGCACGAATCCGAACAGAACAGCGGTCGCGACCGCGATCAAAATCGTCCAACCCAGCGCGGCTCCATCCACTCGCACGCTGCTGAGTAACGGAAGCGCGATCGATCCCTGATGCGCCATGTACATGGTGATCGCATAAGCGAGACCCAAACCAAGAATGGCACCGCCACTGGATAGAACCAGGCTCTCGGTCAAAAGTTGCCGGATCAGTCTTCCCCGCCCCGCTCCCAAGGCCATCCGCATCGCGAACTCTTTGCCGCGTGCGGCGGCTCGCGCGAGCAGCAGGTTCGACAGATTCACGCCGACGATTAACAGAATCACGCCCACCGCGCACCACAACACAATCAGCGATCGGCGAAGTTTGCCGGTCACAAATTCTTTGAGCCCCGTGAGTGTCGACGCGTAATCTTCAAACCAATCCGGATGAGCCGCTTTAAACTGCGGGAACAGAATGTCCGACTCCGCTTGCGCCTGCGATACCGTGGCACCGGGCTTCAAGCGGCCAACGATGGCCAACGTGTTGCCCCAGTACCGCAGTTCATCCATCACGGCTGGGACGAACAGATCCATGCGCATGCCCGGCGCGAATACCGAACCAAAATCGAAACTCGCGGGCAGCACGCCCACCACAACCACGGGCTTCTTGCTCAAGAGAATTGCTTGTCCGACGATATTCGGATCGCCTGCATACTGCCGTTGCCAGAACGCGTAGCTGAGCACCGCGGCGCCACGTCCATTCTTCTGGCATTCTTCATGGGTAAAAAGCCGGCCCAACATGGGTTGAACGCCCAACGTTTGGAAGAAATTCTCCGCCACCATCACGCCCAAGACGGCCTGCGGTTCACCGCGGCCGGTGAGCGTGAACTCGCCGTTGCCGTAGAACGGATTGAATCCAGTGACCTGCTGGAACGAACGGTTGTGCCGCTGAAACTCCTCATACGCCGCGACCGTGTAGGTGAGTCCGGAGAGTCCGGCTGCGTCGCGAAGAGTAGCGTTCAGCGATCGCCCCGATTCCATCCAGACCAGCCGTTGGGAATCCGGAAACGGCAGCGGCCGCAGCAGCACCGTGTTGACGACGCTGAAGACTGCGGTGTTCGCAGCGATTCCGAGCGCCAAAATCACCACTGTGATGATGGTGAAGGCGCGATCGCGCGAGAGCGTGCGCAACGCGTAGCGCAGATCCTGCATTAAGCCGCCCCAATAATCCTTGCGCTGCTTGCTGCGCTCCCGGTCGCGACCCAGCCGCTCGCCGACCTCTTGCACCATGGCGAGTTCGCCGAACTGACGTTCGGCCTCGCGCCTCGCGCCCTCGGGGTCCATGCCCTGCGCGATCAACTGATCCACCTTCGCTGCCAGATGGAAACGTAATTCGTCGTCGACGTCCGCTCTCACGTCCGGCTTCCACAAACGCGCATAGCGCCTCCAAAAAGGAGTGCGGTTCATTTAAGCCTCCTCCACCTGCGGCGGACGCGTGGCGCTCAGTACTTTTCCGACGGCTGCGGCATACGCTTCCCACGTCTTCGTTTCCTGGCGCAAATGCTTGCGCCCTTGGAAGTCAGCCAATAAAATTTGGCCTTGCGATTGTTTTCCGAAAGCCCCCACTCGCTTTCCACCAGGCCTTTGTTCTCCAGCCGCCAGAGCGCAGGATACAGTGTGCCTTCTTCCACCAGGAGCGCGTCGTCACTCTGCCTGAGAATGAGATTGGTGATCGCGTAACCATGCAGCCGGCCCCAAGCCAATGCTTTCAAAATGAGAACGTCCAACGTTCCGCGAACCAGTTCGAGCTGCGCTTTGTCCATTTGACTCCCCTGTGATTCCTAGGGAAGTATGGCACAGTTCCCCTGTGAACGCAAGGGGAGAGTGCCGCAGGTTGACATTATTAACAAGTGCTTTGTATTGTAGAGTGCATGACGATATTCGATCTCCTGTTCCTGGCGTTATTGGCTCTCGCCGCTGTCACGGCAGCCATCGCCGTCGCCACAGCGCTCCGCGGCCAAGGCAGAAAAGCCATCGGTATCCTGCGGAACCTGACGATCGCCGCCGTCCTTTATGTGGGGATTGTCTATGCGGTCACCGCTTTCTCCAAGCGACAGATCCTGCAGGTGGGCGATCCCGAATGTGACGACGATTGGTGCCTCGCCGTGGAACACGTCCGCAAATCGCCTCAAGGCGCTCTCGCGATTTACGATATCGATCTCCGTATCTTTAGCCGCGCCCTCCGCGTCGCCCAACGAGAGAAAGTCGCGCGCGATGTCTATTTGGTGGACGCATCCTGGAAAAGATACGATCCGTCGCCCGCTCCGGATGAAGTTCCGCTCAGCGTGCTGTTACAACCCGGAGAATCGATTCCCACTCACCGGCGCTTCCAAGTTCCTACCAGCGCGACCAGCCTGAGCTTGAAGATCGACCGCAGCTCGATTCTTCCCTTCTGCGTGATCATCGGAGAATGCGAGGCGTTTCACCAAGGCATCCTGGTGCGGCTTGGGGATGTCTCTGCCAATTAGCGCGTTTCCGGAATGCACTTGGTAAAAATCGCCGCGCCCACTGCCGCGAGCGCAGCAAATGCATAGAAGGTGAACGAGAAGCCCATGTGCTCCACCAGTAATCCCGACGTGATCGGGCCGACGACGCCTCCCACAGCGAGCGCCGTGGCAAAGAGACCCATCAAAGTATTGAATCCGCCTTTGCCGCGGGTGAGGTCCGCGCTCAACGCGCCCACCGCCACGCCATAGATTCCCGCGCCGACTCCGTCTAGACCTTGCAAGTAAACCACCTCAGCCGGTGTGTGGGCAAGCGCGTAAGACGCAATTCGCAGAGGAAGAACCCAGAACGCAATCGCCATCACCGGTTTTCTTCCCCAGGTATCGCAAAATCGTCCGGCGAAGATGGCAACCGGCACCATCACCACTTGTGCGGTCAACACAGTCGCCGTCATCCAACTGTCCGACCCACCGAGTTTCTTTACATACAGCGCCACAGCGGGAAGAATCGGCGCGTTCGCGAGATGAAAAAGAAAAATAGACAGCAGCAGAAATCGGACGGTGGAATCCTTGAGCAAGTAGGTCCAGGAGGCTTCCGATTTCTTTTCGCCGCGAGTGAGCCCGGTTGCGACATTCTCATCCAGATCGTTCTCCCGGATGAGAAGCACGGAAGCAGCGGCAAGCAGCGAACAAAATCCAACGGAATAGAACACGGACTTCAAGCCAAGAACCGAAACTAAGCCCATCGCGAGAAGAGCCGCGGCGATATTTCCCGCATGATTCCAGCTCTGGTTCATTCCCAGAACGCGATTCAGTAATTTGTGTCCAGCCAAACCCAGCGCCAGCGCGCCCAGCAGCGGAACGAAAAAGCTTTGCGCCGCGCCGGAAACAAACAAAAGAGAATCGACCCAGGCGGGCGTACATGGAACCAGAGGCAACAGCGCGAAACATGCGCCGGTGATCAGCGCGACCACGACAAAAAGAGCGCGCCGGCAGGTGAATTTGTCGGTCAGCCATCCGGCGGGCGACTGGGCGAGCAAAGTCCCTAGGCCGGCCGCGGCAGTTGCAAACCCGATCGAATCATAATGCCAGTTGGCCTGTTTCAAAACCGCACTGAGCACCGGCAAAACCACGCCGACCATCTCGGCCTGAAAGAAATTGGCGGCATTCAGGCCGATCTGGCTACGTTTACTGCCT